>NZ_CANDOD010000022.1:0-73445 GCF_947387585.1 Grimontia sp. SpTr1
ACTGACGTGACCGGTACTATCGAACTGCCAGAAGGCGTTGAGATGGTAATGCCAGGCGACAACATCCAAATGGTTGTAACTCTGATTGCACCAATCGCGATGGACGAAGGTCTGCGCTTTGCAATCCGTGAAGGCGGCCGTACTGTTGGTGCGGGCGTTGTTGCTAAAATCGTCGAATAAGATTTGACGACGGACTAGCAAAAAGGGCATCATTTGATGCCCTTTTTCTGCGCCAAATCTTTGGATTGAACTTTTTTTCACCGATTTGCTGCAGTGAACATTGTTTTAGGGATAAGAAAATAGACGATCATATGAATCTAAAGCTATTTTCCTTGTTCTTTTACCTCGCTGACGCGAGGTTGTTGTCGTCTATGAAGTAGACTAGTTACAGGTAGAATGTATGAAAGCGAATGCTGAAGCCCAAACCGGGTCAATGGACGCCCTGAAATGGGTTGTGGTCTTTGCCTTATTGGCCGTAGCGGTAGTGGGAAATAGCCTGTACAGTGATATGTCTGTCGTGCTACGAGCTGCAGCTGTAGTTGTGTTGGTTGCCGCCGCTGGTGGTGTTGCCGCACTAACTGCCAAAGGTAAAGCAGCGATCACCTTTGCACGTGAATCGCGTATGGAAGTGCGTAAAGTGGTATGGCCTACTCGCCAGGAAACTTTGCAGACCACTCTCATCGTTCTGGCTGTCACTGTCGTCATGGCGCTCATCCTGTGGGGCATCGACGGAATCATGGTCCGTCTGGTCCGCCTATTCACTGGCGTGTGAGGTTAACTACATGAGCGAAGCTCCAAAAAAACGTTGGTATGTTGTTCAGGCTTTCTCTGGCTTTGAAGGCCGTGTAGCGAAGTCGCTGAAAGAACATATCAAAATGCACGAGATGGAAGACTTCTTTGGTGAGGTACTGGTACCGACCGAGGAAGTAGTTGAAATGCGCGCAGGTCAGCGTCGCAAGAGCGAGCGTAAGTTCTTCCCAGGTTATGTTCTGGTTCAGATGCTGATGAACGATGAGTCATGGCACCTGGTGCGTAGCGTACCACGTGTAATGGGCTTCATCGGCGGTACACCAGATCGCCCAGCGCCGATTTCTGATAAAGAAGCAGACGCTATCTTGAACCGTCTGGAGAAAGCGAGCGAATCGCCAGTACACAAAACTGTGTATGAAGCGGGTGAAGTTATCCGTGTTACTGAAGGCCCATTTGCGGACTTCAACGGTGTGGTAGAAGAAGTCGATTACGAGAAGAGCCGCTTAAAGGTATCTGTCTCTATCTTCGGCCGTGCAACACCGGTAGAACTGGAATTCAGCCAAGTAGAAAAATCCTGATCATTTTTTGCTCGGTAACAGTTGCGAGGGGCGCGAAATTTGAATACAATTTCGCGCCCTTTTGTTAAACGGGGAGTCTGCTTGTCGAAAGTAGACGTTTGAACCCAAATTTAGGTATTTAGTAATGGCTAAAAAAGTAGAAGCTTACATCAAGCTGCAAGTTGCAGCTGGTATGGCTAACCCAAGTCCACCAGTTGGTCCAGCTCTGGGTCAGCACGGCGTGAACATCATGGAATTCTGTAAAGCGTTCAACGCACGTACAGAATCTCTAGAGAAAGGTCTGCCAACTCCAGTAGTTATCTCTGTATACAGCGACCGTTCTTTCACTTTCGAAATGAAGACTCCACCTGCAGCAATTCTGCTGAAGAAAGCAGCGGGTATTAAGTCTGGTTCAGGCCGTCCTAACACTGAGAAGGTTGGTACTGTTACCGACGCTCAGATCCAGGAAATCGCTGAAACTAAAGCGAAAGACATGACTGGTGCAGACATTGAAGCGATGAAACGCTCAATCGCTGGTACCGCTCGTTCAATGGGTCTGGTAGTAGAGGGTTAAGACAATGGCAAAACTGACTAAGCGCATGCGCGTAATCCGCGAGAAAGTTGATGTGACTCGTGAGTACGACATCAACGAAGCTGTTGCTCTTCTGAAAGAACTGGCTACTGCTAAATTCGTTGAAAGTGTAGACGTTGCTGTTAACCTGGGCATCGATGCACGTAAATCAGACCAAAACGTTCGTGGCGCAACTGTACTGCCACACGGTACTGGCCGTGACATCCGCGTAGCGGTATTCACTCAAGGTGCGAACGCTGAAGCTGCTAAAGAAGCGGGTGCTGACATCGTTGGTATGGAAGACCTGGCTGAGCAAGTTAAGAAAGGCGAAATGAACTTCGACGTAGTTATCGCATCTCCAGATGCAATGCGCGTTGTAGGTCAACTGGGTACTATCCTGGGTCCTCGCGGTCTGATGCCAAACCCGAAAGTTGGTACTGTAACTCCTAACGTTGCTGAAGCAGTTAAGAACGCTAAAGCTGGTCAGGTTCGTTACCGTAACGACAAGAACGGTATCATCCACACCACCATCGGTAAGGTTGACTTCGACGCTGACAAGCTGAAAGGTAACCTGGAAGCTCTGCTGGTAGCTCTGAAGAAAGCTAAGCCTTCTTCAGCGAAAGGCGCTTTCATCAAGAAAGTAAGCATCTCTACCACTATGGGTGCAGGTGTTGCGGTTGACCAGAACACTCTGGACGCACAAGCAAACTAATTGCTTGAAGCGATGAGTTGCTGTATAATTCGTCGCTTCAAATTTATGGCTAAGTTCGGCTTGCCGAACTTCGTCCAAGACCGTAGGCGTCTTACATAAGTAAGACTTAATCGTTACCTACGTAGACGGTGCCAGGAACATGATAGATATATTTCTTTCTTGGATCTGCGCCGTAATTACTCTCCTGCTGTGAAGCAGCGAGTGGTGTAAAAACAATCCAGGAGCAAATCCAAATGGCATTAAATCTTCAAGACAAAAAAGCAATTGTTGCTGAAGTCAACGAAGCTGCCAGCGGTGCCCTGTCTGCAGTTGTAGCTGATTCTCGCGGCGTAACAGTTGGCGCGATGACTTCTCTTCGTAAACAAGCGCGTGAAGCGGGTGTTTACATGAAAGTTGTTCGTAACACACTGGCTCGTCGTGCAGTAGACGGTACTGACTACGAATGTCTGAAAGACATTTTTGTTGGTCCTACACTGATTGCGTTCTCTACTGAGCACCCAGGTGCTGCAGCGCGTCTTTTCAAAGACTTCGCGAAAGAGAACAAAGATTTCGAGATCAAAGCTGCTGCATTCGAAGGCGCGCTGACTAACGCTGACGTACTGGCAACGCTGCCAACTTACGACGAAGCTATCGCACGTCTGATGATGTGCATGAAAGAAGCGTCTGCTGGCAAGCTGGTTCGCACTATCGCGGCTGTTCGCGATCAGAAAGAAGCTGCGTAATTCGCATTGCTTTTTACTGGTTGCTATTTAAACTAATTGTTGACTTTAAAGAGAATTGTTATGTCTATCACTAACGAGCAAATCCTAGACGCAGTTGCAGAAATGTCTGTAATGCAAGTTGTTGAACTGATCGAAGCTATGGAAGAGAAGTTCGGTGTTTCTGCTGCTGCAGCAGTTGTTGCTGGCGGCGCTGCTGCCGGTGAAGCTGCAGAAGAGCAAACTGAATTCGACGTAATCCTGACTGCTGCTGGTGCAAACAAAGTTGCAGTAATCAAAGCAGTTCGCGGCGCGACTGGTCTGGGCCTGAAAGAAGCGAAAGCAGTTGTTGACGGCGCTCCAGCACCTCTGAAAGAAGCTGTTTCTAAAGAAGAAGCAGAAGCTCTGAAGAAAGATCTGGAAGAAGCTGGTGCTTCTGTTGAAGTTAAGTAATTATTGCTTAGCTTCTTAGCCTGAAAAGGCTAATGGCTGGTGGCTAAATAGCCACCGGCCTTTTTGCGCTGTAGGGCAGTGGTGAATTTTGCACCCCGTTTAGTCACTGCTGACCATGCAAATACATCGGAATTAACCCTCTGATGTTCCTACAGTAAACGGTGGTTATTAGTTACTGTCCCTCAGTCTGGACAGTTTGGGTCACTTATCAGCGAGCTGAGGAACCCTATGGTTTACTCTTATACCGAGAAAAAGCGTATCCGTAAGGATTTTGGTAAGCGTCCTCAAGTTCTGGACGTGCCATACTTGCTGTCGATCCAGCTTGATTCTTTTGAAAAGTTTATCGAGCAGGATCCAGAAGGGCAATACGGTCTTGAAGCTGCCTTTCGCTCTGTCTTTCCGATTCAGAGCTACAACGGCAATTCCGAGCTGCAATACGTTAGCTATCGTCTCGGTGAGCCAGTTTTCGATGTTAAAGAATGTCAGATCCGTGGCGTAACTTACTCTGCACCACTGCGCGTTAAACTGCGCCTGGTGATGTTTGACAAAGATGCACCTGCTGGCACCGTAAAAGACATCAAAGAGCAAGAAGTCTACATGGGTGAAATTCCACTCATGACGGACAATGGTACCTTTGTTATTAACGGTACTGAGAGGGTTATCGTATCCCAGCTGCATCGTAGCCCGGGCGTCTTCTTCGACAGCGATAAGGGTAAAACCCATTCCTCAGGTAAAGTGCTGTATAACGCGCGTATCATTCCATACCGTGGTTCATGGTTGGACTTTGAATTCGATCCTAAGGACCTGCTGTACGTACGTATTGACCGTCGTCGTAAGCTGCCTGCATCGATCATCCTGCGTGCGTTGGAATACACCACCGACCAGATCTTGGACATGTTCTTCGAGAAAGTTGTTTTCGAAGTTCAAGGCAAGTCACTGGTGATGGAATTGGTACCTGATCGTCTTCGTGGTGAAACCGCGAGCTTCGATATTGAAGCTGACGGTAAGGTATACATCGAGCAAGGTCGCCGCATCACTGCGCGCCACATTCGCCAGCTCGAAAAAGACGGCGTGAAACAAATTGAAGTCCCTGTTGAGTACATCGTGGGCAAAGTTGCTGCACGTGACTACATCAACGAGGAAACCGGTGAGATCATCGCGGGTGCTAACCAAGAGCTGAGCCTGGAAACTCTGGCGCTTCTGTCTCAGGCTGGCCATAAGAAGATCGAAACCCTGTTCACCAACGACCTGGATCACGGTCCGTACATGTCTGATACCCTGCGTATCGACAGCACGACTGACCGTCTGACCGCGTTGGTTGAAATCTACCGCATGATGCGTCCTGGTGAGCCACCAACGCGTGAAGCAGCAGAACAGTTGTTCGAAAGCCTGTTCTTCTCAGAAGATCGTTACGATCTGTCTGCGGTAGGCCGTATGAAGTTCAACAGCTCCCTGACTCGTGAAGAAATGACCGGTCCGGGCGTACTGAGCCACGATGACATCATTGAAGTGATGCGCAAGCTGATCGATATCCGTAACGGTATCGGTGAGGTGGACGATATCGACCACCTGGGCAACCGTCGTATCCGCTCTGTTGGTGAAATGGCTGAGAACCAGTTCCGTGTAGGTCTGGTACGTGTTGAGCGTGCGGTTAAAGAGCGTCTGAGCCTTGGCGATCTCGACAATGTGATGCCACAGGATCTGATCAACGCTAAGCCTATCTCTGCGGCGGTTAAAGAGTTCTTTGGCTCTTCTCAGCTGTCACAGTTTATGGACCAGAACAACCCGCTGTCAGAAGTCACGCACAAGCGTCGTATTTCTGCACTGGGTCCAGGCGGTCTGACGCGTGAACGCGCAGGCTTTGAAGTTCGAGACGTACACGCAACCCACTACGGTCGCCTGTGTCCTATCGAAACACCTGAAGGTCCAAACATCGGTCTGATCAACTCGCTTTCAGCGTTTGCGCGTACTAACCCGTACGGCTTCCTGGAAACGCCTTACCGTAAAGTTGTTGACGGTAAAGTGTCCGATGACATCGACTACCTATCTGCGATTGAAGAAGGTCAGTTCGTTATCGCGCAGGCAAACGCCGCGCTGAACGAAGACGGCTCTTTCACAGATGAATTGATCACTGCTCGTCAGAAAGGTGAATCAGGTCTGCACCCACGTGACCATGTTCAGTACATGGACGTTGCAACCAACCAGGTTGTATCGGTGGCGGCATCTCTGATCCCATTCCTTGAGCACGACGATGCTAACCGTGCACTTATGGGTGCGAACATGCAACGTCAGGCAGTACCAACTCTGCGCGCTGATAAGCCGCTGGTAGGTACTGGTATTGAACGTGCAGTAGCGGTTGACTCGGGCGTAACAGCTGTTGCGAAACGCGGCGGTATGGTTCAGTCCGTAGACGCATCACGCATCGTTATTAAGGTTAATGAAGATGAGCTGGTACCAGGTGAAGCGGGTATCGACATCTACAACCTGACGAAGTACACCCGTTCTAACCAGAACACCTGTATTAACCAGCGTCCATGTGTGATGCCAGGCGAGCCTGTGCAGCGCGGTGACGTACTGGCAGACGGTCCTTCGACTGATCTGGGTGAACTGGCACTTGGCCAGAACATGCGTATCGCGTTCATGCCTTGGAACGGTTACAACTTCGAGGACTCCATCCTTGTATCTGAGCGCGTAGTACAGGAAGACCGCCTGACTACCATCCACATCCAGGAACTCCAGTGTGTGGCGCGTGATACTAAACTGGGTAGCGAAGAAATTACTGCTGACATCCCTAACGTGGGTGAGGCTGCGCTGTCTAAGCTTGACGAATCTGGTGTTGTATACATCGGTGCGGAAGTGAAAGGTGGCGACATTCTGGTAGGTAAAGTGACGCCTAAAGGCGAAACTCAGCTAACTCCAGAAGAAAAACTGCTACGTGCAATCTTCGGTGAGAAAGCGTCTGACGTGAAAGACTCTTCTCTGCGTGTTCCTAACGGCGTATCTGGTACGGTTATCGACGTACAAGTATTTACCCGTGATGGTGTAGAGAAAGACAAGCGTGCGCTTGAAATCGAAGAAATGCAGCTGAAAGAAGCCAAAAAAGACCTGACAGAAGAGTTCTCTATTCTGGAAGGTGGTCTGGTAGCACGTGTTCGTGGCGTACTGGCAAATGCTGGTTACAGCCAAGACAAACTGGCGAACATGGATCGTCAGGCGATGCTTTCTCAGACTCTTGACGACGAAGCACTGCAAACTCAGCTGGAGCAACTGGCTGAGCAGTACGACGAACTGAAAGCTGACTTCGATAAGAAGTTCGACACCAAACGCCGTAAGATCACTCAGGGTGACGATCTGGCGCCGGGCGTCCTTAAGATTGTTAAGGTATACCTGGCTGTTAAACGTCGCATCCAGCCTGGTGATAAGATGGCGGGTCGTCACGGTAACAAGGGTGTTATCTCTAAGATCAACCCTGTTGAAGACATGCCGTATGACGAAACCGGTGAGCCAGTAGACATCGTACTGAACCCACTGGGTGTACCGTCTCGTATGAACATCGGTCAGATCCTTGAAACCCACCTTGGCCTGGCGGCTAAAGGTATCGGTAACAAGATCAACAAGATGATCAAAGAGCAGCAAGAACTGGCGAAATTCCGTGAGTTCCTGCAGAAGGTTTACGATCTGGGTGACACGCGTCAGAAAGTGGACATCAGTACGCTGACTGACGAAGAAGTGCATACGCTGATCAAGAACCTGCGAAGCGGTCTGCCAATCGCAACCCCTGTGTTCGATGGTGCACCAGAGCCGGCAATCAAAGAACTGTTGAAATTGGGTGATCTGCCAGAATCTGGCCAGTTGAACCTGTTCGACGGTCGTACTGGTGAGAAGTTTGAGCGTCCTGTAACTGTTGGTTACATGTACATGCTGAAACTGAACCACTTGGTTGACGATAAGATGCACGCCCGTTCTACCGGTTCTTACAGCCTTGTTACTCAGCAGCCGCTGGGTGGTAAAGCTCAGTTCGGTGGTCAGCGTTTCGGTGAGATGGAAGTGTGGGCGCTGGAAGCATACGGCGCAGCATACACCCTGCAGGAAATGCTGACTGTTAAGTCGGATGACGTGAACGGTCGTACGAAGATGTATAAGAACATCGTCGACGGCGATCACCGCATGGAACCGGGTATGCCGGAATCTTTCAACGTATTGCTGAAAGAAATCCGCTCGTTGGGTATCAACATCGAGCTGGAAGACGAATAAGCCCAGGCTTGTTTGCACTTCCCAGCGTAAAACGAGATGCAGCAATAAGGCTGCATCTCAAATACAAAGGGAATTTCCGGTATCAATATGAAAGTGCAGAGTGTCTGCACTTTTATGGGTCAACTCCTCACAGGAGCCGAATGTGAAAGACTTACTTAAGTTTCTGAAAGCACAGCACAAGACCGAAGAATTTGATGCAATCAAAATCGGTCTTGCTTCACCAGACATGATCCGTTCATGGTCTTTTGGTGAAGTGAAAAAGCCAGAAACCATTAACTACCGTACCTTTAAGCCTGAGCGTGACGGTCTGTTCTGTGCACGTATCTTTGGCCCGGTAAAAGACTACGAATGTCTTTGTGGTAAATACAAGCGCCTGAAGCACCGTGGCGTGATCTGTGAAAAATGTGGTGTTGAAGTTACTCAGACCAAAGTACGTCGTGAGCGTATGGGTCACATTGAGCTGGCTTCACCTGTTGCCCACATCTGGTTCCTGAAATCACTGCCTAGCCGTATCGGTTTGCTGATGGACATGCCTCTGCGTGACATCGAGCGTGTTCTGTACTTCGAATCATACGTTGTGATCGAACCAGGCATGACCGATCTTGAGCGTAGCCAAATGCTGTCTGAAGAACAGTATCTGGACGCGCTGGAGCAATGGGGTGATGAATTCGACGCTCGTATGGGTGCCGAAGCAGTGAAAGCCCTGCTGGCGAACATGGATCTGGCAGCTGAAGCTGAACTGATGCGCGAAGAGCTGGAAGAAACCAACTCTGAAACCAAGCGCAAGAAAATCACCAAGCGCCTGAAGCTTGTTGAAGCATTCCTGCAGTCTGGAAACAATCCTGAGTGGATGATCCTGACTGTTCTTCCAGTACTGCCGCCGGATCTGCGTCCGCTGGTACCACTGGATGGCGGTCGTTTCGCGACATCAGATCTGAACGATCTGTACCGTCGTGTTATCAACCGTAACAACCGTCTGAAGCGCCTGCTGGATCTGGCTGCACCTGACATCATCGTACGTAACGAAAAACGTATGCTGCAAGAGTCAGTTGACGCCCTGCTGGACAACGGTCGCCGTGGTCGTGCCATTACTGGTTCGAACAAGCGTCCTCTGAAGTCTCTGGCTGACATGATCAAAGGTAAGCAAGGTCGTTTCCGTCAGAACCTGCTTGGTAAGCGTGTAGACTACTCTGGCCGTTCGGTAATCACCGTTGGTCCATACCTGCGTCTGCACCAGTGTGGTCTTCCTAAGAAGATGGCACTTGAGCTGTTCAAACCATTTATCTACGGCAAGCTGGAAGCTCGTGGTCTAGCGACCACCATCAAAGCGGCTAAGAAGATGGTAGAGCGCGAAGAAGCGGTCGTTTGGGATATTCTGGATGAAGTTATCCGTGAACACCCAGTACTGCTGAACCGTGCACCGACACTTCACCGTCTGGGTATCCAGGCGTTTGAGCCAGTGCTCATTGAAGGTAAAGCAATCCAACTGCACCCACTCGTTTGTGCGGCATACAACGCCGACTTCGATGGTGACCAGATGGCTGTTCACGTACCTCTGACACTGGAAGCACAGCTAGAAGCGCGTGCTCTGATGATGTCGACCAACAACATCCTGTCTCCTGCGTCCGGTGATCCAATCATCGTACCTTCTCAGGACGTTGTATTGGGTCTGTACTACATGACCCGTGAGAAAGTTAACGCGAAAGGTGAAGCACTTTACCTGTCTGGCCCTGCGGAAGCTGAAAAAGCATACCGTACCGGCAGCGCAGAACTGCACGCGCGCGTTAAGGTTCGTATCAAAGAAGTGCTGTTCGACGAAATGGGTAACCGCTCTGAGAAAATTGAGCTGGTAGACACCACTGTTGGTCGTGCAATGCTGTGGCAAATCGTGCCTGAAGGCCTGCCATACAGCATCGTTAACCAGGCGCTAGGCAAGAAGCAAATCTCGGCTCTGCTGAACACCTGTTACCGTGCACTGGGTCTGAAAGATACCGTTATTTTCGCTGACCAAATCATGTACACCGGTTTCGCTTACGCGGCACTGTCTGGTGTATCTGTTGGTATCGACGACATGGTTATCCCACAGGCAAAATACGACCTGATCGAAGCGGCAGAAGCTGAAGTTGCTGAGATCCAGGAGCAGTTCCAGTCTGGTCTGGTTACTGCTGGCGAACGTTACAACAAAGTTATCGATATCTGGGCTGCAGCGAACGAACAAGTTGCTAAAGCGATGATGGATAACCTGTCTTTCGACACCGTGATTAACCGTGATGGTGAAGAAGAAGAGCAGAAGTCGTTCAACAGCGTATACATGATGGCCGACTCAGGTGCTCGTGGTTCTGCTGCACAGATTCGTCAGTTGGCGGGTATGCGTGGTCTGATGGCGAAACCAGATGGCTCGATCATCGAAACGCCAATCACCGCAAACTTCCGTGAAGGTCTGAACGTACTTCAGTACTTCATCTCGACGCACGGTGCACGTAAAGGTCTTGCGGATACCGCACTGAAGACTGCGAACTCCGGTTACCTGACTCGTCGTCTGGTAGACGTAGCTCAAGACGTTGTGGTCACTGAAACTGATTGTGGTACCTCAGAAGGTATCAACATGATGGCAGTTATCGAAGGTGGTGACGTTAAAGAAGCACTGCGTGAGCGTGTTCTGGGCCGTGTGGTTGCAGAAGACGTACTCAAGCCTGGTACTGACGAAGTACTGGCGCCACGCAACACCCTGCTTGATGAGAAGTGGTGTGACATCCTGGAGCAAAACTCTGTTGACCAGGTGAAAGTGCGTTCTGTCGTAACCTGTGAAACTGACTTCGGTTGTTGTGCAAACTGTTACGGTCGCGACCTGGCTCGTGGTCACATTGTTAACCACGGCGAGTCTGTTGGTGTTATCGCGGCACAGTCAATCGGTGAACCAGGTACCCAGCTGACGATGCGTACGTTCCACATCGGTGGTGCGGCATCTCGTGCGGCAGCAGAAAGCAGTATCCAGGTGAAGAACAACGGTTCTATGCACCTGCACAATGCGAAGTTCGTTACTAACAACGCTGGCAAGCTGGTGATCACTTCACGTGCATCTGAGCTGACTATCGTTGATGAGTTCGGCCGTACCAAGGAAAGCTACAAGCTGCCTTACGGTTGTGTGCTGAGCAAGCTGGATGGCGATGCAGTTAACGCGGGCGAAACCGTGGCTAACTGGGATCCACACACCATGCCGATCATCACTGAAGTAGAAGGTCGTATCGAGTTCGTTGACATGATTGACGGTGTAACCGTTCAACGTCAAACGGACGAACTGACCGGTCTGTCTTCAATGGTTGTTCTGGACGCTGCAGAGCGTACGTCAGCGGGTAAAGACATGCGTCCTACCGTTCGACTGCTTGATGCATCTGGTAACGCTGTGATGATCCCTGGTACTGACATGCCTGCACAATACTTCCTGCCTGGTAAAGCAATTGTCCAGCTGGAAGACGGTGCAAACGTAGGTGTGGGTGATACTCTGTCTCGTATTCCTCAGGAATCTGGCGGTACGAAAGATATCACCGGTGGTCTGCCACGCGTTGCGGACCTGTTCGAAGCTCGTAAGCCTAAAGAGCCTGCAATTCTGGCAGAGATCACGGGTGCGGTTTCCTTCGGTAAAGAAACCAAAGGTAAACGCCGCCTGATCATCACGCCAATTGACGGTTCTCCATACGAAGAGATGATTCCTAAGTGGCGTCAGCTGAACGTATTTGAAGGTGAGAAGGTTGAGAAAGGTGACGTCATCGCCGATGGTCCAGAATCTCCACACGACATTCTGCGTCTTCGTGGCGTGCGTGCGGTAACTGAGTACATCACTAACGAAGTACAAGACGTTTACCGTCTGCAGGGCGTTAAGATTAACGACAAGCACATCGAGACTATCGTTCGTCAGATGCTGCGCAAGGTAACTATCCTGTCTTCAGGCGACTCTGAGTTCCTGGAAGGCGAGCAGGTAGAATACTCTCGCGTCACTATCGCGAACCGTATGCTGGAAGCGGAAGGCAAACAGCCAGCAAGCTTCGAGCGCGATCTGCTGGGTATCACCAAAGCGTCTCTGGCAACTGAATCGTTCATCTCTGCGGCATCGTTCCAGGAAACGACCCGCGTACTGACCGAAGCAGCTGTATCTGGCAAGCGCGACGAACTGCGCGGCCTGAAAGAGAACGTAATCGTTGGTCGTCTTATCCCTGCGGGTACCGGTTTTGCTTACCACAAGTCACGCCAAGCGCGTCGCAACGTGGTAGAAGAGCCAGTAGCTCCGCAAATCGATGCTGAACAAGCATCTCAGGATCTGGCAGCACTGCTGAACGCAGGTCTGAGCGACGAGAACTAATCTCGCATCATGACTGATAAAAGGCATCCTTCGGGGTGCCTTTTTTATTGCCTGATTTTCAATAAGCCAGAGACTATTTGCGAAGCGAGAAGCGGGGTCTAAAAGGCCGGCTGATGGATATCATCAACCGGAAGGCCTGAAAACGTTAAATATTAAGCGCCGGGAGGAATTGCTAAGCTGTCCGCAATCAGCTGGATCAGCATGTCCTCTTTTTCGAAGCGTATTTCCATGATTTCGCCAACAGTAGAGATGTCGTTGTCAAAACCCGCGAAATTGTCGTCATCTAAGACAAATCCACTGTACTTGTCATTAAAGTTCAGAAGGGGCTCTGTCGTTTCTACTATATGTAAGTAGAGACCATCAATCTCTTCGTTTGTGGAGAAACCAGTGGCTTTCCAACGCTCCATGACCATGTCATAGATTTTGAAGTGACCGGCGGAGATATAGTCCACCAAAGCTTCACAGAAGCGATTCAATTCTTCTTCGGTTGGCAGACAGTTTTTATTGTTGCCAGAAAGGCCTGCCACTTTGCAGTATTGAACCAGCAGTTCCTGTCTTAACGTTAACCAGTAGTCGATCACATCACTGTAACCGCCCCACTGCTGTTGTGCTTTTTCGAGTTTATTTAGCATGACCACGTTCCTCATGATCAGCGCACCTGAGCGCTTTTATAGGATTACAGCCATATCAATCAGGCCATCAATTGTCTAACATCAGGTTACTGATTTTAGAGTGCCTCAAATCGCCCGGCCAAGCAAGGATCGAAGTGTTGTTATGTCTGATCAAAAAGATCTTGTATATCTGTGTTGTGTAACTAGGGGACAACTCTGGTTGGCGGATCACAACGTGCCACTTATCTCTAAAAATCAATTGGATAAATGGGTTAAGGCAAGCTACGTCATAGGACACTTTGATGGGCATGAGGTTGTGTATGCGTATGGGCAACATAATGCATCTGAAACTGAGTTAGACGGATTGCGATCTTTGTTACACCTGCCCGGGGAATTGTTCAATCTCGCAGGGCGCGCTATTCAGATTGATTACATGCGTGATTCTCAGGTGTTTTGTAGCCGTTGTGGCAATAAAAACCGCTTCGAGCCATCTCATCCAGCGATGGTGTGTGATGCCTGTGAGACGGTTCATTACCCACGGGTTTCCCCCTGTGTGATTGTGGCTGTTAAAAAGGGCGGCCAAATTCTGTTGGCCCATCATCCTCGCCATAAAAACGGTATGTATACAGTCATTGCGGGCTTTGTGGAAGCGGGAGAGACGTTGGAGCAATGCGTTGCCCGTGAGGTGAAGGAAGAAACAGGAATAGATGTCAGCAATATCCGTTACTTTGACAGTCAACCTTGGGCTTTTCCCTCCAACTTGATGATGGGTTTTATCGCAGACTATGAGAGCGGTGAGATTAATCCAGACTATGAAGAGCTCACGGACGCGCAGTGGTTTGATGTCGATGACCTGCCGCTGGTGGCACCGGAAGGCACCATTGCCAGACGTTTAATTGAAGCCGTCAAAGGATAGACTGAAGGGATGCAGAGCAGCATCCCTTTTTAGTGGTTACCGAAGCGTTATTGGGTGTGGGAAAGGATCAAGGCATTAACGGCTGCCGCTTGCTCCATTTGCACCATATGCCCAGCCCCCGCGAGAACGTGCACTTCTGCATTGCTGATGTTTGAAGCGTGCGAAGCAGGGATTACCGCATCCGACTCCCCCCAAATCATAAGCGGTGACGGAATCGCATCTAAATCCAGCGCAACGCTTTGGGCGCCATCCACAAAAAGCTGATCGGCTAGCGCGTTTAGTGAATCTTTTACACCATCGAGCCGTTTGTATTTGAGCACATCATCGACCAGATTGCGCGTGACCAAACTGCTGTCTGCAAAAAGCAGCTGCAACACAGGTTTTAGGGTTTTCCGGCTTTCTGAATCGACAAAGCCACGGATATAGTTGCTGTTAATGTCTTTCCCAAGGCCAGCGCTGCCAATCAAAGTCAGCGAAGCGACCTTATTGGGATGTAGCCTTGCGAGTTCACCACTGATAAGCCCGCCCATCGAATGACCGACCAAATGGGCTCTCTCAATATCGAGCTTGTCCATCACAGTCACGACAGTGTTGATGAGGTCGTTAAACTGCACATCTGCTGAAATCGCTGACTGTCCATGGTTTGGAAGATCAAGCGCCAGCACAGGCGCTTTTTCGGCAAGGGCATCTAGATTAAACAACCAGTTATCCAAGTCGCCGCCAAAGCCATGTATCAGCAAATAAGGTGTTCCAGAGGCGTCGGCATTCAGATGACTGTAACGAATGCGTCCTGCGTCGGTGTCGATAAATGCATAGGCTGAGGCCGCTTCTTCCTCATCTCCTTCTTCGGAGGAGGGCTGAACAAAGGCGGCGATATAGGCATCGATCTCTTCGTCTGTCACCTCTGGTGGCGCAAGTACACCGAGCAGAGCCTGAACCGAATAGACGTCACCTTCCTCAGCGACCTTGCGTCTTAGGAGCCCTGCATCCGGCGCTTCCACCTCGCTGGCAATCTTGTCGGTTTCCACATCCATGATCACCTGACCGACTTCAATGGTATCCCCTTCGTCGACATGCCATTCTGTGAGGGTGCCTTCCTTCATGGAAAGCCCCCATTTGGGCATCACCACAGGTATGATTTTCTCACTCATGCATTCGCCCCCATCGTTCGGTTTACGGCGCTGACAATGTCGTCAACGGTCGGTACATAGATGTCTTCCAGTGATGGAGAGAAAGGCACGGGAGTATGGGGAGGGCTCACCATGGCAATCGGTGCTTTTAGTGACGAGAAGGCTGATTCAGCCACCTGTGCAGAAACGTCCGCAGCGATTGAGCAGCGTGGGCTGGCTTCGTCTATACACACCAAACGGCCTGTTTCTTCGACGCTTTCCACCACAGTATCGATATCGAGTGGGGAGAGGGTTCGTAAGTCAATCACCTCACACTGCACGCCTTGCTTTGCCAGTTGCTCAGCCGCTTCCATTGCACGTGTTACGGTCAGGCCATAAGACACCAAAGTGACGTCTTTTCCTTCTCGAAGCACATTGGCTTCGCCAAAAGGAATGGCATATGGGGCTTCCGGGACATCAGATTCAGTGGCATAGAGATTTTTATGCTCGAGGAAGATAACTGGGTCATTGTCTCGGATGGACTGGATAAGCAGCCCTTTGGCATCGTAGGCGTTTGATGGGCAAACCACCTTTAGCCCTGGAATATGGGTGAAAAGAGGCGTGAGCATCTGGCTGTGTTGTGCTGCGGCTCTGAAGCCAGCACCGCACATGGCGCGGATAACAACTGGCGTTTCTGCTTTACCCCCAAACATATAGCGGAACTTGGCGGCCTGGTTGAAAATCTGATCGAAGCAGACGCCCATAAAATCGATAAACATCAGCTCTGCGATCGGACGGAGTCCGCAGGTAGCAGCGCCAATGGCAGCACCCACATAGGCACTTTCCGACAGAGGCGTATCCATCATTTGGTTAGGATGTTTGGCATAAAGCCCTTTGGTGACACCAAGTACGCCACCCCATGCATCGTCTTCACCCGGTGCGCCGGTACCGCCGACAATGTCTTCGCCCATCATAATGACGTTAGGATCACGGGACATTTCCTGATCAATTGCTTCGTTAATTGCATCCTTGATTGATAGTGTTCTGGCCATCATCACTCTCCTTGTTATTCTGAATAGCTGACGTAAACATCCGTCAGTAGGGCACTTGCTGGTGGTTGTGGCGCATCAATCGCAGCGCGAACGGCATCTTCGACAAGTGCGGCCACTTCGTCATCAATGGCGTTGAATTCGTCAGCGTTGATAAGGCCAGTTTCTTCCACGCGCTGGCGGAAGAGTTTCAGGCAACAGCGGTTGGTACGGATATCTTCCACTTCGCCGTCAGCCCGGTAGGTCTGGGCATCCCCCTCAAAATGGCCAAAGAAGCGCACCATTTTGCACTCGAGCATGGAGGGGCCACCACCGTTTCTGGCGCGTTTGATGACTTCTCCAGCGGCTTCATAAACAGCGAAGAAATCCGTGCCATCGACAGTGACGCCCGGCAGTCCAAAGCCTGTTGCGCGGTCGACATAGGAATCACAGGCTACCGCCCAATCCACAGAGGTTGATTCCGCATAACCGTTGTTTTCAATCACAAAAATGGTGGGAAGTTGCCAGACGGCAGCAAGGTTTAAGCTTTCAAGAAAGGTCCCTTGGTTGGATGCGCCATCACCGGTAAAGCTGATGCCTACACCACCGTGGCCAAGGTGTTTCGCGGCAAGGGCTGCGCCACAAACCAGCGGTGAACCAGCCCCCAGAATGCCGTTGGCGCCCATCATGCCCTTGGACAAATCTGCAATGTGCATCGAGCCACCTTTACCGCGACACGAACCGGTCTCCTTGCCATAGATTTCCGCCATCATCCCGTGTACGTCCACGCCTTTGGCAATACAGTGGCCGTGTCCGCGGTGAGTGGAAGCGATGCGGTCGTTGTCATTCAAATGCATCATGATGCCAACGGCCGTGGCTTCTTCACCAGCATAGAGGTGGACAAAACCCGGAATGTCGCCACGGGAAAAATCGACGTGCAAGCGCTCTTCGAAATCGCGGATGGTTTTCATCATCCGGTATGCGTCCAGCAACTGTTCACGAGAGAGTGGAAATGGATTATCACTCATGAGTTTCTCCTTAATGTTGTCGTTGTGTGTGTCGATGGAAAGCGAAGCAGGCCATGCTCAGCGGCAAAGGTCATACAGCGCGGCACATCGACCGTGTTGAAAGCGTCATGTTTGAGGGTGACTGAGACTTTATCGTCAGGGCCAAATGGCAGTTCCCGCTCGCCGTCGAGGGCGAAAGAGCCCTGCTGGCTGACAGGCGTAATGAGTAAATCGGGTTCAAAAAGCTGGCTGTGCTCAATATGAACTGGCGTCAGCAATCCGGGAGCGAGTGGCGCATTGACGGAATAAAGTGCTTCTTGTGGACGGGTAAACGTAAGGTGCATGCCCACAGGCGCTTTGCGTGCGATAGGCTGGATTAGACCGGCAATGGAAGAAAGCCCAATCAGTGAGGGGTCGGCAAAGGTAACAAACAACTCCCGAAGGCTTTCTGGTCGCCAGACGGCTCGGGCTCCGACAAAACGTTCCTGCACGATAGCGGCATCGACAAGAGCAATGTCACGGGTGTTGTTAACCCTCACTTCCAGTAGTTTGTTGGCTTCGAAAGCCTGAGAGGGTGGAATTCTCCCTGATACTGCAAGGCCTGTGGCGATGCCGGTGATGGTGGGCTCTGTCAGTGGTGGAAAGGCATTATTGGTGCCGCTGGAAACGCCTGAAATGGGAATGTTTCCACAGGCTTTGACCACCAGACGGTGAGTACCGTCTCCGCCAAGAACGACAATCGCGGAAACACCGAGTTCGCGCATGGCATGGCTGGCATCAAGGGTATCCTGCGCCGTGGATGAAACAGGCATGGAGAGCCAGCGCACATCTGGCATTCGGAAACTATCCAGCGAAGCCTGATGTAATCCACGTTCTATATGCGTTCTAAGGCCAGCCCGTTCTGGCATCATCACCACATGCTCAATGCCACCCTGAGCAAGTCCTGTCAGAATGCGAAGTACCATGTTGGCTCTGTCTGTCAGTTGCAGGTTTGCGCCTTTGGCAATCACCCGGCGAATATCGCGGGCAGAAATGGGGTTGGCAATGATCCCTACTGTCAATCCTGTCACAGTCATTCCTCATCCTTGGCTGGTGGAAGGGACTGAACAAGATGCGTGCCAACCAGTGACTCTTGAATATATTCATAAATATCATGGTTTTACTGTTTTTATTCTTACGGTGATGTGTGGCACTGATGCCTCGGCGTGCAACAGGTGTGGCGTTATCAGGTAGTGAATGTCACAGGGAAATAAATTCTGTGTTGTGAGTGAGAAATCGGAGCAGGAAAGTCGGCTTTATCGTTGTACAGAGTTGTATGACTGTTTTGTTGTTGGTTAATAATTAACCAAATGACAGGAGCGGTAGCATATGGCAGTCACTATGCGAGTCAGTGAACACATCAAGGAAGTGCAAAGCGTTATTGAAGGGAGTCAAACATCCCGTGACGATGTCATTGCCACGTCTTGGACACGGTGTATCGACGATTATCACCTTGATCCTGTGGTGATGCAGGAGGCATATATTGTTCCCCATACCCAGCTCAAGGAGCATAGGGAACGGCTAGATAAGCTTATTCGCACGGCAAAATACGGACTCGATGCCTTGTATCACCAGGTCGCTGATCATGGTTATGTGTTGATGCTGACCGATGCTGAGGGAGTCACTGTCGATTATCAGGGTGATGCATCGCTCACTTGGGAGCTCAAAAAAGCCGGGCTTTACCTTGGGGCAGAGTGGTCTGAAGCGCGGGCAGGAACCTGTGGTGTGGGCTCCTGTATCTACACCGGGGAAGCGTTGACGGTGCACCAGAGCGATCACTTTGATGCCACGCATTCGCCACTCTCCTGCACGGCTGCGCCGATTTACGATGTAGACGGTTCACTTGCTGCTGTGCTCGATATCTCTGCGCTCCAAAGCCCTGAGCCCAAAGCCAGCCAGGCATTGACCTTGCAACTTGTCACTTCCTGCACGCGTCGCATCGAGATGGCGTCGTTGATGAATACCTTCAGGCGGGACTGGATAATCCGGCTCAGTCAATCTCCGGCGTTTTTGGATGTCGACCCTGAATGCGCGATGGCGGTGGATGCGGAAGGCCGGATTATTGGGATGACACATAGTACCCAACGCCTGCTTTCGCGGATTAAAGGCAATGACTGGCGGCAACCACACGCAATACTAGGCTGCTTGCTGTCGGACTTTTTCAATCTCGATATCAATGAGCTTCCCGCGCTCAGCCGTGCACTTCCCACGGAAGAAAGGTTGCTGGCCACCATTCATGGTGATTTGTGGTTTGCCCATGCTATAGCCCCGCAGCCTTCTTCAATACAGCGGCGCAAAAAAGTCGTGAGTGGCAGTTTGGCATCGCTTTATGGTGATGATGCCAAGATGGCGGATTTGGCAATCAAAGCGACCACGCTATCAATGTCGGATTTGCCACTTCTGCTGAACGGGGAAACCGGCACAGGGAAGGAGTTTTTGGCTAAAGCCATTCATGAGAGTTCGTCACGCAAATCCGGCCCTTTCATTGCCATCAATTGTGCAGCGATCCCCGAAAGTCTGATTGAAAGCGAGCTCTTTGGTTATGCAGACGGTGCCTTTACCGGCGCGCGCAGCAAAGGCAAAAGAGGGCTGATTGAGCAGGCCAACAACGGCACCCTGTTTTTGGATGAAATTGGGGATATGCCCTTGTCGCTTCAGGCAAGGTTACTCAGGGTTCTCGCCGAAAGAGAGTTGCTTCCAGTGGGAGCGACCAAAGCGATCCCTGTGTCATTCCGGGTGCTTGCAGCTACTCATAAAGCTTTGCCAGATCTGGTAAGTAATGGCAGTTTTAGGGAAGACCTTTTCTATCGCATCAACGGAGCGACCCTTACAATTCCCGCCCTGCGCGAGCGCTCGGATATATTGTGGTTGGCGGGACAGATTCTAACGGGACTGACAGATAAGCCAGTACACGTTTCAACACTGGCGGGCGATCTGCTTGAAAAGTACTCGTGGCCGGGCAATATCAGGGAGCTAGAGAATACGCTCCGCTTCGCGTTGGCATTTTGTGTTGAGGGTGAAATCCAGCCAGAGCATTTACCCGAAGAGATTAAAACAGGGTTAGGGCGGCCACAGTGTGTTTCCTCCGTCACGCAAGAGCTGTTGGCAACACTGGAAGCCTACAACTGGAACATTTCAGAAACTGCCCGTGCTTTGGGAGTGGATCGATCCACCATCCATCGCAGGATGAAAAAAGAGAGCATCGGGCGTCACTACCAACCGCAAGGGAAACGCTAATTCAACGTTATTGACCAGTAATGATGTTGTGGCGAGGCGACTTCCCAATAGGTTCCTGATATTGGCGGGGGAGGCTGGCATCGGCGTCTGAAAACCTTGGGCTCAATGTCAGACCATACTGGCTTAAAATCTCGGTTAGCGTGCCACTTTCTTCCAAATTCTCTAGCACTTCACGAACATCCGACTCGTCCAGCGAGTCAGCATGGCGGATACTTATGGTCATGGGATAGGAAATGACCTGCTCAGTATCAGGAAATGGCGAAGCGCGTAACCGCTCCTTATTATTGGCCAACTGGTGGATAAACCATGAAAACGAGAGATTCGAGACGATAGCCATATCCACGTTACCAGCCATAACTGCGCTCAGCATATCTTGGTCATTGCCGAATCCTACCCTGAGTTGACTGTTTGGCAGATGCTCCAGCATTTTCCGGTGGGCGGCTGACCCTGAAGAGACTGCAACTCGCAGGTTGTCTGGGAGTGAAGCAAGTTCATAGGAGTTCGGGACAGCCTGCACCCAAACAAGATTATGCTCAAGTAGCGCTGGGGCAAAGCGGGCATGGGTTTGTGGATTTTGTGCCAGCGCAACGCCGAGTATCAATTGGCAGTCGGACTTTCGTATCTGATACCTTGCCCAGATCCATTCGACGGACAGGGATACATGCCATGCTTTGGCCACCGCTTCGGCAATCTCAATGAATGCGCCTTTGGGGCTGTCTTCGCCAGAAAGGGGGAGAGCCTCACGGGAGGCACAGACGGTAAGGAGCCCTGCTTGCTGCACTGACTCCTGAAGGGAAAAAGGACGGGCTATGGGCGATATCGCCCATAGCCCACTTATTATCAGCCAAACAAAATGCTTTCTAGATTCAGGACTCACAGGCAGGTCTCAAGAGTGCGAAGTGAAAGAATATACGCGACCAGCTCCAGCCGTTCAGACTCAGAAAACGTATCGCCCCAAGGGGGCATGAACTGGCTGCCCCTTCGGAGCCCATTTGAAATGGTGTCAAACAGGTAATCACCCTCAAAGTCACGGCATTGCAGCTTTTTAGACTTCCCGCCAATTCCTTTTGCGCCATGGCAGTAGGCACAATTCTGGTAGAAGCGGATTTCTCCCTGCTTTATTTCGGCAGGAGAGGTGGGGATGTTTAGTGGTGATTCCTGTGTGATTGGTACGGCGACAGCAATTGCTTCATTGGATAGGAGCAGCATCAATACCAGTCCTATCACTGCTAAACATTGCCCTAGAGCGTTGGAAGTAAATGGCCTATTCATCGCAAATTCTCCTTATTTGTCGATGCTGAATGCGATGAGCGCCGCCCCGCCGGGCAGGCCGGAGACTTCAGGAAACGCACTTGCCATAAAGCCTGGGGCGTGGGAGCCAAAGCCACTTGGCACGAGTAGATATTGTTTTCCATTTTTTCCGTAACTGATTATCCCTGAGCGAATACCAGACCCTGTGTTGAAAGACCACAACTCATCACCGTTAGCAGCGTCATAAGCGAACACTTTGCCAAACACATCTCCGTTAAAAACCAACCCGCCTGCAGTGGCTAAAACACTGCCTAAACCAGGAATGGGATAATTAACACTCCAACGGACTTCACCCGTGATGGGGTCGCGGGCATCGAGTCGGGCACTGGCTTTTTGATTCGGTGGGGCTACGGCTTCCAGCAGGGAAACACCTAGATAGAGACCTGATATGCCAATTTTCTCGGGATTTTGCTCTGCGGCGATGATCTTGTTACAGACTTCCATTGCATTGGTATACCAGAGCCCAGTTTTCGGACTATAGGCTCCGTGGTTCCAACTGCGCGCACCGAGAAGGTAAGGGCAGAGAACTTTTTCTTCACCCAGTTTAGGCTCGTTGCGACCTATCAACTCTCCGGTTTTTGGATTGACTGATTCGACCCAGTTGTAGGTTTGTGAAAGGGGCCAGATATTAATAGGCTTGCCAGTCTTTTTATCCAGAACGTAAACGAATCCTCCTTTGTTGAGATGGAAAATGACATCCCGGTTTTCGTGTTCAATGGTGACAATTTCATACGCCGAGTCATAGTCCCAGACATCGTGGGGAACCTCCTGAAAGAACCATTTCAACTTCCCGGTCTTGGCTTCAATCGCCAGTAAGGATGCAGTGTATTTGTTGTCGCCTTTGCGCACTTCACCAAAAAAATCCGGGGCAGCGTTGGAGGTTCCAATATGGATGAGGTCGGTTTTCTCGTCGTACACACCCGGCATCCACGCTCCGCCGCCTCCGACATTCCCTGTGTCGCCCGGCCAGCTTTCAGGATCATCACTGATGGTGTCAAACTCCCAAATCGGTTGGCCGTTAAGGGCATTGACCGCATAAATTTTTCCCCGCTGAGGCTGGTCGCCGCCTGTTGTTCCGCCATACAGCACCTCGCCCGCCAGTTGTGGTGGTGATGAAAACAGGCAACCGTAGCAGGATTTTAGGTCCGTAATTTTGCGCTTCCAGACGGGCTTACCCGTTTTCTGGTTGAGGGCGATAAAACGTCCATCCAGAGTGCCAAGATAAACCATGCCATGCCCTACCGTCACACCGCGGCTGGCGGCTTGATAAAACACCCGGGTCACAATAGGGTCGAGTTCAGGCTGGTAGTGCCACAGTGTTTCGCCTGTTTCGCCATCCACGGCATAGACATTGTTATTGGCTGCCACGTAATAAATGACACCATCAAGGACAATAGGGGTGGCCTGTAAGCCATGTTGAATGTCCCCGGGCTGGTGAATCCATGCCACCTTGAGTTTGTCCACATTGGCTTTATTGATGTCTGACAAAGGGCTGTATCGCCAGCCATTATCCAGTCGATGGTATTTTGGCCAGTCGCTGTCTGATGTTGCAGCGTTAGCCGGTGGAATAAAATAAATGGCCAGTAGGAATAGCAGGGGGAGAGCAAGCCAATATGAGTAGGTGGCATTTTTTGTCATCACTTTGCATCCTTTGCAATGGGTTTGGTCGCCTATCGCAAGTAGAGTGCCAATATGAGTGTTGTTTTAAATCAATCGGTTAATTGGTTGCTTAGTCAGGGTGATGAAGCAAAGTGCAACAGGTGTCGCGCTTCAGGTGTCGCAACAGGGAAGGGGGTAACAGGCAAAAAAAACCCGCCGTAGGGAGGCGGGGGTAAGATGCGATTATGGGTAGTGTCTGTCAGACATTTTGTTATTTGTGCAAATATTTAACATGTCATTAAAGATCCGGCAAATGTACGGTATCACTAGAGACAATATTTATGATCGCCTCCACAAAGGGTGTCTTTTGTTGTCCTCCGAGGGTGGTACAATACCGCCACCAAATTTGCAGGATGTAGACAATGACAGAACTAAAGAATGACCGCTATTTGCGTGCGCTGTTGAAGGAACCGGTAGATTACACACCGGTATGGATGATGCGTCAGGCTGGCCGCTATCTGCCTGAGTACAAGGCAACCCGCGCGGAAGCTGGCGACTTTATGTCATTGTGTAAAAATGCTGAGCTGGCGTGTGAAGTGACCCTTCAGCCGCTGCGTCGTTACGATCTGGACGCGGCTATCCTGTTCTCCGATATTCTGACCATTCCAGATGCGATGGGTCTGGGCCTTTACTTCGAAACTGGCGAAGGCCCGAAATTCGAGCGCCCAATCACCTGTAAAGCTGACGTAGAAAAAATCGGTCTGCCAGATCCGGAAGGTGAACTGCAATACGTGATGAATGCAGTGCGCACTATCCGTAAAGGTCTGGAAGGTAAAGTGCCACTGATTGGTTTCTCTGGCAGCCCTTGGACATTGGCGACTTATATGGTTGAAGGCGGTAGCTCTAAAGCTTTCACCAAAATCAAAAAGATGATGTACGCCGAGCCACAAACCCTTCACCTGCTGCTGGATAAGCTGGCAGACAGCGTGATTGAGTACCTGAACGCGCAAATTAAAGCGGGTGCACAGTCAGTAATGGTCTTTGATACTTGGGGCGGTGTGCTGACCCCACGTGATTACAACGACTTCTCGCTGCAATACATGCACAAGATTGTTGATGGCCTGATCCGTGAAAACGATGGCCGTCGCGTACCAGTCACCCTGTTCACCAAAAACGGCGGGATGTGGCTGGAGAAAATCGCAGCAACAGGCTGTGATGGTGTGGGTCTGGACTGGACCATTGATATGGCAGATGCCAAACGTCGCATCGGTGACAAAGTGGCGCTGCAAGGCAACATGGACCCATCCATGCTTTACGCGTCACCAGAGCGCATCCGCCAGGAAGTGGCGACGATTCTGGAAGGTTTCGGCAACGGCACTGGCCATGTGTTCAACTTGGGTCACGGCATTCACTTGGATGTGCCGCCTGAAAATGCAGGTGTGTTTGTGGATGCGGTACACGAGCTTTCCAAGCCTTACCACAAGTAACAAAGTTTACGTTTATTGAGGCCAGCATATGCTGGCCTTTTTCGTTTCTGCCGTCTTGTACAGGGTTCGTCGGAAATTTTCCCGAGAAAGCTGTACATAATGTTTATTTCATTTAAAAACAGATAATTAGATTGTTCACTCTTTCATTTGAAAAATGATGTACAGGTTAAAGCTGTTTGACTTGTTAAATGCTGATCAAGTTGTTGATGGATGAAAATTTTTGGTTATTTAACCGAAATTGCATCGAAAAGCTTCACCGGGAAAATTCCTCGCAAAGCTGTACGCTCCAGTTAATGATTTAAAAATCAATCAATTAAAAGTCATAAGTTGTTTAACATTATTTGGTGTTCAGAAAAAAGCTGATTGTCATAAGAAAAGCTGATCAATGCGTTTTCTCAAGATGGGCAGGATCTCCGCTTCAAACCACGGATTTTTCCTCAGCCACAGATTATTGCGGGGAGAAGGGTGGGGTAGCGCGATAAAATCCGGTGACCAGTTAGTGTTGGCTTTCACCGTTTCAGTCAGGGTTTTAGGTTTCCCTTCCAGATAATAGCGCTGTGCATAATCGCCAATCAAAAGGGTCAATTCGACATTGGGAAGATGGGATTTAATCGCAGCGTGCCACTTGGGTGCGCACTCGGGTCTTGGCGGCAGATCGCCAGAATTACCTCGACCCGGATAGCAAAAACCCATCGGCATGATGGCGACCTGAGCAGGGTCATAGAATCTTTCTTTATCCATCTGAAGCCATTCACGCAGTCGATCACCGCTGGGGTCATTCCACGGAATCCCCGTTTCATGCACGCGGGTTCCCGGTGCCTGACCGATAATGAGTAACCTTGCTGAAGACTCAGCCTGCACCACAGGACGCGGACCCAATGGTAAATGGGCTTCGCAGTGGTGGCACTCTTGCACCTCTTTCAACAAGATTCCTAAAGGCGTGTTTGTCATCAATACCCCAACGTGAAGTCCATTTGATAGTTTAATGGCTCGCCATTTAGCCAGCGTGTGTAGTTGTCGACGAAAATGCCAAACACTTGTTCCGGGAAGCTTTCGGCTGAAATATGGGGCGTGACCGTGATAGATGGATGTGTCCAAAACGGGTGCTTAGGTGCGAGCGGCTCTTTGCTGAATACATCCAACACCGCATGTTGGATATTTCCATCTTTGATAGCGTCGAGGAGACCTTCTTCTTCCAGCACAGGCCCACGGCCAACGTTAAACAGAATGGCTTGTTTGCAAGCAGACAGCGTATCCCGGTTGAGTAAGCCTTTGGTTTCCGGCGTCGAAGGCAAGACTGAGACAATCACATCGGCCTTGGCAAAAGCCTCTGTCATGTCGGCGTTGGTGATGATCTTATCAAACCCTTCTAAGGCTCTTCCGGAGCGGCTCACACCCATCACCTGCATCCCAAAATAACGTGCGGTTTTAGCAACATGCGTACCAATCGAGCCTGTCCCAAGTATCACCATACATTTTCCGGTCAGGCCCTGATAAGGCACTGGTGACCATTTGCTTTCCAGCTGCGCATCGCGGTAATGGGCAAAATGGCGGGTTAATGTCAGAAGCTGACCGATAACATACTCCGACATCAAGGGGCCGAAAATCCCACGCACATTGGTAAGTTGATAGTCACTTCTTGCTTTGGCCAGCAGGGCATCACAACCTGCAAAGGTCGACTGTAACCACTGAAGGTTCTCTGCCTTTTCAAGCTTCGGGGCGAATTTAGGCGGGTCTGCGAGGATGATATTGGCTTTGCTGATATCTTCGGTGATTTGCAGATTGGGTAGGGCGGCGTCTTCCAATAACGCCAGATAACGTTTTTGTTGGGCTGAGCAAAGATAAAGATGGTTCAAATCTGTTCCTTTTGCTATTGCAGTATATAAAGTACACTTGCGCGGAAATCCTATCCGGCATTACACGTCGGCAATCACTGTAGACGGCAGACCATGTTACAGAATCCGATCCAGCTGCGACTCGAAAAACTCGACTCATGGCAGCATATCACTTTTATGACGGCGCTGGTGGAGCGCATGTATCCCAACTACGCGGCTTTTTGCCAACAAACAGAGTTTGCGGAGCCTCAGGCATTCCGCCAGCTTTTGGATGCAGTATGGGAAGTGCTGACGGTTAAGAACGCCAAAATCAACTTTGAGCGTCAACTGGAGAAGTTGGAAGAGCTGATCCCGACCACGGAAGAATTCGATATTTATCTGGTTTACCCAGCGATTGATGCCTGTGTGTCGATGTCGACGCTGATCCATACGCTGCTGGACCGCGACCTGCTGCTGGAATCTGTGCTGAAAGTCAGCCAGCAATCGGTGGCAAGTGTGGCGCAGCTTGAAGAAGCGCAAACCGGCGTTGAAGTGACGAACGAAAACCAGAAAGAGATTGAGTCTGTGTGTGCCGAGTGGGACATGCAGTGGGCTATCTTCCGTGCACTGAAAGAAGCGGAAGAGCGCGATGTTGAGATGATTCGCGGCATTCGCAATGAACTGCGTGAAGAAGGCGTGAGTAACCTCGGTTTATCACTCTAAGCCAGCAT
Source organism: Grimontia sp. SpTr1 (assembly GCF_947387585.1). Taxonomy (NCBI): domain Bacteria; kingdom Pseudomonadati; phylum Pseudomonadota; class Gammaproteobacteria; order Vibrionales; family Vibrionaceae; genus Grimontia; species Grimontia sp. SpTr1. The sequence goes on from NZ_CANDOD010000022.1 coordinate 27,242, forward strand.
GGCACTGATAAAAAAAACGGGCCTGATGGCCCGTTTTCTTTTGGTGACGATTACTTTGAGGTTTTCTCTTCATCGTTCAGCGAAGTCGATTTCCCGTCCTCGGTGTTCTTTTGAGAGGCCTCTTCTTTTTCTGAGGCTTCTGCTGACTCTTCCGCCGCTTTATCCGCTTCTTCTTCGTCATCATCTTTGCTTTCAATCACGCCGTGGGCTTCTTTCCAGTCTTCCCAGCGTTCATGGGCTAATGCCTGCATGTTTGAAGTCTTGTCGGCCTCATCCATGATTTCTTTGCCCATAAGGTGTTCGAAGATATCTTCCAGCGTGATGATGCCTTGAACGTCGCCATACTCGTCAACAATCAACGCCAGTTGAGAGCGCTGTGCCATTAGACGGTCAAAAGCTTTCGGCACGATAGTGGAATCATGAACCACTGGGATTGGGCGCATCAGGCTGCCAAGTTGCTTCTGACCTTTACCGTGCTGGCTGGCGGAGAACAGTTCAAGACGGTGAACAAAGCCCAGAATATTGTCACGTGACTCTGCGTAAACCAGCGGACGGGAGAACGGCGTGTCGTGGTGCTCACGCAGGAAGTCCTCAATGGTCATGGTGGCATCAACACGGAACAGCACAGGGCGCGGTGTCATCAGTTTGGTTACCGGTACGTCGCGAAGACTCAGCAAGTTAGTCAGCATGGTTGACTCGTCGTCTTCCAACTCGCCGCTTTCTTTCGCCAGCATCGCCATGGCAGAAATTTCATCACGCAGCTTTGGCTGCTCTTTACCGTGCGCCAGTCGACGGGTCAGTTGCTCCGAAGCCCAAACGAAAGGGGTCAATGCCCATACCATCCAACGAAGCACGGTGGCTGCGCCCGGCGCCAGTTGACGCCAGTAGGTTGCACCAATGGTTTTTGGCACGATTTCAGACAACACCAGAATCGCTAGCGTAAGCACGCCGGAGAACACGCCTAACCAGGCATCACCGAAGACTTTTGCCGCTTGTGCACCGGATGCTGCTGCACCTACGGTGTGAGCGATGGTGTTCAGGGTCAGAATAGAAGCCAAAGGACGGTCGATATCATCTTTCAACGAAGACAGACGTCCGGCAGCCGGGTGACCTTGCTGTCGCATTTGGGCGAGATAACTCGGGGTAATACTCAAAAGCACCGCTTCGAGCACCGAACAGATAAATGAGACACCAATAGAAAGTGCCACAAACATGAATAGCAGGATCATCTTTTTCCAGCGTAAATGTAATAAACAGAACCAATAGTAGCGCCAAAGATCGGGTCTGAGGGCAGTAAATACAAGAGTTGCCGTCAAAATATACCCAATATTTTGTGAGGATGCGCTCAGTTTGTGGTTAAAGACTCTGCATACAGTCACTTGTAGCGCCACAAACCTTTGCCAGCTGGGCTTCTTTTGAATTAGAGTTCACTTGTCTCAAGAAAACCTAAGAAGGGAAGACCTAATGAACAAGACCAACTTGATCGACCTGATTGCTGAAAAAGCAGACCTGTCTAAAGCACAAGCTAAAGCTGCACTGGAAGCAACTCTGGCGGGTATCGAAGGTGCACTGAAAGACGGTGACCAGGTTCAACTGATCGGTTTCGGTACGTTTAAAGTTAACCACCGTGCTGCGCGCACTGGCCGTAACCCACAAACTGGTCAGGAAATCCAAATTGCAGCTGCAAACGTTCCTGCGTTTGTTGCGGGCAAAGCGCTTAAAGACGCAGTTAAGTAAGTTATACTCCGCCAAAGCAATTTTTTGTTTTGGCGGATATTTATGCGCGTTAAAGCGTCTCTCCTCGTTTCATCTCTTATTCTTACTTTGGCGGGCTGTAGCTCGACAGAGAAAATCCAACCTCCTGTTCAAACCGTCACTGCCTCTGTGCAGGGTGATGCCACGAGTATTTTCTGGCTTGATGAACGTCAACGCTTTCCCGAAACCCTCACTGAAACAGTGATGATGGGTGACTATGGTCAGTATTCATCTGAATACCGCTGGCGCAAAGGTGTCGTGCGTGAGATTCAGCGCGAAGGGAATGCTTTGATTGATGGTGAGCTAAAGCATCAGTCGATTCTGATCCGCTATGACTCTGAGGGGCAAGCGGTGTATCAGCAATATCGCCTCGATGGCGCTTTGCTGCCAATACGTAGCACTGAGCTGATAAGGTATTACCAGCAAGCAGAAAAGGCCTTAGAAACCGCTAAGGCGCTAGGAAAGAACAACAAAAGCTTCTTCCAAGGTTACTGGAATGAAGGAGTGTTTGAAGAGTGTGGTTCTGGTGAAGTAAAGACATTGAAGTTCAGTGCAGAGTTTCCAGATTACATTCTTCACAGGCTGAAGAAAGAAGATAATTTCATCGCAGCTGTCGGCAAAGTCGGCCGTAACACCAATACGGCAGAAACCATTATCGTGCTGGATAACGACAGTGCTGATTGTTTCGAAAGACCGGAATTCTAAAGTTTGCTTCTCCCAGAAAGAAAAAACGCGCCGATTGGCGCGTTTTGACGTTTTAGTACAGCATTTTAGCTTGAGGGATTACTCACCCTGCTCACGTGCAATCGCACGGTAGCCAATGTCATCACGGTGGAACATACCATTCCAACTGATTTGTGATGCCAGCTCGTAAGCACGTTTTTGCGCTTCTGAAACAGTGTCACCCATCGCAGTCGCACATAGCACGCGACCGCCAGCAGTCACAACATTACCGTCTTTTTCTGCGGTACCGGCATGGAACACTTTCGCAGCATCCAGCTCAGTGGTTGGCAAGCCAGAAATGACATCGCCCTTGTTGTAAGACGCAGGGTAGCCGCCCGCTGCCAGCACAACACCGATGGATGCGCGTGGGTCCCACTTGGACTCTACGGTATCCAACTTACCGGCTACCGCAGCTTCGCAAAGTTCAACCAGATCAGATTGCAGACGCAACATGATTGGCTGGGTTTCTGGGTCGCCAAAGCGGCAGTTGTATTCAATCACTTTCGGTGTACCGTCAGCCATCACCATCAGGCCTGCATAGAGGAAACCTGTGTATGGGTGGCCTTCTGACGCCATGCCGCGAACGGTTGGGTAAATCACTTCGTTCATCACGCGATCGTGAATTTCAGCTGTGACTACAGGTGCCGGGCTGTACGCGCCCATACCGCCAGTGTTCGGGCCTGTATCGCCGTTACCGACACGCTTGTGATCCTGGCTGGTGGCCATTGGCAGAACGTTTTCACCGTCAACCATGACAATAAAGCTTGCTTCTTCGCCATCAAGGAACTCCTCGATAACCACACGGCTGCCAGCATCACCAAAGGCATTGCCTGCCAGCATGTCACGAATCGCGTTTTCCGCTTCTTCCAGGGTCATCGCAACGATAACGCCTTTACCTGCCGCCAGACCGTCTGCTTTAACAACAATAGGTGCACCTTTCTCGCGCACATACGCGAGTGCTGGATCAATTTCGGTAAAGTTTTGGTATTCCGCTGTCGGGATTTGGTGACGGGCGAGGAAGTCTTTGGTGAAGGCTTTTGAGCCTTCCAGCTGCGCAGCAGCTTCGGTTGGGCCGAAGATAGGCAAGCCAGCTTCACGGAAAGCATCAACCACACCAATCACAAGTGGAGCTTCCGGGCCGACAATGGTCAGGCCGATATTTTTATCCTGAGCAAAAGCGACCAGCGCTGCGATGTCTTCGACGCCAATGGCGACATTTTCAAGCTTTGGCTCCAGCGCGGTACCTGCGTTGCCCGGCGCGACAAAAACGGTCTCAACTTTTGCAGACTGTGCGACTTTCCACGCCAGAGCGTGTTCACGGCCGCCGCTGCCAATAACCAATACGTCCATTTTGAATCCTTCAATCAAAGCAGCCCAGAGTGACTCTGGGCTGTGAAAAATGCTTAGTGGCGGAAGTGGCGCATGCCAGTGAAGACCATAGACATGCCGTGTTCGTCAGCAGCGGCAATCACTTCGTCATCACGCATTGAACCGCCTGGCTGGATAACACAGGTAATGCCGGCTTCTGCTGCTGCATCGATACCATCGCGGAATGGGAAGAATGCATCAGACGCCATCACGCTGCCTGCCACTTCCAGATTCTCGTCAGCGGCTTTGATGCCCGCAATTTTCGCCGAGTAAACGCGGCTCATCTGGCCTGCGCCTACACCGATGGTCATGTTACCTTTCGCGTAAACAATCGCGTTGGATTTCACGTATTTCGCAACTTTCCAGCAGAACAGCGCATCACGCAGTTCTTCGTCAGAAGGCTGACGCTTGGAGACCACTTTCAGGTCATCCAGAGAGACCATACCTTGGTCACGGTCCTGAACCAGCAGACCGCCGTTAACGCGTTTCACATCAAAGCCAGTTGTCTGTGTGCTCCACTCTCCGCAAACCAGCAGGCGAACATTCTTCTTCGCGCTAACCACTTCTACCGCTGCGTCTGACACGCTTGGTGCAATGATGACTTCTACGAATTGACGGTCAACAATAGCTTGTGCGGTTTCCGCATCCAGTTCACGGTTAAACGCGATGATGCCACCAAACGCGGAAGTTGGATCAGTCTTGTAAGCACGGTCGTATGCTTCAAGGATGTTTTCGCCGAGTGCCACACCACATGGGTTGGCGTGCTTAACAATCACACACGCTGGCTCGATGAACTCTTTCACACACTCAAGCGCGGCATCGGTATCTGCGATATTGTTGTAAGACAGTGCTTTACCCTGAAGCTGGGTAGCCGTAGAGACAGATGCTTCTTCCGGATTAGCTTCGGTGTAGAACGCCGCAGCCTGATGGCTGTTCTCGCCGTAGCGCATGTCCTGTTTTTTGATGAACTGCTGGTTGAAGGTGCGTGGGAATTTCGACTCCTCGTCGCCCTCTTTGTTGTCGCCATAAGACGGAACCATGGTACCGAAGTAGTTGGCGATCATGCCGTCGTAAGCAGCCGTGTGTTCAAATGCAGAGATAGCCAGATCAAAACGGGTTTGCAGTGTCAGTGAACCGTTGTTGGCATCAAGCTCAGCCAGCACGCGGTCGTAATCTGATGCATTCACCACGATGGTCACGTCTTTGTGGTTTTTCGCCGCAGAGCGAACCATGGTTGGGCCACCGATATCGATGTTTTCAACCGCATCTTCCAGCGTACAGCCTTCTTTGGCGACGGTTTCCGCGAATGGGTACAGGTTGACGACAACCATGTCGATAGGTGAAATGCCGTGCTCGTTCATCACAGCATCGTCTGTTTCACGACGGCCAAGGATGCCACCGTGTACTTTCGGGTGCAGGGTTTTCACGCGCCCATCCATCATCTCAGGAAAACCGGTGTAGTCAGACACTTCAGTTACTGCCAGGCCTTGCTCTGCCAGCAGGCGAGCGGTACCGCCAGTCGACAGGATATCGACACCTTTTTCTGCGAGAGCTTTGGCAAATTCTACAATGCCGGTTTTATCAGATACGCTAATCAATGCGCGACGAATAGGACGAGCGTTTTCCATTGCTACCATCTCTTTAAATGTGGGGATAGGATATTTGGCAAAACCGCCGCTGTGAGAGCCGCTTTGCCAAATACCCGCTACGGCGAAGCCTTGATTGAATCGGCGCACATTCTAACCTAATTTATTGACGCAATCGATTGCTTTTGTGGTTTTGTCACAAAAATACGCGAGAAGGGATCTATGAAGATGTTACAAATCGGGCAGTTAGCCAAACGCGCAGGCGTGTCGGGTGATACGCTGCGGTTTTACGAAAAAGTCGGCCTGTTGCAGCCAGCATCCCGAAGTGAAAGTGGTTACCGTCTTTATGATGAAGATGCAGTGTCTCGAGTACACTTTATTATCAAAGGCAAACGCATTGGACTGACGTTGGAAGAGATTCAGGAACTGCTTGAAATCCGTTTAGAGGCGACCCAACACAGCTGTGCAGAGGTGAAGGGCATTACCCAGAAAAAACTTGATGAACTGGATGAGAAAATCGCTGAGCTGACTGAGATCCGCGCTGCGTTGAAAAAGCTCAATGATGCTTGCTGTGGGCATGTGGACGACGATGCCAGCCACTGTTCGATTTTGGAGGCTCTTGGCTCAGATAGCTAACTAAGAGAGGGAAAGAAAGAGGTGCCTCTTCCTTTCCCTGTTTACATATAGTTAAGCTAGCGCGGCCAACGCTGAATCATAATCAGGCTCATCCGCCAGCTCATTAACCAGCTCAACATGTTTAACGACACCACCTTCGTTAAGCACGACAACCGCGCGGGCTGATAGCCCTCTAAGTGGCCCCTCTGCAATGGCTAAGCCATAGTCCTCGATGAAAGATGGACTTCTGAAGGTTGATGCGTGCTGCACATTCTCCAACCCTTCTAATTCACAAAATCGACTGGCAGCAAAAGGTAAGTCCGCTGAGATACAAACGACCTTGGTATTACCAAGTGAGGCGGCTTTTTCATTGAATTTACGCACGCTGTTTGCGCACGTTGGAGTGTCGATACTTGGGAAGATATTCAGTACCACTTTATTACCACGAAAGGTGTCTAAAGTGAGGTCTGACAAATCGCCCGCTGTCAGTACAAACGAAGGAGCTTCTGAGCCAGCTTGGGGGAGCGAGCCATTTAGCGGTATTGGTTGACCCTGAAATAGGATTTGAGACATTTTGTTCTCCTTTTAGTTAATTTTCCTTTTAGCCAATCATAGCCAGATTTATCACGGTATGACTGAGAAATAAGCAACTTACCTCAGCCACGTGAAAATAGACCCGGTAACCCGGAAAATTTGTTTGGGAACGTGAAAATTGTATGGTAGCGTCGGAGAAACTCGACAGGAGTACGAAAGTAGGGAAACAGATGTTAAAGGTTAACGAATATTTTGATGGTGGCGTAAAGTCCATCAGCTTTGAAAACAAAGGTCCATTGAGCGTGGGCGTGATGGAAGTCGGTGAATACACCTTCGGTACTGCGGCACCTGAGCGTATGCATGTCGTGAAAGGTGAACTGACAGTGAAGCTGCCAGGCCACATTGAGTGGGAAACCTTCGGTTCAGGTGATAACTTCGAAGTCCCGGGTGAGTCGTCTTTCCAGGTGAAGGTAGAGCAAACGACCGCATACCTTTGTGAATACTTGTAATTCACTGCAAATGATAAGCAAAAAGCGCCTAAACGGCGCTTTTTCTGTTTCTGAGATCTATCAAAGACCGCGAAGGTAAATCTGCTCTAGCTTATCTGCATGACCCTGCATGGAGAAATGTTCCAGCGCGCGTTGATAGGCATTGGCAGCGTTTGATGCACGCAATGACTCGTCATCCAGATAGCGCTTGAGCCCTACAGCGATTGATTCGGCATCCTTTGGTGTGCAGTACACACCAGTCTCTTCAAGAATTTCTGGCAGCGCACCTGTGTTGGATACCACTAAAGCACAGTGTTGCGCCATAGCTTCAATGGCCGTCAGACCAAATGCCTCGTTCCAATACGGCAGACAGACAATTTGAATTTCTTCCAACAGCGTCGGAACGTTTTTACGGTAACCGGCCAGATGGACGCGGTCAGAGAAAGGAGAAGCCTTCGCTTTTTCTTGCAGCAATTGTGAAAAGGCTTCGTCTGCGCCCTCATCAGGGTTCAGTCCACCAATCAGCACTAAATGGGCGTCCGGGTAATCGGCAGCGATAAGCTCAAAGCCTGCCAACAAATCTGCCTGGCCTTTACCATCACAAATCCGCCCTACGGAGCCGATAAACGTGGTGTCGTGAGATAGCTCATATTCATCGGCTAACAGGTGAGGGCGATTGTCTTCGCTAAACTGCTTTTGCTCGATGTAGGTACCAAGCCACAGTCTCTCGATTTTACTTTCTGCTACGGGCAGTGCCTTGATATTACGTTGATAAGTTTCATTACTGATAGACAGTACCTGATCAACGTGTCGGTAAACCCAGCGGTGATAGATGTCTTTTTTCGGGCGTTTCACACCCATGTGTTCGGTAAACAGGGTGTAGCGGCGGGTCAGTATGTTTAGAAGTGCAGAAACGAGGATGTCGCCAGATTTGTGGCAATGCACAATTTGCACATTGTTCGCTTTTAGCCACTTATTGAGGCCGAAGAGTGTTGGACCGAAAAGCGCAGCTTTCTTCGGCACGGTAAAAACGTCCATGCCGGCATCTTTCATCGCGTTGGCTACACGGGAGTTTTCCGAGGCAAGACCAAAGACTCGGTAACCTTTATCGATAAACTCTTTGCCCATACGTGATGGGTACATTTCCAGACCGCCCCAGCCCGTTGACAGGCAAATATGCAAAATGCCCGGTTTGCTGTCTGCGGTGTTTGTTGAGGCGTTAGCCTGAGCCATGGTGTTCTCCCGAAAAAGTCTATCGTGCGGCCGGATACAGCAAGGAGTATATAACGAAGGGGCATCAGAGGGGCAGTGTGATTCTGCGTTGGGCTAGAAAACATAAAAGCCAGACTTCGCAGCCTGGCTTTTACTGAAAACTGTTAAGTTAGCGGAACTTAGTTCATGCCGTACTTTTTCAGTTTCTTACGCAGAGTACCACGGTTGATACCCATCATGGTTGCTGCGCGGGTTTGGTTACCGCGAGTGTATTGCATGATGGTGTCCAGCAGTGGTTGCTCAACTTCTGCCAGTACCAGCTCGTACAGGTCATTGACTTCCTGGCCATTCAACTGCGCTAGGTAGTTTTTCAGGGAGGCTTTTACTGAGTCACGCAGTGGCTTCTGGGTGATTTGATCTTGTGAAGTCACAGTAGTCACTGTCAATGCTTCTGAAGTCAGGTTTTGTTCGAACATACTCTGTCAGCTCTTCTCGTATTTATGCAACGTTTTCGAAGTAATCTTGCAGCGCATCGATCTGCTCGTGAGCGTCTTCGATTGCGTTGAAAGTCTGGCGAAAATCGCCAATTTGGTCATGTTCTTTCAGGTACCAGCTCACGTGCTTACGCGCGATACGCAGTCCTTTTAGCTCACCATAAAACTGGTGAAGCCCCTGAACATGGCCCAACAAAATTGCTTTTACCTCTTCCATCGGTGGCGCATCGAGTGCTTCACCCGTGGCAAGGTAATGTTGGATTTCGCGGAAAATCCAAGGACGCCCTTGTGCGGGGCGGCCAATCATTAAGGCATCAGCACCTGTGTAATCCAGCACAAATTTGGCTTTCTGAGGCGAATCGATATCCCCGTTGGCGATAACCGGGATAGAGATAGCTTCTTTGACCGCTCTGATGCTGTCGTACTCAGCTTCCCCTTTATACATGCAAGCGCGTGTGCGGCCGTGAAGGGCCAACGCCTGAATGCCACAGTCTTCGGCCATTTTGGCGATCTGGACACAATTCTTGTTGTCCGGATCCCAGCCTGTCCGGGTTTTCAGCGTGACGGGAACGTCTACCGCAGAAACCACTGCTTTCAGGATCTGCTCAATGATATCCGGTCGGGTCAGCAACGCTGAGCCAGCCAGTTTCTTATTGACCTTCTTTACCGGACAGCCCATGTTGATGTCGACGATTTGCGCGCCGTTTTCAACACAGAAGCGTGCGGCATCTGCCATCAGTGCTGGCTCAGCGCCAGCGATCTGAACAGAACGGATCCCCTTTTCATCGAGATGAACCATCCGGTTTTTTGATTTGGCTGTGTGCCACATCGCCGGATTGGAAGACATCATTTCACTTACCGCCATGCCAGCCCCATAGCGCAAACAGAGTTCGCGGAAAGGTCTGTCAGTCACGCCTGCCATAGGCGCCACGATAAGTTGGTTTTCCAGTTTGTATGGTCCGATTTGCAAGGGGATACCTTCTATGTCAGCAAGGGCGCGCATTTTACGCATTTTTTCCTGCTCTGAAAAGGCCAATATTTGAGCGTTTTGCCTTGATTTTTCAAAAATCCAGATAATTCAATTTTTTAGTACAAAAATTGTTCAATTATCACTGGGTTAGGCTCTGCACGCAGTGATGCGGCACCATTCCTCTTTTTCGACAATCGCGTCAACGCTGAGTTCATCGCGGTAACAGTCGGCAACAGACTCAGCCTGACTATCCAATACACCGGACATCGCCAGTACACCTTGTGGGGCGATCAGGCTTTTGATGATTGGAGAAAGCTCACGAAGTGGACCTGCCAGAATGTTGGCAACCACGACTTCTGCTTGCAGGTTTTCTGGCTGATCTTGAGGCAGGTAAAGCTCAAGGCGATCTGCGACACCATTGCGCTCTGCATTGGCTTTAGATGCTTGCAGTGCTTGTGGGTCGATATCGATACCGATGACTTTCTCTGCGCCCAGCAAAAGCGCAGCTAGCGACAAAATGCCTGAGCCGCAACCGAAGTCGATCACTGTCTTGCCAGACAAGTCCAGCCCGTCTAGCCACTCGAGACAGAGTGCTGTAGTTGGGTGAGTACCGGTACCGAATGCCAGACCAGGATCAAGCATGATGTTGACGGCATCTGGCTCTGGTGCATCACACCAGCTTGGGCAAACCCAAAGACGCTGACCAAAACGCATCGGCTTGAAGTTATCCATCCAGGCGCGTTCCCAGTCTTTGTCTTCCAACTGTTCAATTTTGTGCGTGAAGTTTTCACCCAGCAGTGGGCTGGTTTTCAGAATGGCCACCACCGCATTCATGTCGGTTTCTGCATCATAAAGTGCGACGATGTCGGTTTCGCCCCATAGACGGGTTTCACCCGGCATAGGTTCAAACACCGGGGTGTCTTTGGCATCAAGGAAAGTGACTGACAACGCACCAGCTTCTTCCATCAGCATGTCACCAATGGCTTCAGCGGTTTCTGCGGTTGCGTTCAGTTTGATTTGAATCCAAGGCATGGTTTCTTCACTTCTTCGTTTAACGACGATTTTAAGGCGCGGAGTCTAGCATAAAAAGTAGTCAGACCGCATAGCCTTAGCACGGTCAGGGTTAAGAAAGGAAGAAAAAGGGCAGCGAATGCTGCCCTGAGGAGTTATGCGGTTGCTGGGTGTGTCTTCCTGTGCTGCAGGCTGCTAACAAGCAGGAAGGCAAACAGACTGATGGCCAGTGAAGGCACAATGGCGTGTACGCCGCTCATGTCCGGTTTAAAGGTCGAAAGCGCGGCATAGCTGCCAAGGCCTGTAATCATGGATGCTAACGCACCTGAGGCGGTGGCTTTCTTCCAGTAAAGGCCAAGCACCAAAGGCCACAGGAACACCGCCTGCATACCGCCAAAGGCGAGCAGGTTCAGCCAGATGATCATGTCGGGCGGATTGGTGGCCGCGACAAATACCAGCAGTGAGAATATACCCGTTACCCATAAAGAGAGTTTTGGTAATTTGCTTTCTGCATCCGGCGCTTTGGCGGCATTGGGGTTGATGTAGTTGAGATACAAGTCCTTCAGCAGCGTTGCGGATGCCTGAATGAGTTGCGAGTCGATGGTCGACATAATCGCCGCCATTGGGCCTGCCAGAAACACACCGGCAACGACAGGGGGTAAAACCGTCATCATCAGGGTCGGCATGATCTGATCCGGGTTATCAATCTCCGGTACAATCGCGCGGCCAAGCGCACCGGCCAAATGCATGCCCAGCATCAGCAGGGCTACCATAGCAGTGCTGATCACCATGCCTTTATGCAGCGATTTACTGGATTTGTAAGACATGCAACGCACCGCCGCATGGGGAAGGCCAATTACACCGAAACAGACCAATACCCAGAAGCTCAGCATAAACGGCTCTGACAGAAAGTTATTCGGCCCGTAAGGCGTGACCAGTGCAGGATCGATGGCATGAAGGTCAGTAATCATCTCACCCAGACTGCCGCCAGCGTGGATGATGCCAACCAGCAACGCAATAGTGCCGATGATCATCATGATGCCCTGCACGGTGTCAGTCATGACTACAGCGCGAAATCCGCCGATGGTGGTGTAAACGCCCACCGTCAAGGCAAACAGCATCAGACCGTGGGTATAGGAAAGCCCGGTGACAGTCTGCAGCAAGCGTGCGCCACCAACAAACTGAACCACCATGGTGCCAAAAAAGGCCAGCAATAAAGCCAGAGAGGCGAAAATCACCACTGCACGGTTTTTGTAACGCGCATAGAGCATGTCATTCAGGGTGAGCGCATTGTGGCGACGGGACTCAATGGCGAACTTCTTCCCGAGCACACCGAGCGTCAGCCATGCAGCAGGTAACTGGATCATCGCCAGAAGCACCCAGCCGAGTCCCATTTTGTAAGCCGCACCGGGTCCACCGATAAAAGAACTCGCACTGGCATAGGTGGCCGCGAGAGTCATCGCCAGCACAAATCCGCCCATGCTTCGGCTACCAAGCAGGTATTCATTCAGGAATCCGCCACTGCGGTCCCCTTGTTTGCGGGAATAAATGGCCAGCGCAAATACAGCGACCAGATATAGCGCCATCGGGATAAGAAGCTGACTATTCATCGGACGCTTCCTCTTCGATGTCGAGTGGCATGTCCTTGTAGAGGTATTTCACCATCAGTGCGCACAGCAAGGTAAATAAAAGGGGGCCGATAACGCATGCCATTAAAAACCAAAGTGGCAAACCGAAATAGAGCGTCGGGGGAGTCTGTTCAATTCCTTCTGGGGCCAGACCATAGGCAAATCCGTACCACCATGCAAAATACGCGAGTGCGAGTGCAATCGCCCATTTGGCTTCCTTGTGAGCCTGGCGGTATCGGCTGCTAAGTGTCTTCATTAGAGCCTTCTTACTTAACGCGATAAGAGAGTGTTGATAAGGGGTCTATTGTGACAAAACCACGGAGAATGTGACAGATTTATACGTGCAGGGTTTGGGCGCGAAAAACAAAAAAGGCCGCGTAAACGCGACCTTTTGGCTTTGGCTCAGAATTACTTCTGAATGCCCAGCTTCTTCTCCAGGTAGTGGATGTTTGCACCACCGTGCTGGAAGTTCTCATCTTTCATGATTTCCAGCTGAAGAGGAATGTTGGTTTTGATGCCATCGATGATGGTTTCCTGCAGGGCGTTACGCATACGCGCAATCGCCACGTCACGGTTTTCACCAAAGCAGATCAGTTTACCAATCATGGAATCATAGTGTGGTGGCACTGAATAGCCTGAGTACACATGAGATTCCCAACGCACACCCATGCCGCCTGGCGCATGGAAGCGATCGATTTTGCCTGGGCTTGGCAGGAAGCGCTCTGGGTCTTCCGCGTTGATACGACACTCAATCGCGTGGCCGCGGATTTGGATGTCATCTTGCGTGAATGACAGAGGCTGGCCAGCGGCAATGCGAAGCTGTTCTTTGATCAGGTCAACGCCGGTTACCATTTCGGTCACAGGGTGTTCAACCTGAATACGGGTGTTCATCTCAATGAAGTAGAATTCACCGTTTTCGTACAGGAACTCAAACGTACCTGCACCGCGGTAGCCGATTTCCAGACACGCGCGGCAACAACGTTCACCGATGTACTTGCGCATTTCAGCAGTGATACCCGGCGCTGGCGCTTCTTCAACAACCTTCTGGTGACGGCGCTGCATCGAACAGTCACGCTCACCTAAGTGAATCGCACCGCCCTGACCATCAGCCAGAACCTGCACTTCAACGTGGCGTGGGTTTTCTAGGAATTTCTCCATGTAAACCATGTCATTGTTGAAGGCAGCTTTTGCTTCTGCGCGGGTCATGGCAATAGCGTCAGTCAGTTCTGCTTCAGAACGAACCACACGCATACCGCGACCACCACCACCACCGGATGCTTTGATGATCACAGGGTAGCCGATGCGTTTTGCGAAAGCCTTGTTCTTAGACTCGTCGTCGTCAAGTGGACCATCAGAACCTGGTACACAAGGTACGCCCGCTTTTTTCATCGCGTTGATGGCAGACACTTTGTCACCCATCAGGCGGATAGTTTCAGCGCGAGGACCGACGAAAATGAAGCCTGATTGCTCTACCTGCTCTGCAAAATCTGCATTCTCTGACAGGAAGCCGTAACCTGGGTGGATAGCCACCGCACCAGTCACTTCTGCAGCACTGATGATACGTGGGATGTTCAGGTAACTTTCAACGCTTGATGCAGGACCGATACAGATAGATTCGTCTGCCAGCAATACGTGCTTCAGATCGCGATCGGCGGTGGAGTGAACGGCAACCGTTTTGATGCCGAGCTCTTTACACGCACGAAGGATGCGAAGCGCAATTTCACCGCGGTTAGCGATGACAATTTTATCTAACATAGCTGTCCTCGATTACTCGATGATGACCAGAGCTTGGTCAAACTCTACTGCTTGGCCGTCTTCACACAGGATAGCTTTCACTACACCCGCTTTGTCTGCTTGGATTTGGTTCATCATTTTCATCGCTTCAACGATGCAAAGGGTATCGCCAACGTTGACTGATTGACCCACTTCAACGAAAGACTTCGCTTCTGGGCTTGGAGAACGGTAGAAAGTCCCCACCATTGGAGACAGAACCTGGTGACCCGCAACTTCTGCTTCAACTGCTGGTGCTTCTGCTGCTGCCGGAGCCGCCGCAGGAGCTGCTGGTGCGGCAACTGGAGCAGGAGCAGCCGCTGGTGCTGCGTAAACCTGAGTGGCAACTGGCGCGGTTGCGCGGCTGATGCGTACTGACTCTTCACCTTCAGAGATTTCCAGCTCAGCGATGCCAGATTCTTCAACAAGCTCAATCAGTTTTTTGATTTTACGAATATCCATGATGTCTATCTCTTTGAAATTATTGTTCAGTTATTCTCTGCTTGCAGACGCTTGGCGACCGCACGTAGAGCAAATTCGTAACCGTCAGCGCCCAGTCCGACAATCACGCCTTCTGCTTTATCAGAGAAGTAAGAGTGATGACGGAATGGCTCACGGGCGTGAACGTTTGAAAGGTGCACCTCAATAAAGGGAATGCCGACAGCGAGAATGGCATCTCGCAACGCCACGCTGGTGTGCGTGAACGCGGCTGGGTTGATAATGATGAAATCAACCTTTCCCATGGCCTGATGGAGGGTATCAATCAGGACGTGCTCCGCATTGGACTGCACGTGTTCAAGTTGGATGTTGAAAGATGCTGCTAGTGTCGTCAGATCGGCGACGATCTGATCTAACGATTGCTGTCCGTAATGGCCTGGTTCGCGAACCCCAAGCATGTTCAGGTTCGGACCATTAATAAGTAAAACTTTGCGATTTGTCGTCATATTGATCGCTTTGTTCCTGTTCTTGTTGCGAAAAGGCGTTAACTTCTGCTTTTCAGCACCCAAGGGTGCGAGAACCTGAAAAATGGCACTCCAGCCATTTGCTGATTCGCAATTATAGAGAATTCACCGCAAATGGCAGCAAAATACTGGTCTTATCAGACAAAATCTGACAATCCAGTGTACAGATTACGCAGATATGACAGGCATTTCGTGGCAGTAGTTCACGAAATGACCAGTTAGGAGGGTGAATCTGTTAGGCAGATCTCATCCGGCGTTTTAAACGCACTGTCTTACGCTACTCATCTTACCGACCTCTTTGGTGCTCTTTTTGTCTAATTATTGAGACATCAAATGAAAACAGCTTAAGGATGAAATAGTTAGTCAAGGTGAGCAGTTAGGCTCAATTTTCATGCCATATAATCCACTATTTTTTTATTTCTGGCTCAATGTAGCGGGGTTTTAGGTTTTTAAATGGGATGGTGTTCTGTTTGCGGAAGCGATACCGCACTATCTGAAAACCAATCAATTAAGCGCTCAAAAAATGATTCACTTGTACGATAATTAAGGCATCGAGGTGCTGCAACACCTCGTTTTAGCAAGCGTCATTGGGTGCGAGCCCCAAGATTATTGGGAGGGGAATATGATTCAGAAGCGCTATGACTCATTGAGTCGATTGTTACATTGGAGTATGGCGGCCATCATCATTTATACGACGGTGGCGGGTTATGTCATGCATTTGGTGGTGGGGACAAAGGCGTTTGATGTGCTATCCGTGCTGAACATGTCATTTGCAACGATAGGTACTGTCTTGTTCATCATGCGATGGGTTTGGAGTTATTTTCGCCCAAAGGTTGAGTCGGTTAACTCAACGACTACGTTTGAAAAAAACATCGCCAAGTTCATCCACAGTGTTATCTACCTTTTAATGTTCTTAGTGTTTGTTTCCGGTTATTTGATGCTCAAAGAGCCTTACTGGTTCTTCTGGCTGGTTAAGATACCTAATCCGGTCACTGATATGGTCATTAATGATTTCTTCTTCTTTGTTCACCGAGCGAGTTGTGCGGTGTTGGGGATTGTCGTGGTCATGCACATCGGTGCCGCCTTGTATCACCAGTTCTGGCTTCGCGATAACCTGTTAGCGCGATTGATGCCGCCCAAGCCTGTGGTCATGCATTTCAGCCAAAAAAAGGGCCGCGTATAGCGGCCCTTCGGGATCAAACCTTGGTGGTTATACCACGCTGGATTTCTCCGCGATCAGTTTGTCGACCACGCTTGGGTCCGCCAGGGTAGAAGTGTCACCCAAGCTACCAGTATCGCCGGTTGCAATCTTACGCAGGATACGACGCATGATTTTGCCTGAGCGGGTTTTCGGCAGTGCGTCTGTCCAGTGGATGAAATCTGGTGTTGCGATAGGACCGATTTCCTTACGTACCCAGTTTTTCACTTCTTTGGTCAGCTCTGCACTTGGCACTTCACCTGAATTCAGCGTGATGTAGGCATAGATAGCCTGGCCTTTGATATCGTGTGGAACACCAACAATTGCCGCTTCTGCAATCTTGTCGAATGCCACCAGTGCGGATTCGATTTCTGCGGTACCCATGCGGTGACCGGAAACGTTCAGTACGTCATCTACACGGCCTGTGATCCAGTAGTAACCGTCCTCATCACGACGTGCACCGTCACCGGTGAAGTACATGCCTTTGAAGGTGGAGAAGTAAGTCTGCTCGAAACGCTCGTGGTCACCATTAACGGTACGCATCTGGCCCGGCCAAGAATCCAGCATGACCAGGTTACCTTCTGTCGCGCCTTCGATGATGTTACCCATGTTATCAACCAGTGCTGGTTGAACACCGAAGAATGGACGAGTTGCCGAACCTGGCTTCAGTGCCGTTGCACCTGGCAGTGGAGTGATCAGGATGCCGCCGGTTTCGGTTTGCCACCAGGTATCCACGATAGGACACTTGCTGTCACCGATTGTCTTGTAGTACCACTCCCACGCTTCTGGGTTGATTGGCTCACCCACAGAACCCATGATGCGCAGTGAGTCACGCTTGGTGCCTTCAACCGCTTCGTTACCTTTCGCCATTAGGGCGCGGATTGCGGTTGGTGCGGTGTACAGAATGTTCACCTGGTGCTTATCAACCACTTCGCTCATACGGGCAGTTGATGGGTAGTTAGGCACGCCTTCGAACAGAATGGTTTTCGCACCGTTTGCCAGCGGTCCGTAGATCAGGTAGCTGTGACCGGTGATCCAACCTACATCAGCAGTACACCAGAAGACTTCGCCTTCCTGATAGTCGAACACGTATTTGAAGGTCATGGTCGCGTAAACCAGGTAACCACCGGTAGTGTGAAGAACACCTTTTGGTGTGCCGGTAGAGCCTGATGTGTACAGAATGAACAGCGGGTCTTCTGCGTTCATCTCTTCTGGTTCACAGTTCGCAGACACCACGGCTGTTGCTTCGTGCCACCATACATCGCGGTCTGAGTTCCACTCGATAGTGTTACCAGTGCGTTGGTAAACAACGACTTTTTCAACTGACGTGACTGATGGGTTTGCAAGCGCTGCATCCACGTTTTGTTTTAATGGTACCGCACGGCCGCCGCGCACGCCTTCATCGGCAGTGACAACCACTTTTGCGTTGGAGTCGACGATACGGCCAGCCAGTGCTTCTGGAGAGAAGCCACCGAATACGATGGTGTGAACGGCACCGATGCGGGTACATGCCAGCATCGCAATCGCCGCTTCCATTACCATAGGCATGTAAAGACACACAACATCGCCTTTGCGCACGCCTTGGCCTTTTAGTGCATTGGCGAACTTACACACTTCAGTGTGCAGCTCTTTGTAAGTCAGGGATTTGTCGTCGTTCGGGTCATCGCCTTCCCAGATCAGGGCAACCTGGTCGCCTTTTGTCTCAAGGTGGCGGTCAATACAGTTGGCAGAAACGTTTAATGTGCCGTCCTCGAACCATCTGATGTCGACGTGTCCGGTATCAAAAGAGGTGTTCTTCACCTTAGTGAAAGGTTTGATCCAATCTACGATCTGGCCATGCTCACGCCAGAATCCTTCTGGGTTAACAACAGACTGCTGATACATCTCGCGGTAGGTGTCGTTGTTTGCGTGCGCTTTGGCTTCGATTTCCGGCATTACCGGATGCAGGTGAACCTCACTCATTATCTTTCTCCTTGTGTTCCTGCGTGATGCTGTCTGGCATCGTCAAATATTCGACCACGACAAATTAGAATATAGGGTACGGTCTAACGGTCTTGTTCCATTAAGGTCGGATAGTTAGGGATTCTCGACAATTAGACTTTAGGATGAAGAGGCCGTTTTCTCTGGGTTTTGTGACCTTTCAACAGTCACAGTGAGGCGTCGCTCTCATTTACATGCAGCGGGTTGCGGGGAAATTATCAATAAGTGGGCATTGGTACATCACCGTACTTTAGTCGAACATAGATCAGCGCCGCACTAATGGCATCATCGAGGGCGTCATGCCGCCCGGAAAGGGGCAGGTCGAGGTGGTGTCCTATCGCCTCCATACTCAGGTCGTAATAGGCATTCGGCAGGATGTGTTCCAGCTTGCGACGGTATATATCACTCACTTCTATCGTGCGGTTGGGCAGTTTGAAGCCAAGATGCTTTTTGGCATAGCGGTCAAGGATCGCTTTGTCGTACTGGATGTAATACCCAACAATGGGCCGATTACCAATAAACTCGATCAGCTTGAGCATGGCTTCTTTTTCAGAGACGCCATCGCTCAGATCCTGATGTCTGATGCCGTGAATTTTCACCGACTGGGCGCTCAGCGAGTTGGGCGCGCGAAGGGAAATGGTGAAAGGCTCGCTGGTGACAATTTTATTGCCGCGGATTTTGGTGGCGGCGATGGTGACCAGCTCGGCTTTGTGCGGGTCCAGGCTGGTGGTTTCGCAATCCAATGAAACCAACTCTTCATCACTGGGTGAAGAAAACAGGGGGGCATACTCGCTGTCGCGCCACTTGTACCTGAGCCAGAGCCTTTCCACCAGGTTCATGCTAGTCCCTTACCTGATAGTGCGAAGCCAGCCGTTCTTTGAACTTTTTGACAACGCCGAGGCAATCTCGCAACAAATCCCTTTCTGTCCGCGAAAGCTGGGTGACGTCTAACTGGTTGCCCGTGCTGGCATCGCTGTCGAGCTGTTGTTTCAGGCGCACTTTCACGAAAAGCTTTAACGCTTCGGAGAGGTTGTTGGCGGTTTCCTGATCCAGTGCCTTGCATTCGACCAGTGCATCCAGCCTTTCAAAAGTGTTGGTTTCGGTGAGCCCTTTTTCCAGTGCCAAGGTGCGAACGCCATGCACCAGTGGAAAGATGCCGCCTTTTTTGACATCCAACCCTTCTTTATCCGCCTTTAGGCTACCGAAAAGCGTCAGAGGAACACGGAACGCAAGGCAGGGGCGGACGAAGGTATTGAGCGTCAGCATATTGTTTTTGAGTGTGGCATGAAGCTTTTCCATCACAGGCTCCAGCAACGTTTTATTGCCAGCCACAGCATGACTATCAGCAATGATGGCTAGGTCCATCAAGGTGCGTTCGTCAGAAATTTTGCTCAGGGCGACCATTTCTTTCATCCACTCAGATTGGGTTTTCACCCAGCGCGGATTGTTAACCATGACATTGCCGGGGCAGGGCGGGTAGCCGAGACGACTCAGCACTTCACTGAATCTTTCCATGTAATGTTGAACGTCGGGCCAATCGGCATCGTCAGCGAGAATAAGTCCGTTGTCCTGATCGGTTTTCAGCACCTGCTCACCGCGCCCTTCCGAGCCCATCACAAACAGGCAGCACAGATTGTGGAAGCTTTCTGGAATGGTGAGACGGAAGGCTTTTTCGATGATCTGTTCGTTGACGGCGGAAATCAGTTCCATGACAAATTGGGTGTGGATACCGTTATTCGTGAGATTGGCGACGAGCTGATGTTGGTTATTGGCTGCGAGCGCGAGTTCCTCAATCGAGTGCGCGCGGTTGATTTGGAGTGTGAGTACGTGAGAGTGCGTGGAAAAGAGACTCAGCACCTGAGTCATATCCAGCATGCCGACCGTCTCGCCACCTTCGGTGACGCGCACCCGTTTTACCCGGTCACGGGTCATCAGGATCATCACGTTGAACAGGTACTCGCCCATCTCGACACTGATGACCGGAGAAGTTGCAACTTCTCCGATAGGAGATGCTAAGGTGCAGCCATCCTCAACCAATGCGTGCAGCAAGTTGGTTCGAGTAATGATGCCAATATCGTGCGGCTTGCCTTCGAGGGCGACCAGTGCGCAGTCCTGACGCTCGCGGCGAAGGTTTAACGTGGCATCCTGAATCGAGGTGCCATGGGGCATGGTCATGATGGGCTGGATGTTGGTTTCATCCACTTGAGTCAGGATGAATTCGGCAAGGTTCTGCTGTTGTTGCGCCTTTTCCAGCATGCGTTTTCGTTTACTGAAACTGGTATTGAAGTAGTCAGCAAACGACTGGTTTTGGTCATAGAGTTCGAGAAACACGGCTTTAGGCAGCACATAACAAAGCGTGTCTTCTACCACGCGGTATCTATGGTGTGCATGGCCTTTCAGCAGTGCACGGGCATCAAACAGATCGTCTTTAATATACTGCGCCTGCACTTCCTTGGTATCAGGGTTGACCTCCTGAACGCGTCCTTTGATGACGATATAAAGGGCATTATTGCCTTCCCCTTTTTCTATCAGTACATCACCACGGCGGTAATAGGTGATATCCAATGAGGACAGCAGATGCTTTGCTTGCTTGGCATCAAGGCGGTCAAATGGGGGAGAGGAAGTGTCGAACGGTTCAGGCATGGCGGCAAACTCCGTGTTATTAACCACGCGTGCAGCGTGTCTTTGCAACTCTCAGTGTGTCGTACGGCAATCTACCTTGCCAGCCGACTTTAGTCTATTAATCCATGCTAAGTTGAGACTGTAAGTTTGGATGAATCGCTGTCAAAATAGCCATCCTCGTTGCGGCAGAAAGGATGCGCCAGAATGAGTTACCCCCGTCCCACCCCCTACCATTGGCTATCTATTTATTACGGCGCCTATTTCTTTGCGTTCGGGGTTTATCTGCCTTTTTGGTCAGTATGGCTGGCGTGGCTTGGCCTCTCTGCAGATGACATCGGTATCGTGTTGGGTGCAGGCGTTATGGCGCGCTTTGTGGTGAACCTGACCCTCACGCCTCGTTTTCACTTACCCGAGCATTTGCTTCCCGCTATTCGGTGGCTGTCATTTTTAGCCACAGTGATTGGTTTTCTGCATTTGATGGCAACGCCGGATTTACTCTGGCTAACCGCGCTTTCTATTGCGATTAACAGCGTGATAGGGCCATCCATTCCCGTTTCAGATGCATTAGCCAATCATTACAACCGCCGGAAGCTGATTGATTATGGGCGGGCGAGGCTCTGGGGCTCGCTGGCGTTTGTGGTGGGTTCCATGATGGCAGGAACCTTGGTGGAGCGATTTGGGCCGCCAATCATTGTACCTCTCGCTGCAGGGGCGTTACTGTTGACCTGGTGTTGGAGCCTGTCTTCGCCTCAGCAACTACCCGCGAAAGAAGAAACCCAAGCGATGGTTAGAACGCCATTGCTTCAGGTACTTCGCGTGAAATCCGTGTTGGTGTTTCTTGCTATCGTCTCCTTCATTCAAGGCAGCCACGCCGCTTATTATGCATTCAGCGCGATTCATTGGACCCAGGCAGGCGTTTCCGACGTGATGGTGGGCTACCTGTGGAGCTTTGGCGTAGTGGTGGAAGTGATGATGTTTGCACTGGCCGCAAAGTTATTCGGAAGTTGGCAGGTGCAATCACTGTTTCGACTGGCAGCGCTGGCGGTGATTCTGCGTTGGTGTTTGACTGGGTGGAGCACCGATCTCGGTGTGCTGTTTACGGCACAGTCACTTCATGGTCTGACGTTTGGCGTCGCCCATATCGCCGCGATGCGCTATATCCAGCAGCAGACAAGCGACAAGATCATGGCGTTGCAGGCATTGTATAGCGCAATCCCCATGGGGGTGGTCATGGCACTGCTGACGGTCGTGAGCGGTGAACTCTACGAACAGTTAGGCGGGGACAGTTTCTATGCCATGGCGCTTCTTGGCTTGCCTGTTCTCCTGCTGACATTGAAAGCCGACACCGCGGAAGAAGCAGTAAGGTCCTGAATTTGCGGTACGCATTTAGAGCTCGCTCACGGAGATAAAGTGGCGCGTTGTTGTACAACTGAGAGCATGGTAAACAGACTCTAGTTAAAAGTTTGTCATGGAAGGGATTATGTCGGCGGGATGGATAGTGGTGCCGGTGGCACTGGCATACCTGGGCGTTTTGTTTCTTATCGCCTGGTATGGAGATAGTCGACCGCGCTGGCTGCGTGGCTGGCGTCCGTGGATATACAGCCTTTCTATCGCCGTTTATTGTACCTCCTGGACCTTCTTTGGCACCGTGGGGCAGGCGTCGAGTCAGCCTTGGTCATTCCTGCCTATTTACCTTGCGCCGATCCTTGTTTTTACCATTGGCTGGCGGTTTCTCGCCCGGATCATCCTGATAGCCAAGCGCGAGCACATCACCTCGATTGCCGATTTTATTGCCGCCAGGTATGGGAAATCCCAAGGCCTAGCGGTGATGGTCACTGTGATAGCGGTGGTGGGTATTCTGCCATACATCGCGCTGCAGCTTCGCGGGATCACCATGGGACTGGATGTGATTGCGCCTGACATTGGCGAGAGTGCAGGGCTTAACGAAGGACAGATTGCCTGGCTGGTCTGCATGTCACTGGCGATGTTTACCGTGTTGTTTGGTACCCGCCATATCGACTCCACCGAGCACCACCGCGGCATGATGATGGCGGTGGCCTTTGAGTCCATCGTCAAGCTGGTTGCGTTTTTGGTTGTGGGCTTCTTTGCTGTGGGCTTGTTACTCGATGCTCCAGGGCCATTGCCGACATTGAAAGAAGCCAATGTCGTCGGAGCACCGGATTGGGGCGCTTTGCTGGTTCATACTCTGCTGACCATGGCGGCGATTATCTGTTTGCCGCGCCAGTTCCACACCATGGTAGTAGAAAACGCCCGTGCGCAGGATTTGCATACCGCACGCTGGGTGTTTCCGCTTTACCTTGTGTTGATGGGCATGTTCGTTTTGCCATTGGCGTATGCAGGTCAGGCCTTCCTGCCTAACATGTCTGCTGAAACCCATGTTATTCAGCTGCCGCTTTCCACCGGCAATGAAGGCATTGCACTGCTGGCATTCTTGGGTGGTGCATCGGCGGCAAGCGGCATGGTAATTGTGTCGACCATTGCCCTTGCGATCATGGTGTCGAACGATCTGGTACTGCCACAACTGCTTCGCCGCATGCGGGTGTCGAATCGCAACTTTACCCAATTCTCCGGTTTGTTGCTGAACGTGCGCCGCGCGCTGATTTTCCTCTTGCTTATCGGGGCTTGGGGCTTCTATCAACTGATCCTTGAAGTGCCGTCACTCTCGGCGATTGGTTTTCTCTCCTTTGCTGCAATTGCCCAGTTCGCGCCGCCACTGGTCGCGGGAATTTACTGGCGTCAGGCCAATAAGAAAGGCGTATATGCCGGGCTCTTCGCCGGTTTCATTGTCTGGTTGATGACTCTGATGATGCAGACGGGCATGTTGGCCGGCAACGAAGATACCAACCTGGTGCTCTGGATTCTGGCACCGCCGGATATCCCGTTCTTCCAGTCATTAAGCCCGGTGAACTGGGGCATGATCCTGAGTGTGATGGTCAATACCTTCTGCTTTGTGCTGGTGTCGATGGCGACCCGGCCTTCGCTCAGTGAGCGTCTGCAAGCAGCGAGTTTTGTGGGTACACCGCTCCCGGAAGGGGATGATTCCAGCCTGTATCAAAGCCGTGTGACAGTGGCAGAGCTTGAAATGTTAGCCGCCCGCTTTGTTGGACGCACTCGCATGCGTCAAACATTCCGCACCTTCGGCGAGCAACGCGGTGAAGTCTTGTTGCCACAGCAGCAGGCGAGTGCTGCGCTGATTCGTCATACCGAACGTGTATTGGCTGGTGTATTCGGTGCATCGTCTGCCAAGCTGGTACTGACTTCTGCGCTGCAGGGCAGGAACATGCAGCTGGAGGAAATCGCCACCATCGTGGATGAAGCTTCCGAGCTTTTCGATTTCAGCCGTGGCTTGCTTCAAGGCGCAATCGAACACATCAGTCAGGGTATTTCCGTTGTCGATAAACAACTCAGGCTGGTGGCATGGAACCAGCGTTATGTGGAGCTTTTCAATTTCCCGCCGGATTTGATTCAGGTTGGCAGACCGATTGCGGATGTGGTCCGCTACAACGCCGAGCGCGGTTTGTGTGGCCCTGGTGATATTGAAGAGCACGTAAAAAAACGCGTGGGCTATTTGCGTCAAGGTTCGCCGCATACTTCTTCCCGTGTTCACCCTGATGGCCGGGTGATTGAGGTGCAGGGTAATCCGATGCCGGGCGGTGGATTCGTTATGAGCTTTACTGACATCACCGCCTTCCGAGATGCAGAAGAAGCGCTGAAGCAATCCAATGAAACACTGGAAGCAAGGGTTATAGAGCGGACCAAAGAGCTTGAAACCTTGAACCGTCGCCTTATCAGTGCCACCGCCAAGGCCGAGCAGGCCTCGCAATCGAAAAGCCGGCTATTGGCGGCAGTAAGTCATGACTTGATGCAACCGATGAACGCCGCGCGTCTTTTTGCGTCCTCCCTGAACGAAATGGCTGAAGAAAAAGAAACCCAAAAAATGGCGGGTCACATCGAGAGTGCGTTAGGAGCGGCAGAAGATCTTATTGGTGATTTGCTGGATATTTCCCGCATTGAATCGGGCAAGATGAAGGCCAAAATCACCAACTTCGAGCTCGATGAAGTCTTCTCAACGCTGGCCGCAGAATTTGGCGTTATCGCTAACGAGCAGGGCATCGATTTCCGTGTTCAGCCAACGGGCCTTCGCATTCGCTCTGACAGACGATTACTACGCCGCGTATTGCAGAACTTTCTCACCAATGCCTTTCGCTATAACCCGAATGGCCGTGTGCTGTTGGGCGTGCGTCGTCATGGTTCGCAGTGCCGCATCGAGGTGTGGGATAACGGTCCGGGCATTCCACAAGAAATGCAGCAGGACATCTTCAATGAATTTACCCGCATTGACCGTAAAGGTGCTGAGCTCGGTTTAGGCCTCGGTCTGGCGATTGCCCGCGGGATCAGCCGTATTCTGAACCAGCCTC
Source organism: Grimontia sp. SpTr1 (assembly GCF_947387585.1). Classification (NCBI taxonomy): domain Bacteria; kingdom Pseudomonadati; phylum Pseudomonadota; class Gammaproteobacteria; order Vibrionales; family Vibrionaceae; genus Grimontia; species Grimontia sp. SpTr1. Next base: position 52,597 of record NZ_CANDOD010000022.1, read on the forward strand.
TCAACCTGCGTTCCTGGCCGGGAGAAGGCACCGTTTTTTCCATTACAGCCCGCATCGAATCTGCGCCTCAGGTTTGTGACACTGGCGTTGAGCGTGAAGAAAAGGACAAAAATAGTGAGCCACTCGCTGGGGTTCGCGTGCTCTGTGTAGATAATGAAAGGGACATCCTGGCGGGTATGGAAAGTCTGCTGACACGGTGGGGGTGTCAGGTTGATGTGGCAGAAGATCTCGATGGCGTTGTTGCGTTGATTGAACAAGGCCAGAGGCCGAATGCCATCCTCAGTGACTATCACTTGGCGCCGGAACTGACGGGGCTCGATGTTTTGCAACGTTGCCGTGAAATGCTGGGAGATGACTTCGTCGGTGCAGTGATCACCGCCGACAGAACACAAGAAACACGAAATCTGGTGCGGGAGCTAGGCTTTGGTTATATCGCCAAGCCAGTAAAACCGCTGAAACTAAGAGCGCTGCTTCAACAAGGGGTAAGCTGATATGGAAGCGTTTACGATTCCCCGATTAGATACCGATGTGGGCTTGGTACGGGTCGAAGGGACCTGGGATCCAGTGACTGGAGAAATCCAACTGGTTGAAATTGATCAGATGGGCACAGACGGTTGGGTGGATGTGACTTTTTGGCTGTCAGAGCAAGAACACGAAGCGAGAGTGGCGGAAATTCTAACCGCCACCAAACTCTACCTCGTCACTCAATAAAATGACTGCTGGAAAGGTAGGAGCGGCTTATTGCTGCTCCTCGTTCAACAGTGTTTTGTACTCGACGAAAACTGCCGTCGTTTCACCGTAATACAGCGTACCGTCTGATTTCACGACCAGATGGATTTCACTGTCTTCTGAGTTGGGTGCTGGCAGATCAACCCACCATTCTTTCGTGTTTGCTCCGTTAACATCCATATCGACCGGATTTGAACGGTCGCCTTCTTTCTGGATAAGACTGATTTTTGCCCCTTCCAATGGGTATTCTGACGTCAGCTTTAACACCACTTCACTGTCAGACAGACTTTCTGAACGCAGCTTGAGTTTGAAGTCGCCATTTTCCAGCGAGCAAATACCACTGGTGTATCGACAGTTTGAGTCAGCGGCGAGTTTGTAGGTTTCCCCTTCTTTTGCTGCGTGGGGTTTCTCACTGACTGCTAAGTCCACGCCAAAATAGGCTATCAAGGCAAGAATTGGGGCCACGAGCATGGCGGCAATTACGTGTTTGTTTTTTAACATGATAAAGAGTTCGCTTTCGTCCTTGGGCTAAGGGGTAACATACCATAGTGCGGTAGTCCCTCGAGGATAAAAAAAGCCCCTGAGCGGGGCTTTTTAGCGTTAACGTGACGCTCTTATCTAAGTGCTCAGCGTTATTGATTAGTGGTCTTGCGCTTCACCCGCACCGCCAGGGATACGAACGTGCTCAACCAGATCTTTAACGTGTTGTGGGGTTTCTGCAGTAACGCGCGATACCGCGATAGCAACCGTGAAGTTCACAAGTGCACCGATTGCACCAAATGCATTTGGCTCAATGCCCAGGAACCAGTTGCTGCCCCAGCTTTCCAGGTATTTCCAGTCCGCGATGAACAGGATGCCTTTGTGCTGGAATACGTAGAACAGTGTCACACTGATACCCGCGATCATACCGGCAATCGCACCTTCCTTGTTGATGGACTTGGAGAAGATGCCCATCATCAGTGCAGGGAAGATTGACGAGGCGGCCAAGCCAAAGGCGAGGGCGACCGTACCGGCTGCGAAGCCCGGTGGATGGAGACCCAGATAACCCGCGAAGGCAATCGCTACCGCCATCGCAATCCGGCTCGCCATGAGCTCATTTTTCTCTGAAATATCAGGCCTGAAGACCCCTTTCAACAAGTCATGCGATACCGCCGACGAGATAGCCAGAAGCAGACCTGCTGCTGTTGACAGTGCCGCTGCCAGACCACCCGCTGCAACCAGCGCGATAACCCAGTTAGGGAGTTTCGCGATTTCAGGGTTCGCCAGAACCATGATGTCACGGTCAACTTTCAGCTCGTTCGTTGCTTTGTCAGAGGTGTAGTTGATCTTGCCGTCGTTGTTCTTGTCATCGAAGCCAAGCAGACCGGTTTTTTCCCAGTTCTTGAACCAGTCAGGACGCTCATCATAAGCAAGGTGCTGGCCTGGTGCAGGGTTAACTGTATCCATCAGATTCAGGCGCGCCATTGCTGCAACTGCTGGTGCAGTGGTGTACAGAATCGCGATGAAGAACAGTGCCCAACCTGCAGAGATACGCGCATCACGTACTTTTGGTACCGTGAAGAAACGGATGATGACGTGTGGTAGACCTGCAGTACCGATCATCAGTGACATGGTGTAAACGAACATGTTAAGGGTGTCACCGCGGACTGATGTGGTGTATTCACTGAACCCAAGTTCAGAGACCACCTGATCGAGCCGGTCGAGCAAATAGGTATCCGTGCCGGACATGGTACTACCCAAACCAATTTGTGGCAGAGGGTGGCCAGTCAGTTGCAGCGAGATAAAGATAGCTGGAATGGTGTATGCCAGGATCAGGACACAGTACTGAGCAATCTGGGTGTAAGTGATACCTTTCATGCCGCCAAGTACTGCGTACATGAATACGATCGCCATACCGATGTAAAGGCCCGTTGCGTAGTCAACTTCCAGGAAGCGACCAAATGCCACGCCCACACCTTTCATCTGACCGATAACGTAAGTCACCGATGCGATGATCAGACAGATTACGGCTACCACACGTGCTGTGTTCGAATAGAAACGCTCACCGATGAACTCTGGAACAGTGAACTTACCGAACTTACGCAGGTAAGGCGCAAGCAGCAGTGCCAGAAGCACGTAGCCGCCTGTCCAGCCCATCAGGAATACAGAACCACCGTATCCCATAAAGCCGATCAGACCTGCCATTGAAATAAAGGAAGCTGCAGACATCCAGTCCGCTGCCGTTGCCATACCGTTTGCAACAGGGTTTACACCACCGCCAGCAACATAGAACTCTTTGGTAGAACCTGCGCGGGCCCAGATTGCGATCCCGATATAGAGAACGAACGTGAAACCTACGACAAGGTAAGTAACGGTTTTCAAATCCATGACTACTGCTCCTTACTCGTCATCATCTACGCCAAACTCTTTATCGAGTTTGCGCATCTGAAAGGCGTAAATAAAAATGATGGCCAAGAAGGTATAAATTGACCCCTGTTGTGCGAACCAGAAGCCCAGCTTGTAGCCGCCGATACGAATTTCATTGAGTTGATCAACAAACAGGATGCCGCATCCAAACGACACCACGAACCAAACGGCAAGCAAATACATCATCAGCCTGACGTTCTTTTGCCAATAGGCTTTGGCGTTATCTTGTTTCTGTTCCTCAGACATCACCATCTCCTTAAGTGACGAGTTAACGGATTGTTACGATTCGACAATAGCAGCCAAGGTACAAGGAGACACTGCAACTTTAGTCGACTGAGAAATGAGGCTAACCCCCTGCTATTAGGGGGTTTCTGTGATTTGAGACAAGAAAGTGTCGTGTTAATGAAATGTTAAGCTAGACCAAGGTCTAATAGGCTTTAGGCTAAGGTGTAAAAGTCGAGTATGCCTTGTAGCAAATTACTTGTTGCAACGGCTGCAAGGATGAGACCCATAACGCGGCTTATGATCGAAGCGCCCACGCGGCCGATGATTCGATGGATAAATCCAGCGCTGAAAAGCAGTAATAAAGTGACGATTAATACCAGTAGCATAATGCCTGCGGTGACGACTTGTTCCATTACGGCGAAACGATGATTGTCGGTCAACATGACAATCGCCATCATGGCACCTGGTGAGGCGATAGAAGGCACCGCCAAAGGATATACCGCCGCTTCGGCCAGATCAGAATGTGAGAGTGAGTGACTGCATAGTTTGGTTTCCTGATCGGGTTTGCTTTCACCAAAAATCATGCTCAAGGCAAACAGTAGTAATACAAGCCCACCTGCTGCCTGAAAGGCAGGTAAAGGGATTTGCATGGCTTCCAGTAAAAACTGCCCTGCAATCAGAAAGAACAGTAGTATCAGCGTTGCAATACCAACGGCTTTCAAAGCCACGATTCGCCGTTGCTTTTCAGTCATATGGCTGGTTTGTGAGAGATAAACAGGGACTGAGCCAATAGGATCGATAACAGCCCAGAGAACAACAAATTGGGTGATAAGTGCGCTTAACATGTTGGCCTCCTTGGAACCAAGAGAAGGTCAATTAGGGCTCGTCAGGACGACGAGCCATGAGGCGTGATTGTACACGAGTTGACTGAACGGCGCCTGAAGGGGATTGAGAAAATCTTCGATTTAAGTGTGCGGGGAGACGTTAAGCGTCTTGGTCCATTTGCTGCAAGAGAATGACCGCTTGAGTGCGGTTTTTCACCCCAAGTTTGCGGAAAATGGCTGTCATATGAGCCTTAATCGTTGCTTCAGACACATCTAGTTCATAGGCAATCTGCTTGTTCAGCAGGCCATCATTGAGCATGTTGAGCACTTTGTATTGCTGTGGCGTGAGAGAAGAGATCTTATCCATCAGTGACTCTTCATCACTGTCATCACTGAAATCAATCCCGGCAGGGAAACAAGTTTCACCCTCAAGCACGTGGTTGAGGCTGTTTATCAGCTCGCGCATGTCACTGGATTTCGGAATAAAACCAATCGCGCCATTGGCTTTCACCTGACGGACCACACTGGCCTCTTCACTGGCTGAAATCACTACGATGGGGAGCTCTGGGTATTGGACACGAAGGTGGATAAGACCGGACATGCCATTAGCGCCGGGCATTTTCAGATCCAGCAGCAGCAAATCAATGTCGGGTTCTTTTTCAAGCAGGGCAGTCAGACTGTCTAGCGAGTCTGCTTCCAGCAAATTGGCACCACTGATCGCCATATGCACAGATTGAAACAGTGCATTGCGAAACAAAGGGTGGTCGTCAGCGATGACAATGGTGTATTGAGCGTCCATGGCGATTTCGTTAATACCTCTTTAACAAAAACGCTAACACCGGGGTAGGGATTGATCAATTTGCATAGGTGGGAAGTAAGAGCTTGATCCCCCGTCATTTGTGGGCAATGTCGGGGCGATCAAGTTTGTGTGCAATCAGCCTTGTTTGTTAATCAACTGATTTTGCTCAAGATGGGAAAGGAAGGGTTTAGCCTCCATAAATCCGGTCAAACGCGCATCAGGAAGTGGATTCCCGTTGGCATCCCAAAAATCGATAGTGGGTAAGCCCAGCACGTTAAGGGAAGTCAGCATTTTGATGTCCTGTGGGCGGTTGGCCGTCACATCAGCTTGCAGCAAAACGAAGTTTTTCAGCTCCGGTGCCACGTTCGCGTCGTGGAAGGTGTACTTCTCAAACTCCTTACATGCCACGCACCAGTCGGCGTAGAAATCCAGCATCACCGGCTTGCCTGCTGATTTGGCTGCCGCGAGCTCTCGGTTTAGATCGCCGATATTGGCAATCTTAATGAACTCGACCGATGGCACTTCGGCTTTCGCAGCAGGTGTAAATACCGCGTTATAGGTGTAAGCCGCACCACCACTCAGGCCGAGGATCGCGATAATCCCGAGTGCACTGGCGAGCTTGCCTGGCTGGAGTGTACGGCTGATGTGATACAACCAGCCGAGTGATACCAACATCCAGGCTGCCCACAGCCACACACTGACGCTTTCAGGCAGCAAACGCTCCAGCAGGAAGATAGGCGCTGCCAAGAGCACCAGACCGAAGAAGACTTTGACTCTGTCCATCCAGCCGCCAGCTTTTGGCAGCAGTTTGTTGCCAAACATCGCCGCGATGATCAGCGGCATGCCCATACCCAAAGCCAGCGCGTAGAGCGTCACTGCGCCTGTCAGAAGATCACCGCTTTGCGCAACATACAAAAGTGCTCCGGATAACGGCGCTGTGGTGCATGGCGAGCAAATCAACCCGGAGATCGCGCCCATGGTGAACACACCAAGGTTGCTTCCGCCTTTTTGCTGGTTGCTGATTTCACTGAGCTTGGTTTGAAGACTGGCCGGAAGTTGCAGGTTAAACACGCCAAACATCGACAGCGCCAGCAGCACAAAGAGCGCACTCAAGCCAATCAACACATAAGGATGTTGGAAAGCTGCCTGAAATTGTAAGCCAGCCGAAGCGACAACCAGTCCCAGCAGGGTGTAAGTCAGCGCCATACCCTGTACATAAAGCATGGCGAGCCGGAAGGTCTGCCCATGAGTTTTCTTACCGCCACCCAGCACGATACCGGTCAAAATCGGGTACATCGGCAGCACACATGGTGTAAACGCCAAACCGATGCCCAAGCCTAAAAACAGCAACGGCTGCCACCAGTTATCGGCGAGGCTGCTGACTTCTGTGGAAGACGAACTTGAGCCTGAGGAGGCTGGTTTTGCGGGTTCAACTGGTGCGCTGACAACAGGTGCTGGTGGCGCTCCACTGCCAGCGGCAACTGCGATTAATGGGACGGTGACGGTTTCTGGTGGATAGCAGAAGCCTGCTTCTGCACAGCCTTGGTAGGTCACTTTCAGCAGCGAGTTATCCGTCGCTTCAAGCAAAGGTACTGATACTGTCAGTGGCTCTTTGTAAATCGAGACCTCACCGAAGAACTCGTCTTCGTAAGGCTGTCCCTGACGCATATCCAGCGCGCCAATTCTGGCGTCCTCACTGGGAACAACTTCTATCTTGTCCTGATAGAGGTAGTAACCAGGCAGAACCTGCCAATCGAGATAAACCCGATCGCCTTGCTGGGTAAAGTTGAAAGGAAATGCCTGATCCACCGGAACGAACGCAGGCGCATTGCCCGCCGCCGGTGTCGGAGAATTGAAAAGGGTAAATTCCGCCTTGGCGGGAAGGGCACTTATTAGCGCCAGCGCAAAAATCGCAAAAAGTCGTGAGCCTATTTTGGACATAGCCTTCATCAAAACGGTTTCTTAAAAATTGAATGAACTATATCACTGAGACCGGGAAAGCCCGAATTCGTTTCCAACGAAGATCGCATAATAAAAAAGGACGCCTGAGCGTCCTTTTTCATCGTCTTGCTTCGGCTTATAGCACAATGCCGCCTACCACAAAGCCCAGCACAACAGCAGTGGCGATGGTGACCACACCTGGAATGAAGAACGGGTGGTTGAAGACCAGATTACCGATACGGGTTGAACCTGTATCGTCCATTTCAACCGCGGCCAACAGTGTTGGGTAAGTTGGCAGAACGAACAGTGCACTCACTGCCGCAAATGAAGCAATCGCTGTCAGAGGGGCAACGCCAATTGCCAGCGCCGCAGGCATCAGGGCAACCGTCGTCGCACCTTGTGAGTAGAGCAGCATCGAAGCAAAGAACAGCACCATAGCCAGCATCCATGGGTAGTCAGACAGCAAGGTGCCCGCGACTTCTTTGATGCCTTCAACGTGCGCGTTCACGAAGGTTGAACCTAACCAAGCCACACCCAGTACACACACACACGCTGTCATACCTGAGCGGAAAGTCGGTGCAGATGGGATTTTCGATGCGTCGATTTTAGTGGTTGCAACAATCAGCGCCGCCGCCGCCAGCATGAAGGTCATGATGGCTTCGTTACGACCCAGCGTTGGGTTTTCAATCAGGCCGATTGAACCGGAAATCGCTGCGGCGTAAGCCACGACCAGCACGATGGCACCCAGGAAGATGTATGTTGCTTTCTTCGCGGTAGGTGCGATTTCACGCTTGGTAGTACCCTGCAGTTTGATCAGACCCTTTTCCAGGCGCTCCTGGTAAACAGGGTCATCTTTCAGCTCACAACCCAGGAAGTTCGCCACAAATGCGCCTGCCATACAGGCAACGAACGTAGTTGGAATACAGATAGCCAGCAGGGTCAGGTAACCGATACCCAGCGGCTCAAGAATGCCAGAGAAGAACACCACAGCAGCGGAAATTGGAGACGCTGTGATCGCGATTTGAGACGCAACAACCGCGATAGAAAGTGGGCGTGATGGACGGATGCCTTGCTCTTTCGCCACTTCTGCAATCACAGGAAGGGTTGAGAAGGCAGTGTGGCCGGTACCTGCCATCAGCGTCATCAGATAAGTGACGATCGGCGCGTAGAAGGTAATTTGTTTAGGATTCTTACGAAGAAAATCTTCGGCTTTCTCAACCAACCAGTCCATACCGCCAGCAACCTGCATCGCTGCAATTGCGGTGATCACGGACATGATGATCAAGATAACGTCGATAGGGATATAGCTTTGCGAGGTTGGCATTCCCAAAAATAAGGACAGAGCAACAACACCCGCGCCACCGGCCAAGCCGATACCAATACCGCCAATCCGTGCGCCCAGATAGATGAACGCAAGAACGACGAACAACTCCACTGCTACCATGGGTAACTCCTGTTCAGATTATTAATACAAAAAATAAAAACCAAACGAAGTCACTGTCTTAAGGTGTTCATTGCCTTGTAAAAACTAGGGTTTTTAGGGCGCAGTGAATGTAAAAAAGTACCTACGTTTGGGCTTTAAAGCCCAGATGTTCAAAACAGCTGGGCAGAAAACTAAAAAAGGGTACTCATCGTGAGTACCCATTCTTTCAACGCTTAGTTATAGCGCTTCGCTTTATATTGCGGATGCATCAAGTTTTCGACGGAGAAGATATCATCGAGTTGCTCTTCCGTCAGCAATCCTCTTTCCAAGACCACTTCACGGACGCTCTTACCGGTTTCCGCACAAATCTTACCGACGATGTCACCTTCGTGGTGGCCAATGAACGGGTTCAGGTAAGTGACGATGCCGATGGAGTTGTAAACGAAGGCTTCACAGATTTCTTTGTTAACTGTGATGCCGTTGATGCACTTCTCACCCAGGTTTACACAGGCGTTAGACAGGATTTCGATAGACTCAAACAGCGCCTGACCAATTACTGGCTCCATCACGTTAAGCTGCAGCTGACCAGCTTCTGCCGCAAAGGTCACTGTGGTGTCGTTACCGATCACCTTAAAGCACACTTGGTTAACTACTTCTGGGATCACCGGGTTGACTTTCGCTGGCATGATAGAAGAACCTGCCTGCATTTCCGGCAGGTTGATTTCGTTGAAGCCAGCACGAGGACCAGAAGACAGCAAACGCAGATCGTTACAGATCTTCGAGAGTTTCACCGCCAGACGCTTCAGTGCGCCGTGAACCATCACGTAAGCGCCACAGTCAGAAGTCGCTTCAATCAAGTCTTCTGCCGGGGTGCAGTTCAGACCGGTCACTTCCGCCAGACGCTGAACCGCCAGTTGTTGGTAACCTGCTGCAGCGTTTAGGCCTGTACCGATAGCGGTCGCGCCCAGATTCACCTCAAGAAGCAGTTCTGCGGTGTATTTCAGGTTCTTCACTTCTTCTTTCAGAAGAACTGCAAACGCGTGGAATTCTTGACCTACTGTCATAGGTACTGCGTCCTGAAGCTGGGTACGACCCATTTTCAGCACGCCTTTGAATTCGGTCGCTTTACCGTCGAATTCGTTTTGCAGATAGTCGATTGATTCGATCAGCTTCAGGATGCTGTTGTAGACCGCAATACGGAAGCCGGTTGGGTAAGCACAGTTGGTCGACTGGCTCTTGTTCACGTGGTCGTTAGGGTTAACGGCGTCGTAGTCACCCTTTTCTTTACCCATCAGTTCCAGTGCCAAGTTCGCGATCACTTCGTTCGCGTTCATGTTCACGGAAGTGCCTGCACCACCTTGGTAAACGTCAGATGGGAACTGATCCATGCATTTGCCGGTTTCCAGAATCGCATCACACGCTTTGATGATGTAATCGCCCACTTCAGCAGGGATAACACCCAGCTCTTTGTTCGCCATCGCAGCGGCTTTCTTGGTGAAGACCATGCCACGTACGAACTCTGGTACATCAGAAATCGTGGTACGGGAGATATTAAAGTTCTCAACAGCGCGAAGGGTATGAATACCGTAATACGCATCAGACGGTACATGGCGTTCGCCAAGCAAGTCTTCTTCGATACGGGTCGCTAAAAGAGGGTTGGTCAGGTTATTTTCGAAATCAATCGTCTGAGACATGATTTGGCCCTAAATGAAATTTATATTGGTTATTCTGTAGCCAACAATTTCGCTGTAGAGTCCATTCATCAGAGATTTTGGCTGGGTGAACGATGTTTTACACCCGGTTTATGCTGGATGATTCTACTCCTCCGTTGCGGTAAAAACATGAGAAAGATCACCAATCAAAGCAAAGCGGAACGATTTGCATAGAACTGTGATCCAGATCGTTAGACAGCTTGTTTGTCTTTGTTTCCTATTGTTTTATCTGTCAGCCGAAAAGTATTGATACAGTTAAATTCTGTACAATATCTGCGTACATTGTTTAAAACCAAGCTACAAACAGATCTCCTTTAATGAGGGGAAATAACGACGCTGTCGATGCAATCATTGAGTCCAGTGTTACTATGATGGTTCGACACGAATATGAGGTTTTGCTGTGTTTCCAATTTTGCTGTTGATGTTCATTACTGTCCCTGTGATTGAAATTGCTCTGTTTATTCAGGTCGGTGGTGTGTTGGGACTTTGGCCGACGGTTGCGCTGATTTTATTGACCGCTGTGGTGGGCGCTTCATTGGTGCGCAGTCAGGGACTGCAAACCTTAATGACAGTGCAGCAGCGCATGAATCAGGGCGAGTTACCGGCACAGCAAATCATTGAAGGTGTGATGCTGGCAGTGGCAGGCGTGCTGCTTCTGACTCCCGGCTTTATGACCGATGCTATGGGTATGGCGGTGTTATTGCCTTGGCCGCGAGCTTGGCTGGCAAAACAGTTTATGAGTAAGGTGAAAGTGGCTGGGTTTCAAAGTGGATTTGGTGGTCAACCAGGTCAGGGGCCATATGGTGGACAAGACCCGTTTAACCGCGGCCCTCATCAAGGTTCGAATGATGGTGGCAACACCTTTGAAGGTGAATATCAGCGAAAGGATGAAGATCGCGACCGCTTGAACTGATGCTACGGAATTCATGAAAAACGCCATCCTTCGGGATGGCGTTTTGCGTTGTGGGCTTGGCTTATACCAATCGTAGTAAATATCTGCTCATCCTAGCTTGTTAAAATACTCGATAACTGCGTTGAAAAATTTGATTGTAGAATAACTACTTGTCGAAATTTTCCGCCTTGTTCTCGAGCATTTTTCCTGCGCTATTTCTGAACAGCTACCTACTGTGATTGGTATTATTCCTGCAGCTCAGGACGCTCTTTGTATTGTTCCAGCGATTCTGGGTTATCCAGCGCGCTGAGCTGAGCGACCGCGCGGCCATGAACCACATCGCGAACTGCCAGTTCGGCGAGTTTTCCTGATTTGGTGCGCGGAATGTCTGTGATAGGAATAATTTTTGCCGGCACATGGCGCGGCGTACAACTGGTGCGGATAGTGCTGCGAATTTTGCGCTCCAGATTGTCGTTGAGATCGATGCCTGGCTTGAGTTTAACAAACAGCACCACACGGACATCCTTCATCCAGTCCTGCCCAATCACGACAGAATCGAGTACTTCATCAAGCTGATTCACATGACGGTAAATCTCTGCGGTACCGATGCGCACGCCACCTGGATTCAGGATTGCGTCTGAGCGCCCAAAGAACACCATTCCGCCTTCGTGAGTGAGTTCGACATAATCTCCATGGAACCAGATATCTTCAATCTTGTCCCAATAAGCCTTGTGGTAACGGGTGCCGTCGTTGTCATTCCAAAATCCTACCGGCTGATTGGGGAAGCTGTTACAGCACACCAATTCGCCTTTCTCACCCTGAACCGGATTGCCTTCATTGTTGAAGACTTCGACATCCAGGCCCAGCCCCCTAACCTGGCTTTGACCGCGGTAAACAGGGGAAATCGGGCTGCCGAGCACGAAGCAACCGCAGATGTCTGTGCCACCTGCGATGGAGCTTAATTGTAGGTCTTGTTTGATGTGGCTGTAGACCCAGTCGAACTGCTCAGGTGCCAGTACTGAGCCAGTAGAACAAAGTGCGCGGAGCGACGAAAGACTGTGCTCGTCCATTGGGCTGTATTCTTGCTTTTCCAGCGCTTCGAGGTATTTGGCGGACGTGCCGAAAAGCGTCACTTTTTGTGCATCGGTCAAACGCCAGAGTACGCCGGCATCGGGATAAAACGGTGAACCGTCAAACAGCACCAGCGTCGCGCCGCTTAAAAGGCCACTGGCGAGCCAGTTCCACATCATCCAGCCACAGGTCGTGAAGTAGAAAACCTTGTCGCCCGGTTTGACATCAGAATGGAGTTGGTGCTCTTTGAGGTGGTTGAGCAACATGCCGCCCACACTGTGGATGATGCACTTTGGTTTGCCTGTGGTGCCGGAGGAATACAGCACGTACATCGGGTCGTTAAAGCCTACGCGGGTAAACGTCAGTGGCTCAGCAGGTTTGGAAACAATGGCTTTCCAGCAGGTTTCATCGCTGTTGGGAGCAGTGCCGCCTACATACGGGATCACCACCATGTGGGTGATGTTTTCCACGCCCTCACGCACGGCGCGTGCTTTGGTCAGGTTGTCGTGGGTTTTACCGTTGTAGTGGTAAGCATCGGTGGTGAACAGCACTTTAGGTTGGGTCTGACCGAAACGGTCGAGCACGCTATCGATACCAAAATCCGGCGAGGTCGAGGTCCAAATTGCCCCAAGGGAAGACGTCGCCAGCATAGCGACCACAGTTTCTGCAATGTTCGGCAGATACCCTGCCACGACATCACCTTTTTCCACGCCGCATTCTTTTAGGTAGGCTGCGATGCAGCTGACCTGACGTTCAAGGTCTGCCCATGACAGACGAACAGCGGATTCGTCTTCACCAGAAAACACGATGGCGTCTTTTTCGGGCATGTCTTTCACCCATTGCATCACGTTTTCGGCAAAGTTGACTTCGGCATCCGGGAACCAGATGCTGTTTTTATTCGGGTCGTTTTCCGGGCGGCTGATAACACGTTCCCCGCGCTCACCGACTACGCTCGCAAAGGTCCATAGTGTTTCCCAAAACGCTTCACTGTGTTTGACCGACCAGTCATAAAGCTGGTCGTAGTTGGTCAGACTTAGCGTGTACTGTCTGTTGACCTCATTGATAAAGTCAGTGAGGTTAGCATTGGCGATACGCGATGCGTTGGGTCGCCAAAGAGGCTGCTCTGACATGCTGTCTCCTAAACATTGTCTGGGTGCGCTTGCTCAAAGGCGGGTAACCCTTGGCAGCGCTGTTCTATTTCTTTCAGTGTCGGGTAAGGAGTCAGATCGAGTGAAAACCGGCGGGCGTTAAACAGTTGAGGAACCAGACAAATATCAGCAAGGGTGGGAATGTCGTCACAGCAGAAAGCCGTTTGTGAGCTTTCTACTTTCTTTTCAACCGCCGCCAGCCCGGCTTTCAGCCAGTGCAGATACCAGTCCAGTTTTTCTTCCTCACTGTGGCCCATGGAACCGGTGAGGTGTTTGAGTACCCGAAGGTTGTTAAGCGGATGGATGTCACAGGCAATGTCGAGCGCAAGGGCACGGCATTTCGCCCGGGCTGCATGGTCGGCAGGCAACAGCGAAGGAGAAGGGTAAACCTCCTCCAGATATTCAATGATAGCCAGCGACTGGGTCAGAACCTGACCGTTATCAACCAGTGTCGGCACCAGCCCGGTAGGGTTCAGGGCCAGATAATTGTCGCCACGTTGATCGCCGTCCAGCAAAGAGACGGCCTGTGATTGATAATTCAGCCCCTTGAGATTCAGCGCAATGCGAACACGGTATGACGCCGAGGATTTACTGTAGTCATAAAGCTTCACTGCGTGCGTTCCCTTTGATTACCTATACGGGACAACTTCCTGATCAATCTTGCCAAAGATTGAACGACCTTCCTTGTCATGCATCTCGATACTGACCTTATCACCATAGAGTAGAAACGGCGTTTTCGGTGACCCAAGATCCAGAATTTCCAACATTCGTCTCTCTGCAATGCAACAGGAACCCTTTGATCGATCAAGGTTTGATACTGTCCCTGACCCAATAATGGTGCCAGCGCCTAAATGACGACTTTTGGCTGCGTGGGCAACGAGTTCTGCAAAATCAAACGTCATGTCCACGCCCGCATTGGGGGCGCCGAATTGTTCGCCATTGAGGAATACTTCCAGGGGCAGATGCACTTTGTTTTCCTGCCAGCTTTCACCCAGCTCATCAGGTGTCACTGCCACCGGAGAGAATGAAGAGGCCGGTTTGGATTGGAAGAAACCAAAGCCTTTGGCAAGCTCACTTGGGATCAGGTTTCGAAGCGAGACGTCATTCACCAGCATCAGTAGTTTGATGTGGCTACCAGCCTTTTCACTGGACGTCGCCATGGCGACATCATCCGTGATCACGGCGACTTCGGCTTCGAAATCACAGCCCCAGGCTTCATCACAAAGCTCAATGTTGTCGCGCGGGCCGATAAATTTGTCAGAAACACCCTGATACATCAAAGGGTCTGTCCAGAAGCTTTCCGGCATGTCCGCGCCGCGGGCTTTACGCACCAGCTCGACATGATTCACGTAAGCACTGCCGTCCGCCCACTGGAATGCGCGTGGTAAAGGAGATTCGCAGTCAGCGGGATTAAAAGGAAAGCGTTCGCCGACATTATTGTCATTCAAAGCGTCATAACGAGCCTGTAAAAGTGGCGAGAGGGTATCCCACTCATCCAGTGCATCCTGTAGGGTGAGTGCAATATCAGAAGCGTCTACTGCCTGAGTCAGATCGCGTGAGACCAGGATGAGTTTTCCGTCTCGGCGGTGTTTTAGGGAAGCCAGTTTCATCATCTACTCCTTAATCTAATGTCTGCGATCTATTCGCCACAAGGCGGTGTGCGCCAGGACAGGACGTAATCATCGAGTTCAGTTTGTTTCGCTGCCTCGCCCAAATCGAGCGGCATGCGGGTATCAATCATCACCGCGACTTCATCAGTTTCCTTTTTGGTGGCTTTAGCGCCAGCTGCAAAAGCTTTGGGGTGCGGGCCGTGCGGGAAGCCGCAAGGATGCACAGTCACCATGCCGGGGTGAATGTTGTCGCGGCTGAAGAACTCGCCTTTGTGATAGAAGATGACTTCATCGTAGTCATCATTGTTGTGATAGAAGGGCACCTTGAGCGCACCGGGATCGGACTCAATTGGGCGTGGTACAAAGGTGCAAATCACAAAGCCATTGGCAACAAAGGTGGTGTGCGCCGAAGGCGGCAGATGATAGCGGTGACTCATCAGCGGTCGGATATCACGCCAGTTGAGCCGAAATACGGTGAGGTTCCCTTTCCAGCCGAGGGCATCAAGCGGATTGAATGGATAGGTAATGCGGTTCATTGCATTACGGGATTTTAGATATACCTGCCACGGTTTTTCTTCTTGCTGCTGAGCGATGAACGCATCGTCGATCTTGGCATATTCCAGCACTGCCGGATCAAACACAGCATGATCGCCGACGATCCCACGTTCAGCAGTCATATAGGATCCATGAGTAGCTTCAATCATCAGCACAGTAACGGGAGAGTCAGGCTCAATACGCCAATTGGTGGAACGCGGTAAGATCAGGTAATCACCATCGCGAAAACGCAGGTGGCCGTAATCACAAAAGAGTGAACCGGAGCCTTCGTGGATAAACAGGCACTCGTCACCGTCACCATTTCGTACCAGATACTCCATCGCTGTGTCGCAGCGCCAGATCCTGACTTTCACATTGGCATTGGAGAGCAAAAGTGGTGCAGTCAGCGGGTTATCACCCACATCTTCGACTTTGTTGGTATCAAACGCATGAGGACGGAGATCGCCTTCCCATTCTGTCCAGCCTGTCGGGGCATGTTGATGATACATGTGGGTGGCTGGGCCAAAAAATCCTTCCTTGCCACATTCACGCTCAAAGGTGCCATCGGGCAAATCACAGTGAGCCTGATGTGATGCTTTGCCTTCCACGATAGGAAATGAAAACCACTTTCGCATTTCTCCTCCTGAACTATGCAATGAGTGAGGAATTGAATTATAGTTTCATTTGAAACTAAATTTAGTCTAGCTGCACTGATAACAAAATGGCAACTTATGTGGGTATTTTGTGCGCTGGCGCATGGAAAGTGAGTTAAGTGTTTGAAGGAGTATGTTGATGGCGTCACCTCTACCGTTTTATCTGGATGACTTTTTGCCCTATAAGCTGGTAAAAGCTGCTGCCCATGTGTCGGATTCTTTGGCTCGGATTTATGAAACCGAGTTTGGGATCAGTCGTCCTGAGTGGCGGATACTCGCCTCAATGGGGGCGAAAGATGGTCTCAATGCCAAATCTTTGGTGACGGAAACCAGTATGGATAAGGTTCGGGTCTCACGCACGTTAAAGGTGTTAGAGGAAAAAGGGCTGGTGGTGAAAGTCAAAGATGAAGCCGATCAGCGCGCGGCCTATTTACATCTAACAGAGGAAGGGAAAGGGCTGTATCTCACCATATTGCCGAAAGCAAAAGCGTGGGAAAGTGCGATGTTAGATGGCATTTCAGAAAAAGAGTACGAGAGTTTTCTTCGTACATTGGATGCTTTGTTGGAGAAAAGCGATGCTGATCCGGCAAGAGCCATTCGCGAACCTTAATCCGATCAGTGCTTGAGGGGATCAAGTTTCATCTGTTTGCGAAGCGTTACGGCGTAAAGGTAGGCAAAAATACCCGTGATGCCATTGGCGACTGCAATGCCAATAAACATCCCTTCCGTACCATCAATTAGGCTACCAAGCCAGGCCATAGGAAGCAGTAACACAAACAGTCGAATCAGGTTCATGATGAAGGCATGAACCGGTTTCTTCATTGCGTTTAATGCGCTGACCAGCATCATCATCACGCCTTGCATGCCGTAACTGACGGGAACCACAATCAGGTAATGCCACAGCTTGTTTTGTACGGCAGGTTCCTGACTGAAAATAGCTGCAATTGGCACGCTGAGTGGCACCATGGCCAGAAACACGATGAATTGAAACAGGATGGAAAAACGCATCGCCCGGAATAGCGCTTCGAATGAGCGTGTTGGGTTATTGGCGCCGAAATTCTGTGCCATCAAAGGCGTCAGGGCAGAGGTCAGCGCCATCATCACAATCAACAGCAAAGACTCAACCCGTTGCGCCGCACCATAAGCAGCAACAGCCGCAGTGCCTTGCGCCGCGAGCATGGTCATCAAAATCGCACCGGAAATTGGGTTCAACGCATTAGACAGCGCAGCCGGAGTGCCAATGGCGAGGATATCTTTCCAATCCTGCACAATTTTCGTTGGTGACGGCCAAGCCAGTAGTTTCTCTCTCTTTATTAACACGTACAGCGAGCAAACCAGCGCGCCAGCCCAACTGATCGCACTGGCAATTGCCGCGCCTTTTACACCCAGCGCGGGAATTGGGCCCAGCCCGAAAATCAACAGCGGGTCGAGAAGGCCATTAATAAAGCCAGCCACTATCATGATCTTGGCAGGGGTTTTGGTGTCACCCGTGGCGCGGATGGCGGAGTTGCCTGCCATGGGGATAACTAATAGAGGGATAGTGAGATACCACACCGACATATAGTCATGAATCAGTGGCAACAGGTTTTCATGTGCACCAAGCATCCGGAATAAGGGATTGATCGTTGCCAGACCCAATGCGCTTGCTGCAATCACCAAAATGACCGCGAGCATCAACCCATGCCCTGATAGACGGGCGGCATCAATTTGGGCGCTTCGCCCCAGCAATCGGGCAACGCCAGTAGAGATACCCACACCAATGCCCATGGTGATGCAATTCACCGCAAAGGTGATCGGGAAGGTGAAACTCACCGCAGCCAATGCTTCTGTGCCCAGCAAGGAAATAAAGAAGGTATCGACCAGGTTAAACGCGAGGATTGCGACAAGACCAAACACCATAGGGATGGTCATGTTTTTAAGCGTTTGGTCAATGGGGCCAGAAAGCAGGCCGTGTTTGTCCTTCATTCCAATCTCGATAAGAGGTAGCGCTGGGAAGTCAACAATACGCCAAGGTTGCATATCGTTATGTTTGCTAAGGCACGGCTACCCTAATTCATAGAATGTGATGGAGCAAAAGGTATTGGGTAAAAAAATGGAAAAAATTTGCACTTAGCCCCTTGGGATTGAGATAACCCACCCCCACGTTATACGCAAATTGACTTAATCCTTGATGAGACGCTGTCTGTCAGGGATTCAGAAATTCGGAACCTGCATTGTGTGGCAGTTTCCACTTCATTTATCACATGGATCACTACATTTATTCAGGAGACGACCAATGAACATTCGTCCACTACACGATCGAGTAATCGTTGAACGCCAGGAAGTTGAATCAAAATCTGCTGGTGGCATCGTTTTGACTGGTTCTGCTGCAGAAAAATCTACGCGTGGCGTTGTGCTGGCGGTAGGTAAGGGCCGTATTCTTGAAAACGGCAATGTGCAGCCACTGGACGTTAAAGTTGGCGACACTGTGATCTTCTCAGAAGGCTACGGCACCAAGACTGAGAAAATCGACGGTAAAGAAGTCCTGATCCTGTCAGAAAACGACATCATGGCTATCGTTGAGTAATTTCTATTTCATCACTGAAGAACAGATTTAAAAAGGAAGAGAGAAATGGCAGCTAAAGACGTTAAATTTGGCAATGATGCACGCACTAAAATGCTGGAAGGTGTAAACGTTCTGGCAAACGCAGTAAAAGTGACCCTGGGTCCTAAAGGCCGTAACGTTGTTCTGGACAAGTCTTTCGGCGCACCAACCATCACTAAAGATGGTGTGTCTGTCGCGCGCGAAATCGAACTGGAAGACAAATTCCAGAACATGGGCGCTCAAATGGTTAAAGAAGTTGCGTCTAAAGCAAACGACGCAGCGGGTGACGGTACGACTACCGCAACTGTACTGGCGCAGGCAATCGTAGCTGAAGGCTTGAAAGCTGTTGCAGCAGGCATGAACCCAATGGACCTGAAGCGTGGTATCGACAAAGCAGTAGCCGCTGCCGTTGAGCAATTGAAAGAGCTGTCTGTTGAGTGTAACGACACTAAAGCTATCGCACAGGTAGGTACTATCTCTGCTAACTCTGATGAAACCGTAGGTAACATCATTGCAGAAGCGATGGAAAAAGTAGGCCGCGACGGTGTTATCACTGTTGAAGAAGGTCAGTCTCTGCAAGATGAGCTGGATGTGGTTGAAGGTATGCAATTCGACCGTGGCTACCTGTCTCCGTACTTCATCAACAACCAAGAGTCTGGTTCTGTTGATCTGGAAAGCCCATTCATCCTGTTGGTTGATAAGAAAGTATCAAACATCCGCGAACTGCTGCCTACGCTGGAAGCGGTAGCGAAATCTTCACGTCCTCTGCTGATCATTGCAGAAGACGTAGAAGGTGAAGCGCTGGCAACACTGGTTGTAAACAACATGCGTGGCATCGTGAAAGTTGCTGCGGTTAAAGCACCTGGCTTTGGCGATCGCCGTAAAGCAATGCTGCAAGACATCGCAACACTGACCGCGGGTACCGTTATCTCTGAAGAGATCGGTATGGAGCTGGAAAAAGTGACGCTGGAAGATCTGGGTCAGGCGAAGCGTATTTCTATTACTAAAGAAAACACCACCATTATCGATGGCGCGGGTGACGAAGCTTCTATCCAAGGCCGCGTTGCTCAAATCCGTCAGCAAATCGAAGATGCAACTTCAGACTACGACAAAGAGAAACTGCAAGAGCGCGTTGCGAAACTGGCAGGCGGTGTTGCGGTAATCAAAGTTGGCGCAGCAACTGAAGTTGAAATGAAAGAGAAGAAAGACCGCGTTGAAGACGCGCTGCACGCAACCCGCGCAGCTGTTGAAGAAGGCGTGGTTGCTGGTGGTGGTGTTGCACTTATCCGCGCAGCAAGCAAAGTTGTTGACCTGCAAGGTGACAACGAAGAACAAAACGTAGGTATTCGCGTTGCACTGCGTGCGATGGAAGCACCTATCCGTCAAATCGCGCTGAACGCAGGCGACGAAGATTCAGTAGTAGCTAACCAAGTTAAAGGTGGTGAAGGCAACTACGGCTACAACGCAGCGACTGGCGAATACGGCGACATGATTGAAATGGGTATCCTGGATCCAACTAAAGTGACCCGTTCAGCACTTCAGTTCGCGGCTTCTGTAGCAGGTCTGATGATCACCACTGAAGCAATGGTAACTGAACTGCCAAAACAAGATGCCCCAGCAATGCCTGACATGGGCGGCATGGGTGGTATGGGCGGTATGATGTAATCATCCCGTTTCCATGCAAAATAGAAAGAGCCCGCGCAAGCGGGCTTTTTTGTTTTTAAAGAGTGTCTTAACGCATCCCGCGTGTTTACTGGGCTAGCGACTTACACAAATGAGTCAAAAATAACCGTGCGGATTCTTCAGCATGTGCTTTACTGAATAGTCTTGCGGTAAACAAAACAGTCATTGAAACGACATATTGTCGAAATCTGGATCGTGGCCTCTGATCCTGATCATCAAAGATCTGCAGAAATCTGTTTATCTTTTATACAAAAATGCTGTTTTTGGGCGTTATTTGAACACTTGAACGCGAAAGTGTGATTTTTTTCAAAAAACCACTTGCGCCAATTTTCGAAGTCCCTATACTGCGCCACATCGACACGGCAAGCGGCTCGCAGAGCAAGCTACCAAGTCAACGTTCTTTAACAATTTGACCTATGCAATCTGTGTGGGCACTCGTAGTTGATAGACAAAAGATTTATCGATGTTTACTGAGTGACCAAACGAAAACTCTTCGGAGTTATCGGCACAGTCAATTTATACAGTATTTCATCGAGCCAAAACTTTAATTGAAGAGTTTGATCATGGCTCAGATTGAACGCTGGCGGCAGGCCTAACACATGCAAGTCGAGCGGC
>NZ_CANDOD010000023.1:0-68286 GCF_947387585.1 Grimontia sp. SpTr1
TAACTCGTGGTGGGATTCCCGAGTGGCCAAAGGGATCAGACTGTAAATCTGACGGCTCCGCCTTCGAAGGTTCGAATCCTTCTCCCACCACCATCATTAAAAAAGCCAGCTCATTGAGCTGGCTTTTTGCTTTCCTGCAAACTACACGCTTTCACGACCATGTGGCGTGGTCAAATCCTGCACTGGCCCTTTGGGCACAACACGGGTTGGGTTGATGTTGGCGTGGCTGTAGTAATAGTGACGCTTGATGTATGGCATATCGACCGTCTCGGCCACACCCGCAACCTGATATAACTCTTTCAGATAACCGAAGATGTGCTCATATTGGGCAATCTGCTGGCGGTTACATTTGAAATGCCCCACGTATACCGGGTCAAAACGTACCAGCGTGGTAAAGGCGCGCCAGTCTGCCTCTGTAATTTGATCGCCTGCCAAGTAACGGCTGGTCGCCAAATGCGCATCCAATTTGTCCAATGCAGCAAAAAGATTGTCGAAAGCTTCTTCATAAGCTTCTTGCGTGGTGGCAAAACCACAGCGGTACACGCCGTTGTTGATGTTTGGGTAAACATAATCGTTCCACTCATCAATCACGCTGCGCAGTGCTTCTGGATAGAAATCTTCCGTGTTACCTGTCACCCCGTTGAAGGCGGTGTTGAGCATGCGGATGATTTCAGACGATTCATTGCTGACAATGGTTTCGGTTTTCTTATCCCACAGCACAGGCACTGTGACGCGCCCGGTGTAATCAGACTTCGCCTTGGTGTATAGCTGATGCACGTAGTTAAAGCCATAAAGTGACTCAGGCTCATCAAACTGCCAGCCTTTCTCCATCATGTCAGGACTCACCACAGACACGGTAATGTGCTCTTCAAGGCCTTTCAGTTTACGGAAAATCAGTGTTCGGTGTGCCCATGGACACGCGAGCGATACGTACAAATGATAGCGGCCAGATTCAGCCTTAAAACCGCTCTCACCCGTTGGACCCGCTTCACCGGTTGCCGTTACCCAGGAACGGAATCCTGCGTCTTCACGAACGAATTTCCCGCCAGATGATTTGGTGTCATACCAGACGTCATGCCAAACACCTTCCACTAATTTGCCCATATCCAATCTCCTTGTTTTGTTGAGAAGAGTATATGAAAAGGATAAGGAGATGTCGGTAGGAGGGTTTCGTCAGAGTCGTTCGAATATTTGAAACAAGACTAAGATGACCCCGACGATGACGCTGCCGGGATCAGGGGGGAGAGGTTAGGATTTACCACCCAGCATGTAGATGCTGAAGCTAATATCCAGAGCAGTACTTCCGTCAGGGAAGGTTTCGTGGATCAGGATATCTTCCCCTTCGATCTTGAACCGAATCGTGGGATCCTGAGCCTGATCACGCCATCGACCGTCTTTTCCTTGCGCCCAAACTGCGCGTTGCTTGTCGATTTTGCAGCGATAATGCCATTTCTTTCCGTCATCTGGCCGCTTATAGGATATATGAAAAACATCCTTTTCCGTTTCCGGTTCTATGACCTTTTTATCAACCATCATGATAGAAGGACTTTTTCCTTTGATAGCGGCCAAACTCGCCCGACAGATTTGTTCTTGTGTGAAATCGCCGTACTCGCTGCACCCCGCAACCAAGGTTATTGTCAGTGAAGCCACTGAAAGTTTCATTAATGAAACCACATTCATAAGTTCGCGCTCCCTTCGCTCAAAAAACGATAACACCTTGAGTGTCCGAAGATTCTTTTCTTTACTAGCATAGTTGCAATAAATAGAAGCTGCTTTACGAATGGGACGAACTTGCATCGATAGTAAGACACTAATGTTCTGCGAGCTGTAGTAATTTCAGATAAACTGGGCAGACCTCAATGGACTTCAGACAAAGAGAAGTAAATCAGCATGAAAGTCATTTCTTTTAATATCAATGGATTGCGCGCCCGCCTTCACCAACTTCAGGCACTGATTGAAAAGCATCAACCGGACGTTATCGGCCTGCAGGAAATCAAGGTTCATGATGAAGCTTTTCCTGTCGAAGACGTCGAAGCGATGGGCTACAAAGTCTATTTCCATGGTCAGAAGGCGCATTACGGTGTCGCGATGCTATGCAAACAAGAGCCAATAAAAGTGCAAAAAGGCTTCCCAACAGACGAGGAAGATGCACAGCGCCGTATGATCATGGCAACCTTCAAAAAAGACGATGGCAGTGAAGTGACAGTGCTGAACGGCTACTTCCCGCAAGGTGAAAACATCGCCCACGAAACCAAGTACCCTGCCAAGCGCAAGTTTTACCAAGACTTGATGACTTACCTCAACACCTCGCACAGCAATGACGAGAAACTGATTGTGATGGGTGATATCAACATCAGCCCGATTGATTTGGATATCGGCATTGGTGAAGTGAACCGTAAGCGCTGGCTGAAAACCGGTAAGTGTTCGTTCCAGCCGGAAGAGCGTGAAATGCTGGCGACCTTGATGAACTGGGGCTTTGTGGACACCTTCCGCCAGCAGTTCCCTGATGCCGACGACAAGTTCTCCTGGTTCGATTACCGCTCACGTGGCTTTGACGACAACCGCGGTCTGCGCATCGACGTGATTCTGGCAACCCCTTCACTGGCAGCAGACTGCATTGATACGGGTATTGATTACGAACTCCGAGGTATTGAAAAACCTTCCGACCACGCGCCAATTTGGGCGGAGTTTAAGTAGATCAGGACCTAGGAAGAGAAGGTCCTAGGTCCTAGGTCCTAGGGAAGAGCAAAAGCCCAAAAAGAAAAACCGCCATTCACTGGCGGTTTTTTGTATCCTGCTCTTCCTAGGACCTTTCTTTTCCCAGGACCTAGGACCTTTCTCTTCCCTAGGTCCTGCTCTTACGACTCCAACGGTCTCAAATGTCTGTGCCAGCGGTGTTCTAGTCGCTTAAAGCCGTAAACAATAGCGAAGGTCAGACACAGGTAGATAGCCGCCACAAACAGGAAGGCATCAAATGGCGCGTAGAAACGTGCATAGATGTCCCTGGCTGCGCCTGTAAGGTCGATGATGGTCACGACCGACGCAATCGAGCTTGCATGCAGCATGAAGATAACTTCGTTGCTGTACGCTGGCAGTGCGCGGCGGAATGAAGATGGCAAGATGATGCGGCGCAGAATCGTAAAGCGCGACATGCCGTAAGCCTTGCCTGCTTCGATTTCACCTGCAGGTGTTGCCACCATCGCACCACGGAGGATTTCCGTTGTGTATGCGGCCGTGTTCAACACAAAAGCAAACAGACATGGATAGAAAGCATCTTCGACAACTGCCCAGAACATACTTTGTTGAATGCCTTCAATGGTCGCCACACCGTAATAAATCAGGTAAAGCTGGATAAGCAGCGGCGTGCCACGGAAGATGTAAACGTAAATCCAAACTGGACGGTTAATCCAAGGGTTCTTTGAGGTCCTAGCAACCGCCAATGGTACGGACAGGATAAGACCCAGCACCAGCGACAGGAACACCAGTTGAACAGTGACCGTCAAACCACTCCAGTAGTGGAGAATGGTGGTCGAGGTGAAAATCTCGTTTTGGTCGAGGTAAGCGTAAATTGATTCTAACATTCCGTGTCTCCTTAGCCTCTTACTACACCGGCGCTGAACTTACGCTCCAAGCGCTTGAGTCCAAGCTCAGAGATGGAGGTGATCAGCAGGTAGACCAATGCTACCGGAATAAAGAATTTGAACGGTTCGTTCACCGCACCTGCCGCTTCTTTGGCAAGGCGCGTCATATCCGCCAGACCAATCACTGACACCAGCGCCGTTGTCTTCACCAACACCAACCAGTTATTACCAATGCCTGGCAATGCGTGACGCATCATTTGCGGGAACATAATGCGACGGAAGATCATCCAAGGGCTCATGCCATATGCAGTGCCTGCTTCCAACTGACCACGGTCAACCGCCAGAAATGCGCCGCGAAAGGTTTCAGCCATGTAGGCACCGAAGATAAAGCCAATCGTAGAAACACCAGCAGTAAACTCATTGATGTTGATGAACATATCAATGTCATACTTTTCGTAAAGCCAGTCAGAGAAGTTGTTCATCATGATTTGTGCGCCGAAGAAAATCAGCAGCATCAACACCAGATCGGGTACACCCCGAACCACGGTGGAATAAACCGTTGCCACACCGCGGGCAAAACGGTTCTTAGAAAGTCGTGCCAATGCGGTTACCAATCCCAGTAACACCGCAATCACAGCAGAAAGCACCGCCAATTCGACGGTTAATATTGCGCCCATGAAAATGGAAGGGCCATAACCATGCAGATCTAACATCCTTTCCTCCTGCACGAATAAACCGATAGCGAAACTACCGCTTTATGGATCTTGTATTCAGTTTTCGCTTATCAGTCAAAAGGGAGCGAATCCCGCTCCCCCTAGAGCTTTATCAGCCCCCTAAATCAGAGGGCTGATGAATCTGCCATGTGTTGCCATATAGGCCTAGCAGAGTTCCTGCAAAGTAGTTGGAGCTAGAGCAACGCAGCTATCGCTCCAACTAAGAAGCAGATTTACATTTTGATATCGTAGGCAAAGTACTTCTTACGAATCTCGTCATACGTACCGTTCGCTTTCACCTGAGACAGAGACTTGTTGAAGATCGCTGCCAGGTCTTTATCACGCTTACGGAATGCTGCTGCTACACCATTACCCAGTTGAACGTTGTCGCCCACTGCTTCGAAGGTGTCACCGTCTTTACCGCCTAGGATTGAAGATTCGCCTACTGGGAAGTCAATAAGCACGATATCCAGACGACCACCTTGCAGATCCAGTACCAGATCATCACCCGTGGTGTAGCGCTTAACTTCTGCTACTTTGCCGAACGTGTCGGTCGCGTAGTTGTCTTGGATCGTACCGCGCTGAACACCGATACGCTTACCTTTCAGAGAGTCAACATCGGCTGGGTTAAGACCTGAACCTTTTGGTGCGAAGAAACCGCTTGGGGTGTTGTAGTAAGGTTCTGAGAACAGTACCTGCTTAGCACGCTCTTCAGTGATCGACATTGATGAGAAGATCACGTCGTACTTACGCGCTTGCAGACCTGGAATGATGCCGTCCCATGCTTGGATAACCCAGCTACAGTTCAGCTTTGCGTTTTCACATACAGCGTTACCCAGATCCACTTCGAAACCAGTCAGGGTACCGTCTGGTGCTTTGTATTCGAATGGTTCATAAGGTACATCCACAGCGATGCGAACGTCTGTCCAATCTTTTGCCTGAACAGCTGTCGCGCCCAGTGCAGCTGTCACTGCAGCAGCAACTAACCATTTTTTCATCTTTCTGTCTCCTTATGGATATATTGTTCAGATGGCGATACTCCTTTGCCATCTGCCGTATGCGTTTACCGCGTCGGGGCTTTCTTATTTCAGAACTATCAGTAAATCGAAGAGATAAATTGCTGTAATCGCTCCGATTCAGGATTAGTAAATAGCTTAGCTGGGTCGCCCTGCTCTTCCACTAGTCCTTGGTGTAAGAACATCACATGGTTGGAAACGTCACGTGCAAAAGCCATTTCGTGGGTCACGACCAGCATGGTACGACCTTCTTCGGCCAGGATTTTCATGACGTTGAGTACTTCACCCACCAATTCTGGGTCAAGGGCTGAGGTAGGTTCATCGAACAACAGCACTTCAGGCTCGACCGCAAGAGCTCGGGCAATCGCAGCGCGCTGCTGCTGACCACCGGAAAGGTGCCCTGGGTAGTAATCACGACGTTCCCACAAGCCTACGCGCTGCAGGAAGGCTTCTGCGCGTTCCAACGCTTCTGCTTTTGGTACGCCCAGAACATGGATAGGTGCTTCAATCACGTTTTCCAGTACTGTCATGTGAGACCACAGGTTGAAGCCCTGGAATACCATCGCCAGACGGGAACGAATGCGTTGAACTTGTTTTTCGCTAACGGGTACGGCTTCGCCATGGCGACCGTTTTTCATTTCGATAAGTTCGCCGTTCACCCAGATTTCACCTGCAGTTGGGGTTTCCAGCAAGTTGATGCAGCGAAGGAAGGTACTTTTACCTGAACCGGATGATCCGATGATAGAGATGACATCGCCACGGTGTGCGTCCAGTGAAATCCCTTTTAATACTTCGTGTTGACCAAAGGTCTTGTGAAGGTCTTTGACTTGTAGCGCTACTGCTTCCGTCATGCGCTTGACTCCTGTCTTTCTGTTTGCACGCCGAGCTAATACGAGCACCTGCTCTTAGTCTGAAGACTGCTTAGGCACTCTTTTTTATATGGCTTGGTGGTACGAGTTCAGTGTAACTATGGCGTAAATTGTCATTTTCTGCCGTGCCACAACACATTTCACTACTGAGGCTCGTTTATCTGAAAATAACATCCATCAGTTTCAACAGCAACAATTTGTTAACCTTTAAGTGAATAAAAAATAAGTCATTTTCAATGCATAATTAAACAGAATGAGTGCTTTATCAAGAGTGTGAATTGATTGATGGTTTTGAGTGGTTAGTGTAGGGTGTATTTCGATGAAAATTTGCTTGTAGATCAATATCGAGAGAGCTATGTTGCCACGCTTGCTGACCCTGTGTTTCGCGCTCGTCTCTTTCGCCAGCTCAGCCACAACCAATACACTTACAATTATTCCCGAGCTGTCGAACGGCTTTGTCAGAAACTACAACCCTTTCCGCGCCGATACACTGGCGACGACGAGAGACTTCATCTTCGAACCCCTGATGGTTTTTGAGGAGGGCGTCGCACATTTCCGTCTAGCCAAAAGTTACACCCTATCCCCCGACCTGAAAGGCATTCTGCTCTCGCTGCGAGATGACATTAAATGGTCTGACGGTACCCCCTTTTCTGCGGACGATGTGGTCTATAGTCTTTCACTGCTAAAAGACGAACCCGAACTGGATTACAATTCACTCGGGTACTGGATGGAGCACATCGAAAAACGTGGCGAAAATGAGGTATACGTCTCGTTAAGCCATCCAAACGCACAGATAGCACATCGTTTACAGGAAGCCATCATTGTTCCCATGCACCAGTGGCAGGACATTTCTGACAAGCGTTTTTTCCTTAATGCCCATCCTGTCGGCACTGGCCCTTTTACCGATATAAAAGCCTTTAGCAGCAATAACATCGTTCAGTGCCGTAACCCCAACTACTGGCAACAAGACAAACTCAAGGTCGATTGCATTCGCTACCCACAAGTCAAAAGTAATGATGAGCTCATCAGCCGTCTGAGCAACGGTGAATTTGACTGGGCGAGTGCGTTTATTCCAGATATTGAGCGTAACTACGCCTCCTATTCGCGTGATTACCATTACCACCATAAGCCCTCAACCATCGT
The DNA here is from genome assembly GCF_947387585.1 of Grimontia sp. SpTr1. Classification (NCBI taxonomy): domain Bacteria; kingdom Pseudomonadati; phylum Pseudomonadota; class Gammaproteobacteria; order Vibrionales; family Vibrionaceae; genus Grimontia; species Grimontia sp. SpTr1. Next base: position 7,323 of record NZ_CANDOD010000023.1, read on the forward strand.
CAGCTTGATGTTTAACTTCAAACATCCCAACGAAGAATTACGCAAAGTTATTCAAGACGTGCGTTTTCGCCGTGCGATGTCGATGAGCCTTGCACGGGATCTTTTGATCAGTGTTGCTGTTTTTGGGCAGGGTGAAAAAGCGGTATTTGCCAGTGGTATGGCATCGACATTTGAGGACTGGATACCGAATTCGGCCGCAGAGCAGCATCTTTACTACATTCGCTTTCATCCCAAAGCCGCTTCACGCCTGCTTGACGAGTTGGGATTGGTCGATATCGACGGCGACAGATTCCGGGAATTACCGTCTGGAGAGCCACTGACTCTGCGGATCATCGCACCGAATGGTTGGAGCGACTTCATCTCTGCTTCTAATGTGGCTGCGGAGATGTTCGCGGCTGTCGGCCTGCGTGTAAAAACAGAAGTTTTACCGTTTCCTGAATATGAAGCCCGCATGGCGAATGCCAGTTACGATCTCAGCATCACCAACTACTTTACCGGCCTAACGCCTTTCAGGTATTTCAATTCAGCCTTTAACAGCGCCTATCAAACCCCTACTTCGCCACGTTTTGCCCAGCACTATTTCAAAGACGAAAAAGTGGATGACCTGTTGGATGACTTTCTGCTTCAAACTGATCAGCAGAAACAGCGCGATATTGTCAGCCAGCTTCATCTGCGCGTTTCTGAAAATCAGGTGACTGTGCCGCTTTATTACAAGCTGGAAACGGTGGAATTCACCACCACACGTTACAAAGGCTGGAGAAGGCATGAAGACGGGACGCCGAATGTACCGCCAATTTGGTACACAGAAAGGCCAAGGTTGATTCAATTGCTCGAATTGGAACCGGTTGAAGAGTCACCCAAGAATACCCCATAAAAGAAAACCCAAGCTGATGCTTGGGTTTTCTTTTACTCGGGGCCTTCACGCTATTCCTTGCCCATTAACTCCAACGTTTTGAGCCATACATCTGCGTCGCTGTGAGGGTCTAGCATCTTTAGTCTTTCGTATGCTGAACGCGCCAACTCAAGCTGGTTAGTTTTCATCGCGCTAAAGCCCAAGATCTCCCACAAAAAGGCATCCCGGCTGCCCCCCATGTCGATGGCCTGCTGCGCCAGATTGGCGGCTTCCTGCCAACGTTGCAGTTGGGACGCTATTTTAACCTGCACTTTCACCAGAGAAAGTTCAGGCTCTCTATTCAGCAAAGACACCACTTCCCAAGCTTCCATCCACTCCATCGACTGCATGTGATATTGGAGTTTACGTTTCAGCACATCACGGTTCACGGTCACAGCTTCTGAGCTGATACCTTGATTGAGCAATCGCTTCGCTTGCTCGGTATCTCCCAGCATGCTCGCGTATTGGGACATGTTAAGGTAATCCGCCTCGGTCAGCGTGGCTCCGGCTTTGGCTTCTTCCCGTAAAGTTCTCAACGCAGCACGCACTTCACCCAATGCCGCATAGGCGGAGGCTTTCTTGCGTTGCCAGCGAATGTCATGACCAAATTTATCTTGAATCACGCGGGTGGTATTAATCAGCGCGCGGTGCTGCTGAAGCTGTTCTTCACTCAGCAGTTTGATCTGCCATATAAATTCCGGCACATCGGCGTAACGGGCAATAATGGCGTTAGCCTGTTTCAACGCTTCTGCATATCTCTTTTCGCTGAACAGCGCACGGGTATAAAGATGCTCAACCGGCTGGAAGGAAGGAAACTCAGCCAGATAGGTTTTACCGTATTGAATGGCGACTTCTGGACGGCCACGCTTCATAGAAAGGGACACTAATGCGCCCAGCACATCCTGTCTCAGACTTTCAGGTAACTTTCGGTACTCCAGCGCTTTGGTGTAGGCAAGATACGCACGGTTGTAGTCACCTTCATTGAGATAGATGTAACCGAGCAACCGCTGATGTAAGGCATTCTGTTCTTCGTTATCCGCAACAATCGCTTTCGCCAGATCGGCTGCTTTATCGACCTCATCATTCGATAGCAGGGTTTCGATACGATTCAGGTGACGGGCAAAATCCGGATCACTGGCAAACGCCGGTAAACTTGCACACAACAGCAATACGCCAACACCAAAAAGTTTCATATCCCTCAGCCAATAACGATTTGATATCTCGAATATAACGTAGATTAGACACACTGCGCCTGTAAAAACGTCTATTTTTTGCAGGGACGCAACATATCTTCCGTGGCGTCTTACTAGCGGGCTCTATATACTCCGCGCCTTCTTATAAATACTGAGAATCCCATGAAAACCTATATCCCTGGTAAAGACGCTGCGCTCGAAGAGTCCATCAACAACTTTGAAGCTAAACTGACAGCGGCCGGTTTTAACGTTGAACCTGTTTCCTGGCTTAATCCTGTGCCGAATGTGTGGTCTGTTCACATTCGCGATGTGGACGCGCCAATGAACTTTACTAACGGAAAAGGTGCCAGCAAGAAAGCCGCTTTGGCTTCGGCGCTCGGCGAGTATTTTGAGCGTCTTTCATGCAACTATTTTTATGCGGATTTCTATTTGGGCGAAGAGATCGCAGAGGCGCCTTTCGTTCATTATCCAAACGAGAAATGGTTTCCTCTCACTGATGACGACATGCTGCCAGAAGGTCTGCTCGATGATGACATGCGCGCCTTCTACGATCAGGAAGAAACCCTGATGGCGAGCGATCTGGTTGATCTTCAATCGGGCAATGAAGATCGCGGGATCTGTGCGCTGCCGTTTATCCGCCAGAAAGATCAGCAAACCGTTTACGTGCCAATGAACATTGTCGGTAACCTTTATGTCTCTAACGGCATGTCAGCGGGCAACACTGCAACCGAAGCGCGCAGTCAGGCGCTGTCAGAAGTGTTTGAGCGCGCCATTAAAAACCGCATCATTGCTGAGCGCATCAGCATGCCGGAAATTCCTGCTGAGGTGATTGCCCGTTTCCCGACTATTCAGACGTCGATTGAAGCCATGCAGGCAGAAGGTTTCCCGATTGCGGTTTATGACGCCTCCATGGGTGGTCAGTATCCGGTGGTATGTGTCACCCTGTTTAACCCCAACAATGGCACTTGCTTTACTTCTTGGGGCGCACACCCTCGCTTCCAGGTGGCTTTCGAGCGCACTGTGACCGAACTTCTGCAAGGCCGCAGCCTGAAAGATCTGGATGTATTCGAAGCGCCTTCTTTCCATGATGAAGACGTGGCTGACCACCATAACCTCGAAACCCACTTTATCGACTCTTCGGGCACGGTCTCTTGGGACATGTTCAAGTCCACACCGGATTACGAATTCACTGAGTGGAACTTCGAAGGCACTTCTGAAGAAGAAGTTTCCTGGTTGCTGGGCAAACTCCATGCGGAAGATGCTGATGCCTACATCGCCGATTACAGTCATCTGGGTGTGAACTGTTGCCGAGTGATTGTGCCGGGTTGGTCTGAAATCTACCCGCCGGAGGAAGTGCAACTTTGCAATAACAACCGCGGTACCGATCTGCGTGAAGCAATGTCCATGCTGCTCGCAACGGGTTTCAGTGATGAATCGGTTGAGTCTCTGTTTGATGTGCTGGAAATGTCAGACTTTGATGACAGCTACATGGTATGCGAACTGATGGGCGTGCTGCCGGATGCAGGTACCGCTTGGAAGTCACTCACCATTGGCGAGCTGAAATGCTTGCTGGCACTGGCGATGGGCGACATGGAAACAGCACAGGATTTCGCGACCTGGAGTTTGGAATACAATGCCACCATCTACAGTCAGGAACGCACCATGTTTATGCGCTGCCTGATTGCAAGCTTGGAGCTGGCCCAGGATGAAGCGCGAGACGCTGCAGAGTACCGTCGCGCATTTGGGTTTGTTTACGGCGAAAGCATCACCGAAGCGGTTTGGAGCTCAATCTGCGGTGACATCCGCTTCTTTGGCCTTGAGCTAGAAAGTGCAGATTTGACCTCATTTGGTGCGCATCAGAAACTTTTGGCCTCCTACGAAAAGCTGCAACAAGCAAAAGCCAACGCTGCGTAATTATTTCTTACGATTCTGCACCGAACAAGCCTGCTTGAGGGAAACCCCTGCAGGCTTCTTTATATTGTTCAAGAACGATGTGCGGAAAAAGTGACAGCCAACGTATTTTCATAGCAATTTAGTGCATTTCTGTGGCACATCTCCCGCACCACTTTTGGTAATTTTATTTCAGAAATCAAAGTAAATTCGGCAAAAACGGCAATATCCTTATCATTTATGGCATTTTCCGTTTCTGGCAACTTTCAAATCCTGTAATTTATTTTCACGAAAATGATTTAGATCAAATTTGCTCAGGAGAGGTTTGTTAGTATGTTTGTAACGAATTTTGGCTCCCGGCCTCACCTCAATCAGCAGCGCGTTCATTGCTGAATAAAAGCTAAAACCTGCGGGGAGCGTAACCAGTTCTGTTTGCTTTTGTACGAAGAGGACTTTATGTCAACTCAAGCTCCATCAGAGCACATCGGCGATAAGGCGCAAAGCGAGTATCAAGCTAAGCACCGACCTGCCTCAGAGTTCGCGACACGTTCAGATTACCTGGACCACGAACTTCAAATCATGAACCCGCGCCGTTGGAAGCTAAACCTTCCTGGCCGTGATTTCCGTTTCGAACTCGAAGATCTCGTTCCTGCATTGGCGGGTACCATCGGCATTATCGCGATGTACTCAGCAGTGATGATGTCTTGGGCTGATGGCCTGACCCAAGCTTGGGATCACATCAATCTGGGCAAAGAGTTCGCAATCGAAGTAGCACGTGTTGAGATGCTTATCCCTGCACTGCTGTTCTGTGTGCTTGCCTCTGGCTTTATCAACCCACGCGCTAACCTTGCCGGTAACCATGGTCCAATGATCCCACTGATCGGTACCATTGCGTTAGCCGGTGCTCACCCTCTTGCGCTTGCATTGCTGCTGGGTATGTTTGGCTTGATGCTGAGTTACTTCAAAGGTGGCTCGAAACTGGTGAACCTCACCAGTGAAGGGGTCGCCGGCGGTCTTCTTATTTTCCTCGGTTTCACCGGTGCAATGAGCCAAATCGCAGACATCCAGACTTGGGCAAAAGGCCTGGAGTCTGCAACCGTCGCGAAAGGCAGCATGGGTTACGTTGGCTTAGTGGTTCTGGCCGTGAACGTAGTGCTTTACGCTCTGCTGGCGCGTATCGGTAAACGCTGGTTGGCAATCCCTGCCTGTGCGTTCACTGGTCTGATTGCGGCACTGGCGCTGGGCGCTGGTTTCGACCTGACTTTCACCACTGAAATGGGTCTGCCTAACCTGAACCCTGTTTACTGGTGGGGTAGCACTGAGCAAGGTTGGATGTTGGGTCTGCCAAATCTGCAGCACTTCATTGCCTCTCTGCCATTTGCGATTCTGGCAGTCGCCATGTGGTCTCCTGACTTCCTGGGCCACCGTATTTTCCAAGAATTGAACTACCCGAAGAAAACCGAAAAAGTGCTGATGGACGTGGATGACACAATGACTATGTGTTCTATCCGCCAGATGGTTGGTACTGCGGTAGGTGGCGGTAACATCACGTCTTCTTGGGGTACTTACATGATCCCTGCAGCGATTGCGAAGCGTCCAATCCCTGCTGGTGCGATTCTGCTGGGCTGTTTGGTGATGTTCATCGCTATCCTTGGTTTCCCAATGGACGTAGCAGTATGGCCACCGGTAATGCGTATCGCGCTGCTGGTAGGTGTATTCCTGCCACTGCTTGAAGCAGGTGTTCAGATGGTTCGTGAAACTAAGGATTCACAATCAGCAGGTATCTGTATCTTCGCATCAATGGTTGCTAACCCAGTACTGGCTTGGGCGCTGGCAATGCTGCTCGACAACAATGGTCTCATTGGTGACAAAGAGCGTGCGAAAAAACTGTCTTTCGTAGACCGTATCGTGATTCCAGGTTCAGTATTAATTATCTGTCTGGTTGCTATGCTCGCGGTTGGTATGCTCGAAGATCAGTTCGGCATCCCTGCTCTGATGTAATAACGGTTTGGGCAGCCTTAACTGGCTGCCCAATTTACTATTCATAAATTGGCTAGAAAGCGTAAAATCAAACGCGTTTTGAAAGACCGTTTTTGCTTTTACAGTTTTTTAATGATCGTGTACTACCACTGGCTCAACGGTGGAGCGACGTCAAAGTCGCTAAGTACTTGTTTTCTTCTACTAAAAAGGTAGGTACAACATGTCTGAGCAATTTGCTAAAGCATGGGAAGGTTTCGCTGACGGCGAATGGCAGAACGAAGTTAACGTTCGTGACTTCATTCAGAAGAACTACACCCCTTACGAGGGCGACGAGTCTTTCCTGGTAACTGAAGGTACTGAAGCAACTAACAAGCTTTGGGAAAAAGTGATGGAAGGCATCAAGCTTGAGAACTCAACTCACGCGCCTGTAGACTTCGACACTTCTGTAATCTCTACCATTACTGCTCACGACGCAGGCTACATCAACAAAGATCTGGAAAAGATCGTTGGTCTGCAAACTGAAGCACCTCTGAAACGTGCAATCATGCCAAACGGCGGCGTTCGCATGATCGAGGGTTCTTGCAAGGCTTACGGCCGTGAGCTGGACCCAATGGTTTCAAAAATTTACTCAGAGTACCGCAAGACTCACAACCAAAGCGTTTTCGATATCTACACCCCAGATATCCTGAAATGCCGTAAGTCTGGTGTTCTGACTGGTCTGCCTGACGCATATGGCCGTGGTCGTATCATCGGTGACTACCGTCGCGTAGCACTGTACGGTGTAGACTTCCTGCTGAAAGACAAAGCGAAGCAATTCCACTCTCTGCAAGAGAAACTGGAAGCGGGCGACGATCTGCAAATGACCATGCAGCTTCGTGAAGAAATCCAAGAGCAATACCGTGCTCTGAACCAGATGAAAGAAATGGCTGCGAAATACGGCTACGACATCTCTGGTCCTGCGACTAACGCACAAGAAGCGGTTCAGTGGCTGTACTTCGGTTACCTGGCTGCTGTTAAGTCTCAGAACGGTGCTGCAATGTCACTGGGTCGTACTTCTACGTTCCTTGATGTTTACGTTGAGCGTGACATCGCTGAAGGCAAGATCACTGAAGTTGAAGCGCAAGAAATCATCGACCACTTCGTCATGAAGCTGCGTATGGTTCGCTTCCTGCGTACTCCTGAGTACGATGAGCTGTTCTCTGGCGACCCAATCTGGGCAACAGAATCTATGGGTGGTATGGGCTGTGACGGTCGTACGCTGGTAACACGTACCAACTTCCGCTTCCTGAACACCCTGTACACTATGGGTCCAAGCCCAGAGCCAAACATCACTGTACTGTGGTCTGAGCAACTGCCTGACGGCTTCAAGCGTTTCTGTGCGAAAGTATCTATCGATACTTCTTCTATCCAGTACGAAAACGATGACCTGATGCGTCCAGACTTCGACAACGATGACTACGCAATCGCTTGTTGTGTATCTCCACAGGTTGTTGGTAAACACATGCAGTTCTTCGGCGCACGTGCGAACCTGGCGAAAACGCTGCTGTATGTAATCAACGGCGGTGTTGACGAAAAACTGAAGATGCAGGTTGGTCCTAAACAAGAGCCAATGAAAGACGAGTACCTGGACTTTGATAAAGTTTGGGCGGGTCTGGACAGCTTCATGGATTGGCTGGCGAAGCAGTACGTGACCGCGCTGAACGCGATTCACTACTCTCACGACAAATACAGCTACGAAGCGTCTCTGATGGCTCTGATGGACCGTGACGTTTACCGCACTATGGCTTGTGGTATCGCTGGTCTGTCTGTAGCCGCTGACTCACTGTCTGCTATCAAGTACGCAAAAGTGAAACCAGTTCGTGACGAAGACGGCATCGCTATCGACTTCGAAATCGAAGGCGACTATCCGAAGTTCGGTAACAACGATTCACGCGTTGATGACATCGCATGTGAAATGGTTGAGAAGTTTATGAACAAGATTCGTAAGCTGAAAACTTACCGCGATGCAGTACCTACTCAGTCTATCCTGACCATCACTTCAAACGTTGTGTACGGTAAGAAGACTGGTAACACGCCAGACGGTCGTCGTGCAGGCGCGCCATTCGCACCAGGTGCAAACCCAATGCACGGTCGTGACGAGAAAGGTGCAGTAGCCTCTCTGACTTCTGTAGGTAAACTGCCATTCGCTCACGCGAAAGACGGTATCTCTTACACCTTCTCTATCGTGCCTAACGCACTGGGTAAAGACGGTGACACGCAGAAAGCTAACCTTGCTGGTCTGATGGATGGTTACTTCCACCACGAGTCTGGCATCGAAGGCGGTCAGCACCTGAACGTTAACGTTCTGAACCGTGACACGCTGGAAGACGCAGTTAAGCACCCAGAGAAGTACCCACAGCTGACTATCCGTGTATCGGGTTATGCAGTTCGCTTCAACTCTCTGACTGCTGAGCAGCAGAAAGACGTTATCGCACGTACTTTCACTGAATCTCTGTAATCTGAGTATTCATTGAATTGAAAAACACCTCCTCCGGGAGGTGTTTTTTTATGCCTGATCAAAAAACGCCTCAACTCCCCCCTTAACCGCATAACGTTCTGTCGACGCTCTGAAAAATAGCGACCATACTGGAAGCAAGCTGTTCTATCACAACAATTTTCGCATCACACTTTGATGCCGACATGTGCGCTTTAGGGGAACGCCATGAATATCTTGCTAGTGGAAGATCATCCTTTCCAACGAGATGTGATTGCAGGGCAATTGATGCAGCTCCTTTCAGGAGACGACACACTGATTTTTGCCGAATCCGGCAATGCTGCGCTTGAGAAAATCCTACACGGTAAGCCGGATTTGGTGTTCTGTGACCTGGAATTGCCAGACATGGATGGCATCAAGTTGTTGAGCAATGCCGCCGAACGCGGTTTTATGGGATGCATTGTGATCACCAGTGCAGCGTCTCAGAAGGTGATGGATACCGTCAAAAGCATGTGTGAGCACATGAGCCTCAACGTTCTCGGAGTATTACCAAAACCTGCTTCTATCCCCCTGCTGAAGTATTATCTGACACTGGCGATGGAGCACGACACCGATTATCCGCAGGATTTGCTTCCACTTACTGACGACGAAGTGCTGGAAGCCTGGAAAGCGAATTTGTTTGAAACTTGGTTTCAACCTATCGTGCGATTTGATACCGGTGAGTGGGTAGCCTGCGAAGCATTACAGCGGATGAAACATCCGATACGGGGAACCCTCACCCCGATATCTTTTCTTTCCCAGTTATCAAATTTGAATCTGGAATCAGAGCTGACCTTTTCGGTAGTCAACGCCGTGATTGCCAACCAAACTCACCTCGATGGTCACCCAGTCGGCATCAATGTTTCCGTGAACAATCTTATCGAACTGAACTTTGTGGATGAGGTGATTGAGCTGGGCCATCAATACCCCAACCTCAATCAGTTGATTTACTTCGAGCTTCACGAGCCAGAAAATTTCTCGCAGATCGCTCAGCTACAGGAAGCCGCTTCCCGTTTACTTCTCAATGGTTTCCGTATCGCGATTGACGATTTCGGCTCAGGCTACAGCACGTTGCAACAAGTCGAATTCCTGCCACTGGACTCCCTGAAAATCGGCCTTAATCTGGTGCTACCGATGCTAAGTTCACGCACAGCCTTCGCCTTGGTTGAAGCCAGTAACTTGGTTGCTAACCGCATTGGCGTCGCTTCAGTGGCAGAAGGCATTGAATGCATTGAAGTCTGGCACTCGCTTCGTGACATGGGTTGTGATTATGGTCAGGGCTTTTTCATTGCCCGCCCTATGCCAGCAGACCAATTGAAGCAATGGCAAACACTGTGGGATTCCGTGCTGGAAAGTCGCACGCTGTGCCCCCCAATTGCCCTCAACACCATCGAAATCTAATCCCAGTAATGGCGCGGTGTTCGCGCCTTTCTCCTTTCCTTACAATTTCACGTCTCATATGGCTTTAATAGGGGCATATTCCCTTTAGGTCACCACGTTTCTGTAATAAAATAACACCTTACTTTTTACAGTAGTTTTGGAGATGCTCATGTCGGTGATTGGCCGTATTCACTCTTTTGAGTCTTGTGGAACCGTTGATGGTCCTGGCATTCGATTTATCGTTTTCATGCAAGGATGCCTGATGCGCTGCAAATACTGCCACAACCGTGATACGTGGGATCTGGATGATGGCCGCGAGGTCACCGTCGAAGAAATCATGAAAGAAGTGGTGACCTACCGTCACTTCATCAATGCCTCCGGTGGCGGTGTTACAGCATCCGGTGGTGAAGCTATGCTTCAACCTGAATTCGTCCGTGATTTCTTCCGTGCAGCAAAAGCCGAAGGCATTCATACCTGTCTGGATACCAATGGTTACATCCGCAAGCACACTGATGTCGTTGATGAAGTGTTGGATGCCACCGATCTGGTGATGCTGGACCTGAAACAAATGAACGACGAAATCCACAAAGATCTGATTGGCGTGTCCAACCGCCGCACACTGGATTTCGCCCGCTACCTGCATCAGCGTGGCCAGAAAACCTGGATTCGTTACGTAGTGGTTCCCGGCTACACCGACGATGAAGAGTCAGCACACCGTCTGGGTGAGTTCATCAAAGACATGGACAACATTGAGAAAGTCGAAATGCTGCCATACCACCAGCTGGGTGCCCACAAGTGGGAAGCGCTGGGTTACGAGTATGAGCTGAAAGATGTCAGCCCACCGAAGAAAGAAACCATGGAAACGCTAAAAGCGATTTTGGAAGGCTACGGCCACAAAGTGGTTTACTGATAGAGAAATCTCGTATGGCTTGGGCAAAGACTCAAGCCATTTTTTTATCCATCAACGCCCACCGAAAACCCGCAAAGCCAAGCGGTATCGTTAAAGCCAACACCAACAAAGGGGCGAGCATGTCATCGACCCTGACGCACTCCACCCATCCTTTCAAAGCCATCAATCCAATGCCATATTGCGCCAAGCACACCAGGGTAAAACGCAGACATTTCCCGCGGGACAAATGAGTTTGAAACACCAGCTTGGTATTGAGCACAAACGACAACGCCACACCTATCAGCACTGAAAGGCTATAAGCCGTTGCGTAGTCCAAAAAAAGATGGAAGAAAGCATAGAGCCCGTAACCCAGCACAGTGTTAAAAACACCCACGCCTGAGAAACGCTTTAGCTGCCCTATCACAACCTTCGCCGACCCAAGGCTTGCCCACTCTGGTTTTCTGATCTGCGCCAACATCGCTTTTCTCTTTGATACAACGAACAGATAACCTATCCGATGGTCGGTAGAAAAAAGGTCAAAAGAAGATCACCTATCCGGCGACAAGTACTCCCTGTCATAGAATGTGCGCAGCCAATGCGGACGATACACCGCCAGTAAAGTCACGGCCATGCCGTTGAGCAGCCCTTCCGGGAACCAGATCAACAGCGCCAGTGTCAGGTAATTATCGAGGATGGTATCCCAGCCATGAAGGCCAGACACCCAGTAACCTGTCGATACCGTGCAAAGGTGGAACACGATGGTAAAGGCCGCGTTAAGAAAACCAGCAATGAAGATATAGATGAACAGGTGATGACTGAGATACCGATAGGAGAGCTGGAAAATCGCATAGCTGACCAAGGCAGGAAGCACCGCCGTGGTGAACGCATACAGCCCGACATCGGCAAACGGCAAAAGGCCAAAACCCACCATCAGAGTTAATGGAATCACTGAAATCCAAATAGCGATTCTCGGGCCATGGCACAGCGTGAGCACTGTCATTCCCAGAAAGTGGATATCCAATCCTTCACTGATCCCTGCTTTCAATGCCCACAAACAAAACAGGATGATCCCACTGGCAAACACTAAGTGCTGATAGTCTTTTTCGGTACGCATTTTCTGCCAGCCAAGCGGCGATCGGCAAAGCCACAGCGACACCAGAAAACACGTCCAACCAAACACCTGCCAGTAAATCATCCTTGCTCCGTTATTCTTGGGCTCTGAGCTACAAAATCCAGTCACTTTTCAAGTTAAAAAAGCGTAACTAACCTGTGTCCAGATCAAAAAAACGACCTGCTCCAACTGTTAATCTGTGGCACATGAATTGCCAAACTTGCTCACTTCAAATCATTACTAAGAGACTGTTTGGATAAAGAATTTTTATCTTTCGAGGCCACTATTATGGAAATGACACACGCTCAACGTCTTATCCTATCTAATCAATACACGCTAATGTCCCAACTTGATCCACAAAACGCAGAAAAATATCGTCGTCTACAAACTATTGTAGAGCGTGGATATGCCCTGCAAATGCGTGAATTGGATAAAGACTTTGGCGACATGTCAGAAGAACTGTGCCGCCAGGTAGTTGATATCATGGAGATGCACCACGCACTTCAAGAGTCTTACCGCATGCTGGAAGATGGCACCCGTTGTGAATGTGACGTGGATGCACGCCGCCTGCAGTTCTGGGGCTTTGATGCCGCGACGGAAGCACATCTGGTGAACTACGTGCGCTTCCTGACCGACGTAGAAGGTTTGTACCCACAATTCGACAAAGGCTCACACCACTTCAACAGCCAAACGCCAATGCTGGCGAAATACCAGCGCATGCTGCAGGTATGGCGCAACTGCCCTCGTCAGTACCACCTGTGTGGTAACGAGCTTTGCCAAATCGTGGGTGCGTAAGCGCCAAAAACCTCAATCAAAAGCCGCTGTTTTCAGCGGCTTTTCTGCATTTAAATTCCACTCATAACCCCATGTTTAAATTGAACTTATCCGGTACAACATTGACAGATGGTTCGACAAGTAATTTTGATTGTCAGTGACAAATTAATTTATTTGCGCCCAAGCTAAATCGGTTGTCTAATCGCCACGCACCCAACCGGTTTTGATGATGCCGTCGAGGTGTATACGGGCTAGGTCGAGCAAATCAAACCTCTGATTTGCAATGTGCTGGAACAACCTCAAGTTGCAGTTTCCACGCAGACGAGCCGTTTTCTCTGTCATACCGCGCAGCAGTAAGCGCGGCCTTTTTAGGAATGGCAATGAAATCTATCGCAAACCACGCTGTTCAGGCTGAAGGCCTGAGTACTCTTTGCGACACCGCAGCTAACATCCACCCGCAAAACAAACCCCAGAACCTGTCGACCCATGTACGCAGGAAACGGGCATCGTTAAAGCGAACACGCAGCGCGGAAACCGTGCTTTTCGAACTGTCGCTTCAGATGCCTGAGTAAGGTCTGCCAGCGTTACCCATTATTTTTATCTGGTACACAGCACCGGTGACGGCCACCTATTATCTGCCGTCAGCGGCGTTTCCTGTACCCAATCACCACTGAGGAACGAACATGAGTGATTGGTCTATCAATGACGCCCGCGATGTCTACAACACGCCTTACTGGGGTCAGGGTTACTTCGATATTAATTCACAAGGCGAGGTGATTGCCCGTCCGGATACCCAACAACCGGACAACAACATCGCGCTTTCAACGCTGGCTGATGAACTGATTGCCAAAGGCGCTTCACTGCCTGTGCTGGTGCGTTTCCCGGAGATCTTGCACCACCGCGTAGACAGCCTGTGCACCCACTTCAACGATGCCATTGCTGACTACGGCTATGAAGGCGAATACCTGCTGGTTTACCCGATTAAAGTGAACCAGCAAAAAGAAGTGGTTGGCGAAATTCTGAAAAGCCAATACGCCAGTCAGGAACGTCAGTTGGGACTGGAAGCGGGCAGTAAGCCTGAGCTGATGGCAGTGCTGGCCATGGCGCGTCAGGCAAGCTCTGTGATCGTGTGTAATGGCTACAAAGACCGCGAATACATCCGCCTGGCACTGATTGGCGAAAAGCTGGGCCACGAAGTCTACATCGTGCTGGAGAAGCTTTCTGAGCTGGATACTGTGCTGGCAGAAGCCAAAGCGCTGGGCGTAAAACCGCGTCTGGGTCTGCGCGCGCGTCTGGCGTCTCAGGGCAAGGGTAAATGGCAGGCAAGCGGCGGCGAGAAGTCGAAGTTCGGTCTGTCAGCTTCTCAGTGTATGACGGTAATGGATCGCCTGCGCGAAAACGACATGCTGGATTCACTACAACTGCTGCACTTCCATCTGGGTTCACAAATCGCCAATATCCGCGACGTACGCTCAGGTGTAAACGAAGCGGCACGTGTATTTGCTGAGCTCTACCAAATGGGTGCAGGAATCACCACGCTTGACGTGGGCGGTGGTCTGGCAATCGACTACGAAGGCACACGTAGCCAAAGCAGCTGTTCCATGAACTACAGCCAGCGCGAGTACGCCAACAATGTCGTCTACACCATCGGTGATGTGTGTAAGGCATTCGACATCAAGATGCCGCGCATTATCTCTGAGTCTGGCCGTAACCTGACTGCGCATCACGCTGTGCTTATCACTGACGTGATGGGCGTTGAAAGCTACCAGCGTGAGGAAGTGTTTGCACCAGCAGAAGATGCATCGCAGATCCTTCATAACATGTGGCGTTCATTCAAAGACCTGAGTCAGTCAACTGACCAGCGTTCACTGGTTGAGATTTACCACGACAACCAGAACGATCTGGCAGAAGTACACATGCAGTTCGCCATGGGCTTGGTGAACTTTGCTGAGCGCGCTTGGGCAGAACAAATCAGTCTGCGTATTTGTTACGAGCTGTCTTGCAAGATGTCCCACAAGAACCGCGCACACCGCCCGGTACTGGATGAGCTGAACAGCCGCTTGGCAGACAAGTTCTTCGTGAACTTCTCCCTGTTCCAGTCTCTGCCGGATGCTTGGGGTATTGAGCAGGTGTTCCCTATCCTGCCGCTGTCAAAGCTCGATAAAGAGCCAGAAAACCGCGCAGTGCTGCTGGATATTACCTGTGATTCTGACGGTGCCGTTGAGCAATACGTAGAAGGCCAAGGCATCGAAAGTACACTCGCTGTACCGACTTGGAGCGATGAATCGCCATACCGCATCGGCTTCTTCCTTGTGGGGGCGTATCAGGAAATTCTGGGCGACATGCACAACCTGTTCGGTGATACCGACTCTGCCGTTGTTCGCTGCAATAAAGATGGCGGCTACGAGATTGAATCTATCCACCACGGCGACACTGTGGGTGATGTGCTGCGTTACGTGCACTTGGAAGCGGACGAGTTCCTGAGCCAATACGAAGAAATGGTGAAAACACTGCCGGAGAACGAGCAAGATGCGATTCTGTCTGAGCTTTCAGAAGGCCTGAAAGGTTACACCTACCTCGAAGACATTCATCACAACCGTTAATGATTTCGGCTGCCTGCATCGCGGGCAGCCCCTTTTTCAAGGATTTATCAATGGCAACATTGGCCAACTACCCAGACTACTCCCTGTACGCCAACGCGTTCGGTTTCCTGCGCCAACCACTGGTGTTTAACCCACAAGGTTGCGACGCTGACGTGGTGATCACAGGTGTTCCTTTTGATATGGCGACTACAGGCCGCTCTGGTGCGCGCATGGGCCCAGGCGCGATTCGTCAGGCATCCACCAATCTGGCATGGGAAAGCAAAAAATGGCCTTGGGATTTCTCTCTGACCAAAGAAATCAAAATCGCTGACTGCGGTGATTTGGTGTTTGATTGTGGCGATGCACGCAACATGAGCGAGCGTCTGGAAGCACACGCCACTAGCCTGCTGGCAGAAGGCAAAACCCTGCTGACATTTGGCGGCGACCACTTCGTGACCCTGCCACTGCTGCGCGCCCACGCAAAGCAGTTCGGTGAAATGGCACTGGTTCACTTTGATGCCCACACCGACACCTACGATCAAGGCAGCGAGTTCGACCATGGCACCATGTTCTACACCGCGCCAAAAGAAGGTCTGATTGATCCACACGCATCTATCCAAATCGGCATCCGCACTGAGCATAGCGATGAGCTGGGCTTCCAGGTGGTAGATGCAGCGACGGCAAACGATTGGTCAGTGGAACAAATCGTAGAAGCGATTAAAACCCGCGTTGGCGACCGTCCGGTTTACCTGACCTTCGACATCGACTGTCTGGATCCAGCTTACGCGCCGGGTACTGGAACCCCAGTTTGTGGTGGCCTGAGCACCGACAAGATCCTGAAAGTGATTCGGTCACTGCAAGGCATCAATCTGATTGGTATGGATGTGGTAGAAGTGGCACCCGCCTACGACCATGCAGATCTGACCTCTCTTGCGGCAGCGACGATTGCAACTGACCTGCTGTATGTATGGGCAGCGAATCGTAAAGCGAAGTGATTACTACTTTGCTGACTAGAAACACCCGCTTAGGCGGGTGTTTTTTGTATGGCGCATCACAAGAAGATCCCACAATAGCTCTGTTTTTTAAGGCTAAAGTATTATTCTCACCGAGTACCAACGACGCCAACTCTAGTTGCTGATATTCAAGAAAATTGAAGCCACCGTGGCGAAAGTCGTAGCAAACCAAAATAAAATCGACGGGAGTACAGTCTCAATAAAAAGGCTTTGTTTAGCGCACAACATGTAGCGCTCTATCCTCTGGTACTGGCTTAATTCAAAAAAGTTAAGGTGTACGCTTTTATCTATTGTTAATGCAAATTCACCGTTATCAAATGTGTGATAACTCGGAGACTCTCCCAATACTTCCAATGCTTTTTCTATTTCCTCTTTTTTAAAGCCTTTCATATGTTTCGAGTCCAGTCGTAGATGAACTTCAAAATAGCTGTTTGGTGTTGCTGTACTTGATGCACTCAAGTTTGAACAACAATCGTTGAAGCGAAACTGCGGATAATTTTGGTTACTACCGCAACTAAGTGCCTCTAGCTGCCTATCCAGTTGTGCATTGAACTTGTCTAGGCATATCAAGCTTACATAGTCGACATAAGACCTTTCATGGGCATTGATGAGCGACACATTCCCAAGTGCACGAAACCTGAAATAAAAATATGTACAAGCTATTGCGAGCAAAAGGAATACCGTCTCACTAGAAACTTTAGCTTTTATGATAAGAGCCAACTCAACATCATTAAGGCATTTCTCTAGTACCGCCACCGTTAGAAAAATAAGCGCACTGCAAGCTAGAAGCAGGTTTCTTCTAGCGATGTAGAACTCATCGGAGAGGCTCTCTTCATATTTTTTAGCAATTACCCTTAAAATCTGATTCTCTGTACGTATAAGCTGACCTAATGTCTTCATGTTCTCTGTATTAACTACATTTTCGTTAATACATATTGATACAAAGATGCTCGTCGGTCAAAACTCTAAACCTCTAATAAAAAAGACTAAAATAGTAAATCCAATCACAACACCATAGTGCAGCAACGTTGTCATCAACCAGACGTACCCCAACAAATAAATAAATCATGTTTCCTTTGGTGCTTATGCATTTCATATCTCCTATCACCGCTTGAACCCTAAGCCCCCACACCGTATCCTTGCCGCTCATTCATCCTTGCCGAAATTTCGCTATGTCATCTTATCTTTGTCCGCTGTGCCAAGAGCCGCTGAACCTTTCTGACCGCACGTACAAATGCGCCAACAATCACCAGTTCGATCTGGCGAAAGAAGGCTATGTAAATCTACTCCCTGTGCAGCACAAACGTTCAAAAGATCCGGGTGACAACAAAGAGATGATGCAGGCCCGTCGCCAGTTTTTGGATGGTGGTCATTACCAGCCAATGCGCGATGCAGTCAGTGAATTGCTCACCTCACTGCTTGCTGGAAAAGACAGTGCGGAGCTTTTGGATATCGGTTGTGGTGAAGGCTATTACACCAGCTACTTTGCGGATCAACTGGCGGGCACCAAGGTGTTTGGTCTCGACATTTCCAAAGTAATGGTTCGCTATGGTGCCAAACGCTACCCGAATGTAGATTTTCTCGTTGCCTCCAGTCAGCGTTTGCCATTCGCTAACCAACAACTGGATGCTGTGGTACGTATCTACGCGCCATGCAATGGCGAAGAACTAGAACGTGCCGTGAAAAACAACGGCGTGGTGGTGACAGTCACACCTGGGCCACGTCACCTTTATCAACTGAAAGCGGGCATTTACGACGAAGTCCGTCTTCACGATGTGCCAGTGGAAGATTTGCCGGGCTTTGAACTGGAAACTGAGCAAACCGTCGCTTACCCAATGACGCTGAACAGCACTGATGCAACGACCTTGTTGCAAATGACGCCATTCGCTTGGCGCGCACCGGAAAGTCTGTGGCAAATCCTCAAAGACGCAGAGCAGTTTGACTGTGAAGCCGATTTCACGCTCCGTGTGTATCGCAAAATATCTTAATTAGAATGGTAAGCCAGCGACAGTGCTGGCTTTTTTATAGGTTTTCTAAATCTATCACCTTACAGGCAATTTTCTGTAGTGGCACCGCGCAACCCGGCGACAATGACATGATGTAGTCCACTGCTTTCACAATGTCTTCCTGCTGTATTTTCAGCATCTTGTCTATCCGCCCATCGTCCGTCATGTCTGTATCCACCACACTTGGGCATAAGCAGGTTACATCCACACCATGCGCAAGCATCTCTTCATACAAACTCTGGCTATAACTCACCACTGCTGCCTTGGATGCTGAATACACACCCAGTTTGCTGACGGGCGTTATCCCTGCGGTTGATCCTACGATGAAAATCCTCCCAGCACCTTTTTCTTTCATTGCCTCTGCCACCTTGTTGGTGAAAACCAGCGATGACACCACATTCACCAAAAAGACATCATGAATGGTCGATGCGGAGGCAGACGTGTTCCCAAATGCCAAGATACCCGCGTTGCTGACGAGAATGTCTGGAGCGCCGAACTCTTGAAGCAGTTTCTGCACTTTGCAATCCACCGCGTTAACATCAGAGAAATCTAACTGTACGGATACCAAATCAGTTTCAGGATTCTGGCTTTCAATCCGCTGTCTCGCGCTATCCAAACTGTTCTCGTTTTTGGCAATCACCAATACCTTGTATCCACCTTCCACAAAGTGCTGTGCCAACGCGAAACCAATGCCACGACTACCACCCGTTACCCAAACACGCTTTTGCACTCACTACTCTCCTGCTAAAAAACTTTTCCCGCCTGAAACTCTAGTCGCTGCAGAAAATTCTGCTGCTCGGTTGAGCTGACTTGGAACTAGAATTAAAGTCTTGAGTTTTAGGTGTAATTTAATCGGGCGGGAAAGCGATGACGGTGAAGAAATCAATAGGTACATGGCTACTCTGCAGCTTGCTTGCTGGGTGCAGCCAACAATTGCATGGATTGTCATCCGAGCCGCGTTCAGTTTCTCTCTACGATTATCAACTCACCACAGCTGATAACGCCCCGCTGACACTGGAAGCCTTCTCTAAAGAGGTCAAAGACGCTGATGTCATTTTGGTTGGTGAATGGCACACCCACTCCGGTGTTCATCTCTTTCAAGCGCAACTCCTCGCCATGTTGACTTCAGCATACCCAGATGTAGCGCTCTCCATGGAGCAGTTCACGCGGAATGATCAGGCCGTGCTTGATGATTACCTCGCGGGCAAATTCGGTGAAAACAGTCTCCTTAGCAAAACCAGTAAATGGTCAAACTATGAAGGTAGTTATCGCCCATTGGTGGAATACGCCAAAGCCCACTCTGTCCCTTTGATAGCATCCAATGCGCCGATTGAAATCGTTCGTTGTATCGCCAAGGAAGGGAAAGGTTATCTAGACCAGCTACCACCAGAAAAGCGCCGTTTGGTGGCCGCCACACTCAGCGATGGTGATTCGCCGTACAAAGAGAAATTCTTGGCTGCCATGTTCCATGGCGATGAGAAAAAAACCGAGAATCAGTATCTGGCGCAATTGGCGTGGGACGACACCATGGCCGAGAGCATTGTGAACTATCTGGCCGAACACCCATATGACAAAGTCATGCACATTGCCGGTGCGTTCCATGTTGAAAATGGACTTGGTATTGCGGCGCGTATTACCGCCAGAAATCCAGAGTTGAAGGTAGCTATTGTTTCACCTCAGTCTGAGGAACAGCCTCTCGGGAAAGAGGTAAAAGATTTCCGATTAGTGGTCAATCCGCTGCCACCTCAGTGGCTCTCTGACGATGAAATGAATGCGGCGATGAAAGAGATGCGACACAGCTATTCAGGGAAAGATATTGACTGCGAATAGGTCAGTTTCTTGTGTTACTGAATCATTCGACATCACCTGCCTGCCTCAATTTCATAACACTCGCTTCATTGAAGGCCAGTTTTACACGTACGTATTGTGAAAACATGACCACGAGTTAGAAGCTAAACACTTCATACTTTATTCAATATACGAAGTGGATTCGCTGCGTCCAATATTGCCTTGATTAATATAGGGACACTCAAGGCAATATAATGTTTATCAAGAAAAAACCAATAGAAACAGTAGGCACTAGCACATCTAAGGCGCTCTTTTTCTCACTCGGCGCGGCGACCCTTTCCTCTCAGGCTTTCGCTGTTGGTATCAGTGACGCCAAGTTCATTGAACTTGGTGGTTCACTCTCAAACGATCAAGCCACGGTCAGAAAAGTTTACGACCATTTAAACCAAATCTCGCGTGAACAAAGATTCGATGCAGTGGGCCGCATCATTGCAGGCGGTGCGCTTTGCACTGCCACCTGGCTGGGTAATGAGGGAGACAAAGCCGTCATCCTCACCGCCGCTCACTGTGTGCAGGGAGATAACAAAGATCAGGAATCTGTTTATACCGGACAGAATGTTTCTTTCCGCACAGGGGATGGCCGACTTATCGCCTCTGGCACTGCGACGACCCACTTTATCGGCTACACGGGCTGTCACTCTGACATCGCGATTGTCAAAGCTCCCCTCCTTACTTCTCCGATCAATGCTCAGGGTGGTGCAGTTCCTCAACCTGTCATTGCTGACGCGCCAGATTTCAATCAATACGTGGGTAAACCCATGACGCTTACAGGTTACGGTATTCAAGGTACACCTAGTCTTGGAAAAGTGTCCAGCGGCCGAGCGTATGGTTTAGGGCATATTTCACGCGATGTCGGTGGCTGTCTGCGAAATCCAGCCAATACCGAAGAAGCCTGGGCATTTGGCGCACCCGGTGATAGCGGTTCCGCCACTTGGCAATGGCGTGAAGGCCAGTTTGTCGGGGTGGGGGTCACTTCGTGGTGGGCGGGTTGGAATGGCCGCCAGTCGGGCCATGGCCGTGTTGCACCCTATCAGGCTTGGATGAAAAAAACATACCCTGAAATAAATACAGTCACGCGTACCCGTACGTTGACTGAAGACGAAAACGTGACCCTGAATGACGTAGAAGCACGGGTTAATGGCACCGTTTATTATCTAGCGGGAAACAACGTTTCTGGCCCAACCTCAGGTAAATGGGTTTACCCAAGAGGCTTCTCGGCGCTTTCCGTGGCTATGGTGAACCAAACGACAGGTCAAACTCATCACATCAAACTCCGCGCACAACGTCAGACTTGGTGTGGCTGGGGTGAAATTAACAATGGCGTTTACTGTTCACCGGATGCAACCAAGGGCGGGTTAAAAGTGTGGTTTGATGCCAACGATAACACCGCTGCGCCTGCTGGCTTGTATCAAGGCGATTTCTCTCTCACAGCAAAAGGCTGGCATGATCACAGCTACAGCGCTGACATTGCACTGAAAGCCAATATCCTTGTCGGCAGTGATTCAGCGTTGGAAGGCACAGTCACCGCTTCTTCTGCAGCGACGACTATTCGCTATGACAGCACAGTCAACGGCTCGGTCTATTACTTGCCTGAAGGTAACGTTCAAAGTAATGCAAGCGGCAGGGTTTGGAGCGGACAGTTCAACACATGGTCGTCATTGCAAGTTCCCGTCGTCAACAAAACCACCAAAGAGTCTGCGACTATCGTCCTGCGCGCATCCCGTTATGTTGGCTGTGGCTGGAGCGTAATGAACAACGGTGTTTACTGCTCCAATGGCGCAAACTACGGGCAGTTACGGGTCTCTTACCATCCAGAAGACAACTCCGCACTTCCAGCGGGTGACTATGAAACTTTGTTTAACATCCGCGCACGCGGTTGGCACTCAGACTTTAATAAGCTGCTGACCTTCAAGCTTGACGTAGAGAAAGGTGCTCAGTGAAAACGTCACTGATTTATCTGGCACTGGCTGGAACCCTGATTTTCTTCGCTATCAGGCTGCTTGAGCCTGCCGCGTCTGATGAAAGTGTCGCAATGATCGTTGAAGACTCGGGGGCCTCTGTCCCCGACTCTTCACGTGTTTCGATACCAGCAGACAAAGCAGAGCCGACCATTTCTGCTGCTGCCTCTTCAACACAAAGCAATGAAGTATCCAACATTCACATCATGGCCCCAGAATCTGACACTGTGGATGAATATTTGGCAGATGTCGCGACCCTTCCACCAACAAGCAGCAGCGACGAACAAGCGCAAAAAGAAGATATCATCCCGGTGTTTTTTGATGCTGAGATAACCCTTTGGCAACCTGTATCTTCTGCTAAGTCTGTGTTTGAAAACTACGGGGCAGTCGTGTCGCTCAGTGAAGAGCACTTCATCGAGTTTGATGAGTCCTTACTTGAAACACTGGAGGTTGGGCAACGCTTTACCTTGCCCAAGTTGGGAGAAAGCCGTCAGCAGGTCATCGTCACGCAACAGGAATATTGGAAACATGGCGCCACCAACTGGGTATTCGTTGATAACAATGGCCAACCTGCTGGCAACCTGACAAAGACCCAAGATGGCATTGAAGGTATTTTTCAAATGCCAGATGGTGTTTATCACCTTCTCACTCGAAACGGCGTAGGTTGGATAGCTGACGAAGCCACGCTTATCAGCGCGAGCGAGCAGGCTTTCACGCGATTGGATGCCAACTAAGCAAACAAAAACGCCCCAGCACAAGCCGAGGCGTTTTTTCTTTCGGGCAAAGTTAGAACCAGCGTTCCAGCGAGGACTTATCTAGCTGTTTAAATGCGCGGTTCAGGGTTTGAGCCAGCTCTTTGTAACGTGGGCGGCTTTTCATTGGCTGCACGGCCCCGCCTTCGCTGACAATCTTCTCATGCAATTCGCGATACCAACCCGCCAGCGCAGGAGGCAGTTGTGTTTCACGACGTTTCCCAAGCCACCACATACCTTGTAGCGGCAAACTCAGTGCAAACAAAGCCATGATCATGGCTTGCGGCAAACCTGAGTAGTTATTGAAGGCCATTTGCATCAACACGCTGATGACGGCAACAGCAGGCATCACTTTAATCGCAAACTGGGTTGCACGGATTACTCGGTTTTCCGGGAACATTGGTGCCAGCTCTTTTCGAACTGGCCATTCCGTCATGTACTTCTGACCATCACGGAACGCGTTCCACATTGATTTATTACTCATATGGCGCATACCTCTCAAGCGATGTCTCTGTATCATCGGCTAAAAACTTGCTGCAATCTTTAAAACAAAGTTGATAAACATTAATTCAAATCAATTAAGACTCAAAAATTTTTGTTATCTGGCGCAAGTATCGCTAGACTTAGCCGACCTAAATCAATTGTTGCTCGGATTTGATTATCTCGCAACCACTGAAACGCCAAATGGATGACCGGCAGCGCAACAAATCACCAAAGATGGTGGGCCTGTAGGACAATCTGTCTGGCGTTTTTCGTTGCGTACCCGGATATGTTGACCGGTGTGGCAAAAAACTGTTTCAGAAAATGAAGCAGTCACACCTTAAAGCTCAAACCTTGTTGAGTCATAAGGTCCAATACGTGAATTCTTCGAACATCAATCACTGATGTGACGGAAAACCGAATTGGACAGTCATGTGACGCAAAACAGGATGGGCGCGATGCAGTGGGTATCTATCAAAGGACTGATGAGCGATGTATCTATTCCGCGACAAATTTTGCTAAAAGTTTTTCTGGGACGGTTAGTGTGACGTTAATCAACTATCCTTCTCCGATTAGTAAACACCATCTACTTTACACGAATAGGTAGTCTCAAATGTCTAAGCTGGTTCTTGTTCTTAACTGCGGCAGCTCTTCGCTGAAATTCGCAATCATCGACGCACAATCAGGTGATGAGCACCTGTCAGGTCTGGCAGAATGTCTGCACCTGCCAGAAGCACGCATTAAGTGGAAATTGGACGGCAAACACGAAGCTCAACTGGGCGAAGGTGCTGCACACAAAGAAGCACTGAGCTTCATCGTTGAAACCATTCTGGCTTCTAAACCAGAACTGGCTGAAAACCTGGGCGCAATCGGTCACCGTGTTGTTCACGGCGGCGAGCAGTTCACTAAGTCTGCACTGATCTGTGATTCAGTACTGAAAGGTATCGAAGACGCTTCTAGCTTCGCACCTCTGCACAACCCTGCGCACCTGGTAGGTATCGAAGCAGCGAAAGCAGCATTCCCTACTCTGAAAAACGTCGCGGTATTCGACACTGCGTTCCACCAGACTATGCCTGAAGAAGCGTTCCTGTACGCACTGCCATACAAGCTGTACAAAGAGCACGGTATCCGTCGTTACGGCATGCACGGTACTTCTCACTACTTCATCGCTCAAGAAGCAGCGGCTCAGCTTGATAAGCCAGTTGAAGAACTGAACATCATCAACTGTCACCTGGGTAACGGCGCATCTGTGTGTGCAATCAAGAACGGTAAATCTGTAGACACTTCTATGGGTATGACTCCTCTTGAAGGTCTGGTAATGGGTACCCGTTCTGGTGACCTGGACCCAGCAATCATCTTCCACCTGCACGATGCACTGGGTTACAGCGTTGAGCAAATCAACAGCATGCTGACCAAAGAATCTGGCCTGATGGGTCTGACCGAAGTGACTTCTGACTGTCGTTTCGTTGAAGACAACTACGGCGCGAAAGAAGAAGCGACTCGCGCAATGGACGTTTTCTGTCACCGTCTGGCGAAATATGTTGCTAGCTACACTGCATGTCTGGACGGCCGTCTGGACGCGATCGTGTTCACTGGCGGTATCGGCGAGAACTCTGGCCCAATCCGTGAGCTGGTTCTGAACCGTCTGGCTCTGCTGGGTGTTGAAGTTGATCAAGAGCGCAACCTGAAAGCTCGCTTCGGCGGCGAAGGCGTTATCACTACTGATAGCAGCCGTGTTCCAGCAATGGTTATCTCTACCAACGAAGAGCTGGTTATCGCACAAGACACTGCACGTCTGGCTGAAATCTAATCGCCATTTGATGCAAACATGCGGCTGATCAATGTGGTCAGCCGTTTCAATTTGGCAAAGTTATCTGACTGTCTGCCAAACTGAATTATTAACAAAACCCGCGTCTGTGGGTTTTGCTCCCTACATAGTAAAGAGGAATCAAGCGTGTCCCGTACTATTATGCTCATTCCAATCGGCACAGGTGTCGGTCTGACCAGCGTTAGCCTGGGCGTACTGCGTGCGATGGAACAAAAGGGCCTTCGCGTCTCATTTTTCAAGCCTATCGCCCAGCCTCGCCATGGCGATAACCAACCTGACCTGACAACAACCATCATCGAAGCAAACAGCGACATGAAAGTGGCAGAGCCGCTGACCATGGCAAACGCTGAAGCGCTGATCCGTACCGATCAGACTGACGTGCTGATGGAAGAAATCATCGCACGCTTTAAAGAAGCAACTGCAGAAGCAGAAGTGGCGCTGATTGAAGGTCTGGTACCTACCCGTAACCATCCTTTCGCGAACCAGGTTAACTACGAAATCGCGAAAACGCTGGATGCGGAAATCGTGTTCATCACCACTCCAGGTACTGACAACCCTGCGCAACTGAAAGAGCGCATTGAAGTTGCAGTATCTAACTTCGGTGGTAGCAAGAACTCAAACATCGCAGGCGTTGTGATCAACAAACACGGCGCACCGGTTGATGAGCAAGGCCGTACCCGTCCTGATCTGTCTGACATCTTCGACGACAACAATGCAGCGAAAGGCAGCAATGTTGAAGTGATGGAGATCTTCAACTCCAGCCCAATCCGCGTTCTGGGTTGTGTGCCTTGGAGCATCGATCTGATTGCAACACGTGCGAGCGATCTGGCGAAGCACCTGAATGCTGAAATCATCAACGAAGGTGAAATCAACACCCGTCGTATCAAGAGCATCACTTTCTGTGCGCGTTCAATTCCTAACATGGTTGAACACTTCCGCGCAGGCTCTCTGCTGGTAACTTCTGCTGACCGTCCTGACGTTATCGTTGCAGCGTGTCTGGCTGCGATGAATGGTCTGGAAATCGGTGCCCTGCTGCTGACTGGCGGCTACAGCATCCCAGAACAGCTGAACGGTCTGTGCGAGCGCGCATTCCAAGCAGGCCTGCCAGTGTTCACCACTGCGGGTAACACCTGGCAGACGTCTCTGAACCTGCAAAGCTTCAGCCTGGAAGTTCCAGCTGATGATAAAGAGCGCGTAGAGTTCGTTCAAAACCACGTTGCAGCACACGTTGACGGCAACTGGATTGAGTCTCTGTCTGAAGGCGCTGCACGTGCACGTCGTCTGAGCCCACCAGCATTCCGTTACCAGCTGACTGAGCTGGCTCGTAAAGCGGCTAAGCGTATCGTTCTGCCAGAAGGCGACGAGCCACGCACCGTTAAAGCGGCAGCTATCTGTGCTGAGCGTAAAATTGCGGAATGTGTGCTGCTGGGTAACCCAGAAGAAATCAAGCGTGTTGCAGATCAGCAAGGCGTGGTTCTGGGTGCTGGCGTCACCATCATCGACCCTGAAGCAGTTCGTGAGCAATACGTTGCGCGTCTGGTTGAGCTGCGTAAGAACAAAGGCATGACCGAAGTTGTAGCGCGTGAGCAACTGGAAGACACCGTGGTACTGGGTACTATGATGTTGGAAGCGAACGAAGTACACGGCCTGGTATCTGGTGCGGTTCACACCACAGCAAACACCATCCGTCCACCGCTGCAAATCATCAAGACTGCGCCAAGCGCGTCTCTGGTGTCTTCTGTGTTCTTCATGCTGCTGCCTGACCAGGTTCTGGTTTACGGTGACTGTGCGATCAACCCAGATCCAAACGCAGAGCAATTGGCTGAAATCGCTATCCAGTCTGCAGATTCTGCAGCGGCATTCGGCATTGAGCCTCGCGTAGCAATGATCTCTTACTCTACCGGTACTTCTGGTCAGGGTGCAGACGTTGAGAAAGTACGCGAAGCAACGCTGATTGCTCAGCAGAAACGTCCTGATCTGATGATCGACGGTCCTCTGCAGTACGACGCCGCTATCATGGAAAACGTGGCTGCTTCTAAAGCGCCAAACTCTCCAGTAGCAGGTAAAGCGACCGTATTCGTATTCCCAGACCTGAACACCGGTAACACCACTTACAAAGCGGTACAGCGTTCAGCGGATCTGGTTTCAATCGGTCCAATGCTGCAAGGTATGCGCAAGCCTGTTAACGACCTGTCTCGTGGTGCACTGGTAGACGACATCGTTTACACCGTTGCACTGACTGCGATTCAGGCAAAACAAGCGGAAGATGCAGAAGCAGCAGCTGAATAAGCTCTCTGACTTCTAGAAGAAAAGCCGACGCAATCGCGTCGGCTTTTTTATGTCCTTAGCAAGATCACGCTTAATAAACAATCAGATAGCTCCCAACCAGCGAGTGTGATATCAAACCTTGGTCATATGTGAGCAAGGAAGTACATAATGAAAGATTTAGGGTTACCGACTGTAGATAACATACCACTGGGTATCATTGGGAATAGTGCAATTCATGGAAAAGGTCTTTTTGCTGTTCAAGACATTCCCACAGGCTGCATCCTTGGTGTGCTAGATGGACAGGTCGTCCCTTGGGATGATGCGTATGCAACATCATTTGAGTGGAATGCACTGGACAAAGAAACGCTACTGGTTCGTCCCGTTCGCACCAAATATGGCTTTATCAATCACAGCCGCCAGCCCAATACAGTCATTCTCTATCATCCCATCCGCGTAGTTACCCTCACCAATATCGCCAAAGATGAGGAGTTCACACTGGACTATCGTCAGGAGCCGTTGCCTGACTGTTATCTAAACCAACATGGTTCCACATACCTATAGACAAATCATGCCAAAAGGACTTGATGCGATGGATAGCACTTATACCTTCACATGCTACCAACCCCTATGGATTAAAGATAACCAGTGGATTCGGTTACTTGAAAAGGTAGGAATGCTAGATGGTGACAACACATTGGTTTCAACAATGTCTAACTGGACACCTCTTGAGCAGTTCCAACCAGAAGTTGGTGACAAAGAGTGGTTAGATGCGTTCATGGTCCAACCACAAGCCAAATATCTTGATCTCCAGCTATGCGATATGAGCCGTCGAAGACATATTGAACGGCTTCAGTACTTTACGAACACTAACACTTCTATTGGGGAGCTGCCGCCTGGGTTTCGTCTGGCCTGCGAAGAGACTCAGTTGCAGCTAATGTTCGTCAACAAATGCGTTTTTATGCTGGTTGTTCAGTTCAAAATTAAAAGCACTTCTGAAGCAGACCTCGCGCAATTACACCAATTGCCTTTGTATATTCGTCGAATCATGGAGAACAACAAGCCGGAAGGTTGGTCGAGCGAAATGAAAGATTCTGCCTGCTTCGAATCAAGAAAGCTCATTGAGGTCATCACCCATCGAACCATGCCTCAAGATTGCGTGTATGTCAGTGACAATACCTGCCACATAGTTAGTGACTTTGGCTCTAACACTGATGAGCTTTCTATTCAAAGCGCGCAGGAAATTCATGCCGAGGAGGAACTGGACTACGAGGATGTGACGCCAATTGACGGTTCTTCCAACCAGGTGTTCAGTCATTTTGGCTGGAGTTATTCTACCTTGTTAGGGTTGAAAGAGAGTCGCGCAAAAATGTGTCTTCCATTCATGCTTTACCTTCAAAGCTTTTGGTTTTTAAACAAGTTTTTCAAGTCTGTTTTGCTGGAGTCCATGAATGTATTGTCTAGAAGCATAACAAATGACGAACTGAAAAAGCGTTCACGTATGTTTGACACTATGGTACTCGCCAACGAGTGGTACAACATACGTCATTCTCAATACAAAGGCGCACTAAAGCCATGGCAGACTGCAGCGTTTGAAGGTGTTGAGCAGTACTGGGGCTTATTGGCGTCAATGGAGGATGTACGACGATGGATTCAAACCAATAAGGACTTCATCGATAGAAAAATCAGTTACAACATACAGGCTATCGAGCAAAAACAATCATTCATTCTGTTTGTCATCACCCTCATCCAGATGCTGACAATTGTTGGCTTCTTTAAGGATTACTTTGACTTGATTAGTTACGCTCAAGTCCCTCAGATTTTCGGATTTATCACTGAACGGCATTTCACTGCATTTAGCCTTTATCTTCCACTTTGGCTGGTGCTAATAAACTGTGTGTTTGTCCTATATATCTACCGACGCCGAATTGGCATGTTCTTTGGAAAAGACAAAGGCCTCGATTAACGAGGCCTTATAATGGACTGACTTATTTCAACTACCCAGTTTTCTTCTTCAGCGCTTTGAGGTGTTCTTCTGCCGTAAGGAAATCAAACTGATTCACTGATTCCTGCAAACGCTTAAATTCCTCAAGTTGGTTGAACCATTGCGGAAGGTCTTTTGACAGCGAAGACAGCTTATCCTGCACGCCAATATCAAACTCTTGCAGACTTGTCTGCAAAGCATTGATTTGTTCAATCAGATACGCATCCAATGGCTTAATTTCTTCTTGGACAACTGGCTCTGCTTCCACTGACGCTGAGCTTAAAGCAATTTCATCAAATTTATCTATAGCCGCTGTGATCAGGTTTTTCAGCTCATTCACCTCGGCTTCTGTGACCGTTTCACCCGCGTTGTATTTATCTTCCAAACCAGAAGCTATCTTGGAGATTGCATCTGCGCCAATATTACTCCCCGCCCCTTTACACGAGTGGGCAAGTATCGCTTTCTCACTGTTGTCAGCATCTGATAGTAATTGATCCATAGCTGCTTTTTGGGAAGTCAGGAACAGCGACAGGATTTTGAGGTACTTGGCTTTGTTGCCACCCAGTCGTTGCACCCCCTCACCAAGATTGATGCCGGGCACGTTATCAACCATCAGATCAAACATTGTATCGTCGTATTCCATGTTTACTCTCCTTCGGGTCCGTTCAGCGTCCTCAGCTTCCGCATCAACGGTTGACTCCCCTTTGGGTTCTTGTGTTTCGCCAACGGTATTGACCACTTCCGTCGTCGCTTCAATATCTGCGTCTTCCACCTCTTCAGCTATTTCCGTGGTGTCTTCGGCTTTTTCTGGCTCCGGCTCTGGTTCTGGTTCTGGTTCTGGTTCTGGTTCTGGTTCTGGTTCTGGTTCTGGTTCTGGTTCTGGTTCTGGTTCTGGTTCTGGTTCTGGTTCTGGTTCTGGTTCTGTAGATGATGAAACCACAACCGATTCAAGCGGTGCCTCAGATTTCTTCTCTTCCGGTGCATCTTTCGAAAGCCACTCTATTAGATTGGCGTGCAATAATTCAAAGTTGATGGGTTTGGCAAGATGCTCGTTCATCCCCGCTTCACGACACGCTGCCACGTCGTGGGCATCCGTGTTTGCCGTCATGGCAAGTATCGGCAAGGTTTTCATGCCTAGCTCCTGACGGATGGTCTTAGTTGCAGTCACCCCATCAACCACCGGCATCTGCATATCCATCAAGATCAAATCAACATGATGTTCTTGAACCATTGCGATAGCTTCTGCACCGTTGTCTGCTACCAGCACACTGATTGGCAGGGTTTCCATCGCTCCCAGTGCCACTTCCTGATTGATCAGGTTATCTTCAACCAACAACACGACCTTATCCCTGATGGCCATTTCATGTTCAGGAACATCTTCCAGCTCCAGCTCTGGCAGGTCTTTGCGACCGTTTTTGATCGGCTTGATGGTGCGTACTTCTTCCGTCAACGAACGCATAAATTTCGATGGAAGCACAGGCATGGTGACCCAGTTGAACGCGAAGTTCGGTCTGGCATCAGGAATATCCAGACAGTGTTTCTTTCCGCACAGCAGAAGGACGGATTGAGCTTGTGACAAGTTATTGAATATGGTTGAAATACTGGATTTCATCTCTGGTGTAATCAGATCCCAGTCCACGACAACATGCTCATAAACCCCGCGCTCGATGTTCTGCTTGCTGTGCTCAATGTCGTCGACATCCCGGCATTGACTGACATTGGCACCAGCAAAAACCAGTGGCTCTTTCATGTTGTTGCGCAGGGTAGAATTTGGCGACACGATGAGTACGCTTTTGGCCGTAAGCGAACGCGCCCAGGCTCCACCGAGTTTTGAGGTTTCACGCAACCCGGACTGACAAGGCAGCGAGAAGGAAAATACACTCCCTTCCCCCAAGCGGCTATCAGCCTGCAACTCGCCCCCCATCAGCGACACCAGTTCACGGGCTAGTGTTAGTCCTAGCCCACGACCGCCATGCTCCCGTGATGAGGAATTGTCTGACTGCGAAAAAGGCTGGAAGAGGTTATCCAAGTCCTTTCTGCGGATCCCAATCCCGGTGTCACGAATCGTAAAGCGTATTTTAACGTCAGAGTCCCGACAGGATTCGAGCGTGACAGAGAGTGTGACTTCTCCGCTGTCGGTAAACTTCACCGCATTATCACCCAACGCCATGAGCACCTGAGTGAGGCGCACAGAGTCCGCATCTATGATCTTTGGAATCGCCATATCGAGGTTGACGCAAAACAGCACATCTTTTTCCTGAGCCCGTTCGCCCAGGGTGTCTGCCACCGGTGTCAGGATAGTTTCGAGGTTACACTCAACCCATTCAATGTGAAGGTTACCTGCTTTGACATTGGTGAAATCCAACACTTCATTGACCGCATCAAGCAATGAGTTAGCCGCACTGATGACGCGCTTGATATACCGTTGCTGTTTCCCTTCAAGGCCACTGTCCATCGCCAGCTGAGACATCCCCAATATGGCGTTTAAGGGTGTTCTTAGCTCATGGGACATGTTGGAAAGAAAATCTCGCTTCGCCTGATGTGCCACGCTGGCGGAACGTTTTGCGATAGAGAGGTCTTTTTCGGTCTGGCGGATCTTCTGGCGCTGATCTTTGACTTGGGCCTGCAGACCTTTGATGGTGACTGCCCCACGGACCACAATCACTAACAGTATAAGAATGATACCGGTAAGCAGCGGCAGCAGGCTGACCCCCTCCCCCGTCGGCGGAAGCGAAGTGGCAGATAGATAGCCATGATCTTTTTCCGCTCGCACGGATATCGGCAGCAAGGTGAGTACCACCATAACGAAAGCGCGGGCTAGTGCTGTGCTCAACACGCTGCCCGCCCTTGCAATAAGTTCTAAGATAAGCTTTCCAGTGAACGCTGATACGCCCAAAAAACTGTCGTTGTTCATAGGTTTTGATCTGCTCGCCGTTGGCACATTACAAACATTTTTACCGTACGTCTGTGCGCACGCTGTAACTGCATGTCTCAATTAAAATAATGTGACTCACAATTGGAACATTATTAAGAGTAGACCTAGGATTGAAGAAGTGGAAAGTGATTCAGGATCCCGTAAATGGTGTCACCGGAAAACAACGCAAAGAAACGCGCAACCATATTGGTCGTCGATGATACGCCTGAAAATCTTGTGTTCGTGAGCGAGATGCTCAAGAACGATTATGAAGTCAAGGCAGCGACCAACGGCCAAACAGCTCTCGCTATCGTTGAAAAATTTTCCATTGATCTGATTCTTTTGGATGTCGTCATGCCTGGCATGGACGGCTACGAAGTCTGCCGTCAGATCAAAGCCAAAAAAGGCGGTGGCGATATTCCAGTTATCTTCCTGACTTCTAAGTCAAAAGCGGAAGATCAGGAATTTGGTTTTTCTGTAGGTGCTGCTGACTACATCAAAAAGCCTCTCAGCCCTCCTATCACGATGGCGCGCATCCGCATCCATTTAGAGAACAAAGCGTCTAAAGACTTCCTGCATGATCAAAATGAGTTTTTGGAAGCAGAAGTTCAGCGTCGGGTTAAAGAACTCAGTGTTATTCAGGATGTCACCATCAATGCACTCGCAAGCCTGGCGGAAACACGCGATCAGGAAACCGGTAATCACATCGTCCGTACTCAGTACTATGTAAAAATCCTTGCAGACCAACTCTACCTGCGTGGTAAATATCCTGACATAGTAACGCCCGAGTACGTCACTATGGTGTTCAAAACCGCACCGCTTCACGATATCGGCAAAGTCGGTATTCCAGATGCTATCTTGCTAAAACCCGGCAAGCTGACGGCAGAAGAATTCGACATCATGAAAACGCACGCCAAACTTGGCTACGACGCGATAGTGAAAGCGGAGGAAGAAGTAGACGCGCATTATCCATTCCTGAGCGCAGCGAAAGAAATCGCCTACGGTCACCATGAAAAGTGGGATGGCTCTGGCTATCCGCAAGGCTTAGCTGGCGAAGACATTCCGCTCAGTGCGCGGTTAATGGCGGTTGCTGATGTGTTTGATGCGTTGGTCAGTAAGCGTATTTACAAATCTGCAATGACCAACGACGAGGCGTTTGACATTATTCGGGAAGGCAGAGGATCGCATTTCGACCCTCTGTTAGTCGATATCATGTTTGAAATGCAGGCAGACTTTATAAAGATCGCAGAGACTTACAAAGACTGAACGCCGAGGATTAATCAGCCCACAGCCAACCAAACACCTACACCCATCATCAATGAGCCCGCGATGCGGTTCATCATTCGCACATTACCGCTTTTTTGCAGGAAGTGGCGCAGCGTGCGGCCGCCCGAAGCATAAAGTAGTAAACAGCCAAACTCTGTCAGCAGAATAATGCCAATCAGCACGGAAAGCTGAGGTGGCAACGCCAAAGAAGGGTTAATGAACGGTGGCAACAGGGAAATCATAAACGCCCAGCCTTTCGGGTTGGCAATGGCAGTCACGAAGCCTTGCATTGCAAGCGTAAGCCGAGACGTATCTGAATTTGAAGTGAAGTCCTGCGGAATCGCCATTTTCCCTTTAGATAGCCACATCTGGACACCAAGGTAAAACAGGTATGCACCACCCAGATACTTCAGAATCGCAAACAGCTCTGGGTAATTGAGCATGATCGCCGCTACGCCAGCAACGGATGCCAGCGAAACCAAGCCCACACCAATCAACTCTCCCCACATCATGTGAAGACTACGACGTACACCAATACTCATGCCTAGCGTCATTGCTAGGGTCATGCACATACCCGGCGTGACCGATACAAAAAAGAATGTTGGAATAAACACCGCCAACATGGCGATATCAACTGCAGATGCCACTTCATCTCCGGACATAACAAGCATAAAGAAGCGTAGTAGAAACTGGAGACGTTACAGCGTCAAGAAGGAGTTATCCAATTAAGCCAAAAATCAACATGGCTGAAGGTGCTAGAAGAGATAGACAGCTCCTGAGTTGGTGGCACTATTATCCGTGGGATCACCGTTGATGTCTAAGGCAGAAGAAGATTCAAGGTCGGCACTGATCGCGATACGCGAGCCATCTTCACTCAAGGCGATAGAAGCCCCGAAATTATCTTCATCATCTGAGGTGGTTCCTTTGAGGTAATGGCTGAAAGTCCACACTGAATTATCATAACGATAGACAGCAGCTGAGCCAGTATTTGTGTTCGAGTTATCGGTTTGTTCCCCATCTATACCAATAGCGTTTGAGTCATCCCCTGCCGATGCAATAACAAGCGTTCCTCCATCACCGCTTAACGCCACCGACTCTCCAAAACGGTCAAAACTGTCTGCGTTTTCCATTTTAATGAATGCTTCTTGCGTCCAACTTCCGGCACTATATCTAAACACGTAAGCTGCGCCGGAGTTACTTGCTGCATTATTGGACTGGTCGCCATTGACCCCAGAACCATCAGAATCTTCGTAAAACGAAGTCGCAACCAGCACGGTTCCGTCCTGATTAAGATCGACTAAATTACCAAACCTGTCACCATTTCCGGTGTTAGAGGCTTTAATGTAAGATTCCTGCTGCCACCCTAATGCCAAATCGTAACGAAAAACATAAACGGCTCCCGCGTTAACTGCATCGTTATTTGACTGGTCTCCATCTATGCCAGTGGTGTCTGAGTCTTCTGACCATGCGCCCGATGCAATGGTGTTTCCATCACCACTTATCGCTAAACCAAAACAAAAAGTGTCATTTTCCTCAGTATTAGATGCCTTGATGTAAGCGTCTTGAGCCCAATGACTGCCATCAAACCGAAAAACATAAACTGCTCCCGAATTTGAAGCCAAATTGTTGGAGCCATCACCATCGATGCCCATCGCATTTGAGTCTTCATTTCTTGCACATACTGCAAACGTATTACCATCCCCACTCAGTTGGCCAGAATTCCCAAACGCATCCCTCGAACCCGAGTTGGATGGCTTGATGTAAGCTTGCTGGCTCCAAGCACCAGCTGAATACCGAAAGACGTAAGCTGCACCATTGCCATCTCCACTATTGTCAGAAGCATCGCTATTGACGCTATTCGTTGAAGAGTCTTCGCCTGGGGCGGTGACTGACAGAGTGTTTCCATCTGCGCTAAGCGAGACGCTCTTACCAAAGTAGTCCCCACTATCTAGTATCGAGGGTTTTATATATGCTTGCTTCGACCAGACACCACCTTGTCGTCGATAGACATACACTGCACCAGAACTGGCTGATGAATTATCTGCTTCATCTCCATTCACTCCGGTTGCATTTGAGCTTTCATTGGCCGCACCGACCGCTAGCGTGTTGCCATCTTCACTCAGTGCAATTGATGACCCATACTCGTCCAGACTCTCTGCATTTGATGCTTTGATGTATCCAATAAGCTGATTTGCTACTGTGTTTACAATAGAAATTTCGTTTGAATCTTTCTGTAATCCACCTCGGGAGGCTCTTATAAAATAATCACTTTGAACAGCGCTCAGAGCTCCACCAATATCGACTTTCAGTCTCTGTGCATTAGTGACAGATGCGAGTTCCAAACATCCTTGACTCTCAGAGGGATCTTTCTGGCATATGGAGTAGGAAATGGGGGCCTCATTATTTTCTCCTGCTGCCTCCCACTCAAATTCCACCCTACCAATATAAGCAGTTGGGGAAGAAGAATTGGCTGGAGAAACCGAGATAATGTTAAAGGCACTTAAAGTCGATGAGCTTGCTTCATCCTTGGGCTTACTTCTCTCTTGCCAGAGCACTAAGTCGGGACAACCCGTCAGCATAAATACTGTCAGCAACACCCCCACACGCAAAAGCATGAAAAGAGAGGAAGCCAAAGTACAGCGAGGGCGAATCAAAATGGTCTGAAGCATTCCCAAAAACTAAAGAGACGATATTCAAGCGTATTACTCTAAATGTAGACCCACCATGAAAACACATGGCTCACATTTGAATCAAAAAGTCTCGAGCTGAGATAGCAGTATGGAATACCCCATAGCAAAATATGGTCTTACTGATACACAGTAAAAAGCCTCCTATGAAGGAGGCTTTCAGTTTTACGCAAACACCAAATCTTAGCCGTAAACCAACTCTGGCAACCAAGTCGCCAATGACGGCCAGTAAGCCAGCATCATCAGCACCAGAATCTGGATAGCAATAAACGGCATCACACCACGATAAATATCCATGGTTGAGATGGAGTTAGGCGCTACCCCACGCAGGTAGAACAGCGAGAAACCAAACGGCGGCGTCAGGAATGACGTCTGTAGGTTCAGCGCGATCATGATACCCAGCCAAACCGGGTCCACCCCCATGGTCAGCAGGATTGGCGCAACAATAGGGATCACCACGAAAGTGATTTCGATGAAATCAAGGAAGAAGCCCAACAGGAACAGCACCAGCATGACCAGCAGCATCGCGCCAAACACGCCACCCGGAAGACCAGTGAGGAAGTCGCGAACAATATCGTCACCACCAAAGCCACGGAACACCAGCGCAAACAGTGACGCACCAATCAGGATCATAAAGACCATGGCCGTGACTTCTGTGGTGGTGCGCATGACTTCCTTGAGGATAGCGATGTTAAACATGCGCTTGCTGGCCGCGAGAATGATGGCACCGACAGACCCAACCGACGCGGCTTCTGTTGGTGTGGCGACACCCGTTAGGATGGAGCCCAACACCAGCACAATCAGAAGCACAGGCGGGATCAATACCGTCAGTACCTGAACAAAGAGTTCTTTGCTGACCTTACGCTCTTCAGCTGGAATGGGTGGCACACGATGCGGTTGGAGGATTGCGATACCTATCAAGTACACAATGTATAGACCCACCAGCACAAAACCTGGGATCAACGCACCGAGGAATAAATCACCCACAGTGACACTTTCTGGGGAGTAGATCCCCTGATCAAGCTGTGCCTGTTGGTAAGCCGATGAAATCACATCGCCGAGAAGAACTAGCACAATAGATGGCGGGATAATCTGCCCCAGTGTTCCAGAGGCACAAATCGTTCCCGTTGCGATACGCGGACAATAGCCGCGCTTCATCATCGAAGGCAGAGATAGTAAGCCCATGGTTACCACGGTGGCGCCGACAATACCGGTACTCGCCGCCAGCAGCATACCTACGATGGTCACGGATATACCCAAGCCACCTGCTAATCCACCAAACACCTGCCCCATGGTATCGAGCAAGTCTTCGGCGATTTTAGACTTCTCCAGCATCACACCCATAAAGACGAACAGTGGAATGGCCACTAACAGTTCATTAGAAAGGGTGCCGGAAATACGATTGGGAATGGCTTCAAGAAACGCAGGATCAAAAGTTCCTGTGATTGCACCGATAAAGGCAAATAACAACGCCGACCCACCCAGTGAAAACGCCACCGGATACCCCAACAGCAGTACGCCGAAGGTAAACAGGAAAAGAAACAGTGCGAGGAACTCGGTCATAGTGCGTGCTCCTCATCGTGATCTTCCAATTGTTTGGCCAAGTCCTGATGGCCAGTCAACGTCAGCAGTGCTTTCAGCGCTTCTGCAAAACCCTGCAACAAAACCAGGACTGGCATCAGCAATATACTGGTTTTAAAGATATAGCGGGCGTCTACACCACCCGCTTCCTGCGAGCCTTCCATGATCGACCATGATGCAGCCACATAATCCCAAGCGATATAGAAAATAAACACACAGGTAGGAAGCAATAAAAGTAAAAAGCCAAACAAGTCCACCCATGCTTTTTTCTTGTCAGACATTGGGCGGTAGAAAATATCCACGCGAACGTGAGCGCCTTTGAGCAACGCATAAGCGGCACCCAGCATAATCACATAGTTATGAAAATAGAGAACGGACTCCTGCATAAACACTGAGCCCGTGTTAAACACATAACGCATCACCACCACCACGAAGGTGATAAGCACAATTGCCAACACGAACCAGGAAACGAAGCGACCCGTCCAATCACTGAATCGATTGATCCCTTTAATCAGGGAAATCAGAAAAGGAGAAGCGGTTTCCATAAAACAACTCTTACTTTTTGTTTTTATGAGGGTATTGAAAAAGGCAGTGCCCGGGGCACTGCCTGTTCAACATTATTGCGGGTTACGGGCGTTCAGCATGGATTGCTCAGAAATCGCATGCCAGTCAATTGCCTGATCGCGGAATGATTTGTAAGAGTCGTAAACTTTCTTACTGATCTCATCCACTGCTGCCTGCTCAGCAACCACTTCATCAGCCACTGCCTGTAGTTGAGTCAGCACTTCTTGTGGGTATGGACGAAGCTCAACTTTGTGCTCGTTCACCAGGCTTTCCAGCGCTGCGTTGTTGCGTGCAGTGAATTCAGCCAGCATATCGGCGTTCGCTACACGGGTTGCCGCCAGAACAATAGATTGTAGATCTTTTGGCAGCTTCTCAAATGCTTGCTTGTTGATCAGCGCTTCCAGCGTTGTACCTGGCTCGTGCCACCCTGGGTAGTAGTAGTACTTCGCCGCTTTGTGCAGACCAAATGCCAAATCGTTGTATGGACCTACCCACTCAGTCGCGTCAATCGCGCCAGATTGCAGAGATGGGAAGATTTCCCCGCCCGGCAGCAGTACAGGCGTACCGCCTACACGCTTCAGCACTTCACCACCCAGACCAGGGATACGCATTTTCAGGCCTTCAAGGTCACTGATTTGGTTGATTTCTTTGTTGAACCAGCCACCCATTTGTACGCCAGTGTTACCCGCTGGC
The DNA here is from genome assembly GCF_947387585.1 of Grimontia sp. SpTr1. Taxonomy (NCBI): domain Bacteria; kingdom Pseudomonadati; phylum Pseudomonadota; class Gammaproteobacteria; order Vibrionales; family Vibrionaceae; genus Grimontia; species Grimontia sp. SpTr1. The sequence continues at coordinate 46,365 of NZ_CANDOD010000023.1, forward strand.
ATTGGGATGATGCCGAATGGTTCGTAAGCTTCCGCCCACAGTTCCAGACCACCACCGTTGTAGATCCAGCCGTTCATTTCCTGCGCGGTCAGACCAAATGGTACTGCTGCGAAAAATTGACCTGCCGGCGCTTTACCTTTCCAGTAGTAGCCCGCGCCATGGCCCATTTCGGCCGTACCGCGAGATACTGCATCAAACACATCCAGTGCACCCACCAGTTCGCCGGCACCGTACACTTTCACTTCCAAGCGACCGTCACTCATTTCAGTGATCAGCTCAGCAAGGTTGTTTGCGCCCGTCCCCAAACCAGGGAAGTTCTTCGGCCAAGTGGTGACCATTTTCCAGGTTACTTTTTCTTGCGCAGCGGGTGCAGCTTCAGCTGCCGCTTCCTGCTTTTGCTCACCACAACCAGCCATGAACACACTGAGTGCTACTGCGGCGGTGGCGAGGAACGAACGACGTTTCAACATGATTTCAGTCTCCTTGCTCGAAATGGCGGTAACAACAGGCAACGCGGAAAGTTGCAAAAGATAGGTGCAGGCTGCCTGTTCAATCCGTGGCAATCTCACTAACTATGCAGTTAATAAGATGTTGCAATAACTTTACTCATTATGCGCCTAGGCAAGTAGCTTCATCACAAGGTAGTTTGAAGTCGGTCAAACAATGATCAGGTTTTATTTAACCTTCTGATAGATAACTCCCTATGTAGCCTCCTAATTGCGTGCTACCACGCACTGTTTTTGGGGATTTCACCTTGTTTAAAATGTACAAAAAAGCCCCTATTGCGAGGGGCTCAATTTTGTTAGCTGAAAGCTTGCTTCAAACTCTGCACGCGTCGGAAGATAAGCCAATCGATGCATAAAATTGCAACCACTGACAAACCAGCGAGCGGGAACAACAGACAGATGGCAATCAGGGTTGTCGCGCCAACTACCCAAAAACCATTTCCTGCCACAACGGGGGGCGCACCCAGTTTGCGTGAACCGTTCGGACGTCGCTTCCACCACATGGCACCACCTGTGATCGATATGGCGGTAAAGGCAAGACAGAAAAATACATTCAGCGCTTTATTGATGATGCTGATATCCCCCTGATGCAATGCAATCCCTGCCGCCATCGCTTTTGCCATCCAGTTGTAATCTGCAAAGGTAATATCTGCCAGCACTTCACCACTGTATTGGTCTATGTGCATGGTTCTGTCTTGCGTTGGGTCAGTGATATCCCCACTCATGGTGTTCGCCGACAAGGTATAAACCCCAGTATCCGACTTCGGAAACTTCAGCTTATAGTGGGTAAAACCCACTTCCTTAGCCAAGGTCACAACCTGATCGATGCTCACATCCGCAGAGTACTTACGTTCCACGTTTGGCTCAGGTGCGCCATGACCACCATGATCAGAGCTCGGTACCGGCGTTTGCTCGAGATTCCAAGGCATTTCCTCTTCAGAGCCATGATTAAGCATCTTGTGGGTGATGACCGATTCAGGCGCGTTTTTTGATCGTTCAGCTGGGAAGCTGCCCCAAGGCTGAACAATTTTTCCGCCCCAGATACCCGCCCAGGCAAGACCAGACAATACAAACAGCAGTAATACCACGGATAAAACACCACCTAGGTTGGCATGCAAATCCCGCATGAAAATGCGCGACCCACTGTCGGTTCGGATCTTAAGAAAACCGGCTCGGCTTGCCGCGTCTTTCGGCCACCAGAGATAAATCCCTGACACCAGGAGCAGAATCATAAAACTGGCGGCAGTTTCAATCAGCCGATCACCTAAGTCACCAATAAGTAGTGTGCCGTGAATATCGTTCGCCAGCTCATACCAACTGTCGCTACGGTCGATTGTCCCTGTCACTTCCGCTGTATACGGGTTCACTAAGGCAAAACGGGTTTCACCGCCTGGCAATTGAATGGAAAAACGGCTGACAGTATCTGCAGTTTGCGCTGGAATAAATTGCGTCACCGTGGCTTCTGGAAACGCCTGATTTACCGCATTGAGCTGTTCAGAAGGTTGCATTGGTTGTCCGCTGGCCTGAACCGTTAACATGTCTCCGTAGCAGGCAGATTCAATCTCATCATCAAACAGCATGACAAGACCGGTAACGCTCAGCAGCAACATAAAGGGAATAACGAAAAGTCCGGCATAGAAGTGCCATCGCCAAGCTGTGAAATATCGCGCTTTTTGGGCAGGCGCAGCCGCTGTGTTGGTTTCACTAACCATAGTTAGTTTTCCTTTCTCATAAGCAAACACACCGCAAAACACGCAGTGCATTTTTATCGATGACTTTACTCAGTGGGCTAAGCGCCCTATTTATTTTTGTTTTAGAACACTCCAGCCCTCAGCAACTACAGCTGTATGTGGGCTTGGAGATTATGAGAGAGAGAAAGGTGGGGCGCGGGCTATGGGAGATTCAAACTTTACCCTTTGAGCCAATAAAGAGTAGTGCTGATTCCCCACGAATTTTACGTGAGTATGAGTGTCTGTGGCGGTGAGTGTAAGGTGATGGCTAAAAGAGAAATGGCTGAACGGACAAGGCTTTCCATGGTGCTTTCCTTCACTGCTGGTTTCTTCCCCTTCAACCTGAACCAGCTTAAAGCCATTAACAGTACAGAGTGTTTCCCAGACGCCAGCATTACTGCCATGGGCATTTATCACAGGCATCAGTGAGACCAGCACCCAACTTAAGGCGCTTGCCAACAACATCATTCGTTTAAATGACGCCCTCACATACCCATCCTGCTTGTGAATATAAGTCGCAAAATATATATCACTAAGTGTATTGATGCAGTGAGTCAGTATGAAAAGAAAGCAATTGATGTGAGGTGAGTTAAAAAACAGGTTACAAGCCCGCAAAGATTGGGTATTCCTACCAGCTCAAGCCATTCCCAAATCCCTTATCAATCACTTATCCCTACAATATACGTTTAGACGTCTAGCCGTAAAAATATCTATTGACTTATTTTGAGACAATAAATAGCATCAAACACCAGATAGCCACAAAAACCCCATAACAATCGCTATCTTTTTTACCTTTTATTAACACGATTTTTGTCCAGGAAGGCCTATGATCGAAATAAAACAGGTTAACAAGGAGTTCAAACAGGGTGATCAGACGATCCATGCCCTGCTCGATATTGACCTCCATATTCCACAGGGCAGAATTTTTGGTGTTATCGGTGCATCAGGTGCGGGTAAAAGTACGCTGATCCGCATCGTCAACCTGCTGGAACGCCCAACCTCCGGGAAAGTCGTTGTCGATGGCGTTGAGCTCACCGCTCTGTCTCAATCGGAACTGACCCGTGAGCGCCAGAAAATCGGCATGATTTTCCAGCACTTCAACCTGCTTTCCTCCCGCACTGTGTTTAACAATGTGGCACTGCCTCTGGAACTAGCAGGCAAAGATAAACAACATATTCAACGCAAAGTGACTGAGCTGCTGGATTTGGTCGGTCTGAGCGATAAACACCAGAGCTATCCCTCTAACCTCAGCGGCGGTCAAAAGCAGCGTGTGGCCATTGCACGCGCGTTGGCAAGCGATCCAAAAGTTCTCCTGTGTGACGAAGCCACCAGCGCACTGGATCCTGCGACGACCCATTCCATCCTGAACCTGTTGCAGACCATCAACCAAAAGCTGGGTTTGACCATTCTTCTCATCACCCACGAAATGGACGTAGTGAAGCGCATCTGTCATGAAGTAGCGATCATCGGTGGCGGTGAGTTGGTAGAGAAAGGTCCTGTGGGCGATATCTTCGCTCATCCGAAAACAGAACTGGCACGCACCTTTATCCGTGCAACGTTGGATCTTTCCATCCCGCAGGATTACGAGGAACGACTACAACCTCAGAGTGATGGTCATTTACCGCCACTGGTTCGCCTTGAGTTCACTGGCGCCAGTGTCGATGCCCCGCTTATCAGCCAGGTATCACGAAAGTTCAATATCGACATCAGCATCCTGAGTTCTGACATGGACTACGCTGGCGGCGTGAAATTTGGCCTGATGCTGGCTGAGTTCTTTGGCGACGAAGAGAACGTCAACCACGCGCTGACTTACCTGAAAGATCACAACATCAACATCGAGGTGCTGGGCTATGTCGCTTAATATCGCAGCTGTTTCAGGCTGGTTTGCTGAAAACGAACGTCTTGTTGGCCTGTTAATTGATGCACTGGGCCAGACCCTGACCATGGTCTTTGTATCCGGTGCGATTGGTTTCCTGTTTGGTATTCCTTTAGGTGTACTGCTGCACCTCACTAAGCCACGCGGCTTGTTGGAAAACGCGGCATTGAACAAATCCATTGGCATCATCGTCAATATTGGCCGCTCAATCCCTTTCATTATTTTGCTGGTCGCCATCATCCCATTCACCCGCTTCATCATGGGTACCTCCATCGGTACAGGTGCAGCGATTGTTCCCCTCACTGTCGGTGCAATTCCGTTTATCGCCCGTCTGGTTGAAGGTGCATTGCTGGAAGTGCCGTCAGGCTTGGTCGAAGCGGCTCAGGCGATGGGCGCAACACCGCTACAAATTATCCGCAAAGTTCTTCTTCCAGAAGCGTTGCCGGGAATTTTGAACGGCGCAACCATTACCTTGGTCACGCTGGTGAGCTACTCCGCCATGGCGGGTGCTGTTGGCGGCGGCGGTCTCGGTGATGTGGGTATCCGATATGGCTACCAACGATTTGACGGCACCGTCATGCTGATCACCGTAGTGATGCTGGTGATATTGGTGCAAATGATTCAGTCAGCCGGCGACTATTTCGTGAAGCGGGTTGACCACAGATAAAAACGGATGGTGACACCGTCCGGATAAATGGAAATTCTATTTTTAGGGAGATACATAATGACTTTTACACTCAAGAAAATTGCTGCTGCCGTTGGCCTTGCTTCTACTCTGGTTCTGACCGGTTGTGGTCAGGAAGAGACTGTTGATCTGACGAAAGTAAAAATTGGCGTTATCGCTGGTGCTGAAGAGCAAGTAGCAGAAGTCGCAGCGAAAGTCGCGAAAGAGAAATACGGCCTGGATGTTGAACTGGTGACGTTCTCTGACTACGTCACGCCAAACGCCGCGCTGGATGAGGGCTCAATCGATGCAAACGCATTCCAGCACAAGCCATACCTTGACCAGCAGATTTCTGACCGCGGTTACAAGTTCGAAATCGCCGGTAACACGCTGGTTTACCCGATTGCAGGTTACTCAACCAAAGTGACTTCTGTTGAGCAACTGGAAGACGGCGCGCAGATCGCTGTACCTAACGACCCAACCAACCTTGGCCGTTCACTGCTGCTGCTTGAGCAACAAGGTCTGATTGAAGTGAAAGACGAAGCGGGCCTGAAAGCAACGGTTCTGGATATCACAGCGAACCCTAAAAACCTGAAAATCGTCGAACTGGAAGCCGCTCAACTACCACGCTCTCTGGAAGATGTTTCACTGGCAATCATTAACACCACCTTTGCTAGCGAAATCAACCTGTCACCAGAGAAAGACGGCATCTTCGTTGAAGACAAAGAGTCTCCATACGTGAACCTGATTGTTGCCCGTGCTAACAACGTGACTGCGCAAAACGTTCAGCAGTTTGTTCAGTCTTACCAGACTGACGAAGTGTACAACGCAGCATCTGAAATCTTTGATGGCGGCGCAGTCAAAGGCTGGTAATCGCCGTTAGTTCGAGTAACAATTGCTCCCCTATCAAGCCCGTGTTCATCACGGGCTTTTTTCTGTCTCGGACAACCTGATACACTGCGTTTCCACAACGGATGACTTTGAGCGAACATGGACTTTCTCTCTACCATTGGCCTTTTCATTGGCTCCCTGATTGCCAATACCCTTGCCTCTCTGGCCGGCGGCGGTGCAGGGCTTTTGCAACTTCCCCTTTTGCTATTCCTTGGTCTCGGCTTTTCTGTTGCACTGGCAACCCACAAAGTGGCCTCTGTGGCGCTTGGACTTGGTGCGGCGCTCAAGCATTGGCGTAGTGGCAACCTCGACCCTAAACTCACTCTTTACGTGACATTGGCTGGCGCTGCCGGGGTGATCGGTGGTGCCAATCTCATTCTTTTTGTGCCGGGTCCTTTAGCCGAAGGGTTGCTGGGCGGGTTCATCATTTTGCTGGGTGTTTACTCGCGGATGCGCAAAACACTCGGGCAGGAAGCAGAGCCCAAACACCGCGATACGATGGGCATGGTTCTAGGTTGCCTAGGACTTAGCGCGATCGGCTTGCTGAACGGTTCCCTCACCGCGGGAACAGGTCTGTTCGTCACACTGTTTTTGGTTCGCTGGTTTGGCTTCGATTACAAGCAGGCCGTCGCGCTGACTTTGGTCAGCGTAGGCATCTTCTGGAACGGATTGGGTGCAGCAACACTGGCAATAGCCGGCGCGGAGATTTACTGGCCGTGGATCCCTGCACTCCTGGTGGGTTCTATTTTGGGTGGTTACCTCGGTGCTTATCTTGCCGATAAATACAGCAACAAGATGATAAAAATTGCGTTTGAGCTGCTGACCTTTGCAGTCGGTATCAAGCTTTTGTGGGGCGTGTTATGAACAAAGTCAATATCGAGATTTATTACTGCCGCCAGTGCAACTGGATGTTGCGCGCGACCTGGATGTCTCAGGAGTTGCTTTCCACCTTTAGCGAGGAAGTGGAGAGTTTAACCCTGCACCCTGACACAGGTGGCAGGTTTGAAATTCACTGCAATGGCGAATTGATTTGGGAGCGCAAGCGAGACGGCGGTTTTCCTGAAGCCAAAGTGCTGAAACAACGCGTTCGCGATGTGTTCGATCCAGACCGAGATCTGGGGCACGTCGACCGTTAACCTGCGCTTCAAACGAGTATGCCAGCTGACATTTTAGTCAGCCAGCATACCGTACATCACAATGCTGTTGTAGCTGACCACGCCCAGCACTTCACCACCGTCAATCACTGGCGCACGGCTGATACCAAATCGTTCAAACAGACGGGCACAGTATTTAACGTTCATGTCCGGTGCCACATGAAGAGCGGGTTTGGTCATGATTTCGTAGACGTTTACCCGCTCCGGCGAGCGATTTTGTGACAGCACTTTCTTGGCGATGTCGTTCATCAATACCAGACCAAATTCATCGTCTTCATCGCGCTTTTTCACGATGAGTGCTTTCACTTCCTTATCACGGGCAATACGGATGGCTTCGGCAACCGTCGTCAGTCCATCAATTAGCGCATAGTCGTCCTTCATAACATCGCAGACTCTTTTGGTCACTTTCATAACTCATCCTCAATCTTGCTGCTCAATTCCTGCACTTGATGCGCTACCCCAACGGCATCTTCTACGTCTAGCTGCACCGCAATACCTGTTCCTGATGACGCATCAAACTCCCCCACCTCATTGATCGTTTCAAGAATGGAGCGAGCTAAATGTTCTTCTACCAAAAACAATAAGACATCCCGCTGAACATCGAGGGTTAATCCGAAGAAGGTTTTCTTTTTCGTTAATCCTTCCCCTCGCGCATTGTTAATCACTGTCGCACCTGTGGCTCCTGCCGTTCTGGCGGCGTCCAAAACCGCATCGGTTTTAGAGTCCTCAATGAAGGCTACAATCAGTTTGAATCGCATTATGATTCCCTCGTATTTTCTTCGGTGGTGCCGCGTTTCGCCGCCCACTCTGTTAACTGCGCGTATCCCATGACAGTGATCATCGGGAACAAACTGGCAAAGGCAATCAAGCCAAAGCCATCAATTAAAGGGCTTCTGCCCGGAACCGTCGAAGCCAGTCCCAGGCCAAGGGCGGTAACCAAAGGCACGGTCACCGTCGACGTCGTCACACCGCCGGAGTCATAAGCCAGCGGCACGATAAATTTCGGGGCATAGAAGGTTTGAATCACCACCACCACGTATCCGGCAATGATGTAGTAATGAATCGGATCGCCAGCCACGATGCGATAGCAGCCAAGGGAAATGCCTATCGCTACCCCAATTGCCACTGAGAAACGTAAACCATTCACACTGATTGCCCCACCAGAAACCTGCTCCGCTTTGATAGCAACCGCAATGAGTGAAGGTTCGGCCACTGTGGTACTGAAACCAATGGCTGCGGCGAAGATGTAAACCCAATAGTAGTGCTGCCAGGAGAAGTTCTCGGGAATGCTCTCTCCTTCGCCAAACAGAAATGCGGGTGCCGTCAGCTGAACGGCCATCGATTCACCTAATGGGAAGAGCGCCATCTCCAACCCCATTAAGAACAATGACAAACCAAGAATGACGTAGATAAAGCCAAAGAGGATTTTCTTCAGATTCACAACCGGTTTTCGCAGCACGGCAAACTGAAAACCGAAAATGATGCAGACAATCGGAATCACATCCCGAATGGTCGAGAGTAAGGTGTCGATAAAGGTCGGAATGAGGGTAGACAATACATTCATGTCGCCACCATCCCGTACACCATGACGAAAATCATTGGCGAGAGCGACGCAAACGCTATCAAGCCAAAGCCGTCCACCATGGGGTTGCGTCCTTTAATCACAGTGGCAAGTCCAACGCCTAGCGCAGTCACCAAAGGCACAGTGATGGTCGATGTGGTCACGCCACCTGAGTCATAGGCAATACCGATGATGTAGCGCGGCGCGAATGCCGTCATGATCACCACCAGAATGTAGCCGCCGATGATGATGCGGTGAATGGGCCAGCCTTTTAGAATACGCAGCACGCCAAGCACAATGGCAAAGCCTACAGAGAGTGCGACCGTGATACGAAGCCCATTGGCATAGGAAGATTGCGCGTCTTCGGTCATCGCAATCATACCGCCTTCAGCGGCAACTTCTGCTGCTTCAGCAGCTACCGCCGTCAAAGCGGGTTCAGCGATGGTGGTTCCAAACCCCAACAAGAAAGCAAACACCACCAGCCAGAAAACACTGCCTTTTCTCGCCAGCGAGTGAGCCATAGATTCGCCGATGGGGAACAACCCCATTTCCAGACCGAAAACAAAGAAAGTCAGCCCCATCACGACCAACACCAGTCCAATTAAGATGGACAGTGAATCCGGCAAAGGCTGCTGTAAAACAATGATTTGAAAAAAGCCGATCACAAGAATGATAGGAAGTAGATCCTTCAAGCTCCCTAGCATTGAGGTCAGCAATGCGGTAAGTCCCTTCACACTCTCTCCAGAGAAAACGCCCAGACGAAAAGCCCGGCACGATAAATGCGCCAATTGATGAAATTGCGGTGAGGAGTTAGTTAATTTAACCCTGAGTCAGTGTATAGAAATTTGCCAATCCACAATGTCTATAGGGTGATAAAGCTAACAAGGTTTTCGTGAATTTCTTCATTAACTTCACCATCGGGCTGATCAAATAACCGATTGAATGCATACTATTTAGTAACACCCCAACTAGGATGATCCTCATGCAGATTCTCGTGACAGGCGGAACCGGACTTATCGGACGCGCGTTGATCCCAAAGCTCGAACATCACGAAATCACCGTACTGACCCGTTCGCCAGAGAAAGCACGTCATGTTTTGCCATCGAAGGTGCACTTGATAAAAAACATCGACGAGATTGAAGACTTCAGTCAGTTTGATGCCATCATCAATCTTGCAGGTGAACCTATCGTTGATAAGCGATGGAGCGAGCAGCAGAAAGGGATTATCTGCGCCAGCCGTTGGGGGATGACAGAACAACTGGTGCAGCGCATTTTAGAAGCCGATGCCCCGCCTCATACCTTTATCAGTGGCTCTGCGGTTGGCTACTACAGCGATCAAGGTGACAAGATCATCGACGAATCACTCACGGTTGATGCTACTGATTTCGCACATTCTGTCTGCTCGAACTGGGAAAAAATCGCCATGCGCGCCGACTCGGATAAGACCCGGGTATGTATCCTACGTACTGGTATTGTGCTCAGTAAAAGCGGCGGTGCATTGAAGAAAATGCTGCTGCCATATCAATTCGGCATGGGTGGGCCAATCGGTGACGGGAAGCAATACTTCCCGTGGATACACATTGACGACATGGTGGGTGGCATCATTCATTTATTGGAACATGCTGATACCCGTGGCGCCTTCAACCTAACCGCACCTGAGCCAGTCACCAACAAGGTGTTCAGCCAAAGTCTTGCTGCAACGCTTAAGCGCCCGCATTTTATGTTTACGCCCAAGCTTGCGATATCACTGATGCTGGGTGAAGCAGGTCAGCTTCTTTTTGACAGCCAGCGCGCGGTGCCCAGAGCTCTGGAAAACAGCGGCTACAGTTTCCAGTATCCGTCTGTGGGTCCTGCACTGGAAAACATTTTGCGCTGATAGCTCCCGCTTTAGGAAAAGAAAGGTACGCTGAAATGCGTGCCTTTTTTCATTTGTCTGACTGCTATTTTTTGAGCGGCTCTAACAAGCCCCGAAGCATCCAAGCCACTGTCAGGAAGACCAGCCCAACAGCTAATGTCGGCAAGCTCAACCAGACTTCCGGATGCAAGCGAACCGGTAGCTCAACACCCCACTTCAACAAACCTGCCATCGCAAGCTCTGCCCCGCCGACGGCCATACAACCGGACACTAATGCCATAATGCCGTATTCAGCCCAAAGCGTGGTGTTGATGCGCTTTTTGCTCGCTCCCAGCGTTCGGTAAAGCATGATTTCACGCTGGCGTTCGGCAAGGGTGATCCGAAGCAGTGTCAGCAAGAGCAATAAACCACTGGCTACCGCCAACCCCGCCAATACTGACAGCGACAGGCTCACTTGTTTGAGGATCACCTGAATTCTTCCGCTCATGGTGCGTAGATCCAGCAAAGTCACCGTTTGGTAATCACGTCCCAGTTGGTTGAGGATATCGCTCTGACTATCTTCCAGTCGGAAACTGACCAACCAGTTTGCAGGTAAGTTCTCCACCAAAGCCGGGTCAAAGATGAAGTAGAAATTAGGCTTCATGTTGCGCCATTCCACATCACGAATCGAGTTTACTTCCGCTGTAAATTCCTGACTGTTAACGTTAAACGTCAGCTCATCACCAAGGCGAAGTCCTAGCCTTTCAGCAATACCGGATTCCACAGAAACGCCACCTTCACTTGGCCATGAACCTTCCAACAACTCATTATGGGTTGGCAAGTTGTAGCGCCAGGTGAAGTTAAGCTCGCGGCGAAGCGCTTCATCCCGCTCTTCCCTATCTGGCGTCAGCTCAGCATAACGCTGCCCATTAAGGCCAACCAAACGACCTCGGATAATCGGATAGGCTTCCGAACGTTCCAGATTGTTCGCGTCCAGCCTGCTGACGTAATCATCCAACTCGCTTTTCGCGATGTTCAGCGCGAACACATTCGGAGCGTTCTGTGGCAGGGTTTGCTGCCAATCTTCAAGTAAGTCGGTACGCAGCAGCCAGATAATAGAAAGCAGCATGAATGACGTTGCCAACGCGCCAAGCTGCGCGCCACTTGATGCCGGATTTCGTGTTATTCGACTGAGCGCCAGTTTGAATGCAGGCTGTTTAACGCGTTTCTGCGCGACTTTCAGCACCATTACGCCAATCGCCGCCAGAAGGCTGAGCATCAACACTAAGGCCGCCAATACCAGCCAAAGCAAGCGGTTGTCGTATGACCATGCCACCAACGCAAGAATTGGCACTGCTGCCAGCAACCAACTCCAAGGATTCTTCCGCGCGCGCACTGCGCTTTGCTCCTGCAGTACACTCATGGCAGGCGCTTCAATCAACCGGATCAATGGAATACCCAGTGCCGGAAGTGCCACCAGCAAAGCCACCATAGGACCGAGCAACCAGGGCAGATAGCCATAGCTCGGCAAGGGTGAAGGCAGCACATCTGCCAGCGGTAAACGCAGCAGATATTCCAGCGCTGCACCGAACCCCAAGCCAAGCACAGTTGCCATCAACATCAGCATCAGAAGCTGCCTGCCAAGCCAACGTCTCACCCAACTGCGCTGGGCACCAAGGCTTTTCACCATGGCAAGCGTCTGGGTACGGCTATCCACATAGTGCTGACAAGTCAGGAGTAAGGTCGCCGCTGCCATAATGATGACCAACACCACAGTCAAAGAGAGGTAACCGCGACTCCTATCCAGCATGTCGCCGGTGCGATCCCCAGTGTTTTCATCGATCCAGCGTTGTCCGTCGATCGGCGTGTAAGCGGTCTTTACTGCTTCAAGGTCGCTGCTGTCACCGCGGAAGAAATAACGGTAACTCACCCGGCTTCCCGGACGCACCACACCTGCAGCAGAGACATCACTCAGGTGCATCATCGCCGCTGGCATTTGGCTGAACGGATTGAAGGACAGCTCAGGCTCAGAAATGATTTTACCGCTGACTGTCAGGGTTAAATCTCCCACATCAACTTTGTCTCCCAAGCCCACATCTAGCAGCGTAAACAGACGCTCTTCCAGCCAAAGTTCGCCGGGTTTGACGCTGTCTTGCATCGCATCCGCGCTTTCCAGCTCCAAAGCGCCACGGAGCGGATAGTTACTTTCTACCGCTTTCACGCTGATGAGCTGCATTTCATTGTCACTGAATGCCATGGTGCCAAAGCGGGTTTGGTCAGAGCGTTCAACATCAATGCTGTCAAAGTTTTGCAGTGTTTGTGGAGCCAAAGGCTGGTTGCTTCGAAGCACCAAGTCAGCGGCCAGCATGGAACGGCCTTGCTGGGTGAGAACAGATTCAATACGACCTGCCAGTGCAGACAATGCAAACACACAGGCGATGATCAGCGCCAGTGCAGCAACGACAGGCCAAAGCTGTCCGTGGAAGAGTTCGCGCCAAGCCCAGCGCCAGACAAGAGTTTTTCTCATGCAGCCCCCGCCAGTTCGCCTGCGTTAAGGTGCAAGGTGCGGTGGCATTTCTCTGCCAGTGCCGGGTCATGCGTCACAAGGATCAAGGTGGTGCCGTGGTCACGGTTGAGCGAGAAAAGCAGGTCGATGACCGTTGCTGCGGTGTGCTGGTCGAGATTACCAGTTGGTTCATCGGCGAACAGAACATTTGGGCGGGTCATAAAGGCGCGGGCAATCGCCACACGTTGTTGCTCACCGCCAGAAAGCTGCGAAGGTAAGTGGGTTTCACGTCCTTTCAGCCCAACCGACGCTAATAGCTCAAGCGCCCGTTCTTCGTCTTCATCATCACCGCGAATAGTACAAGGAAGAAGCACATTTTCTAGCGCGGTCAGGGAAGGCACCAGCAGGAAACTTTGGAAAACGAAACCGATCGACTCGGCACGAAGGGCTGCTCGCGCATCATCATCGAGCTGGCTTAAAGGCTTGCCAAGAAGTTCAATCTCGCCGGCTGACGGGGTATCTAAACCTGCAAGCAATGTCATAAGCGTGGATTTACCTGCGCCGGAAACCCCAACTAAAGCAATACTTTCGCCCTGCTCGACCTGAAGGGAAACATCCTGCAGAATGGTCAGAGACTGTGCATTCGTCGTCACTGTTTTAGAGACGTTGCTGGCCCTGATCACTGGAGTTGTCATGATTCGCATCCTTTCTTTTTGTCTTTTGATTATCAGTCATAGCGCCGCGGCGCAGACGCTTCTTGTACTCGGCGATAGCCTTAGCGCTGGCTACCAGATGGCGATTGAGAAAAGCTGGCCTAGCCTGATTGAGCCTAAGCTGACGGAAACCAGCAAGATCACTTCCGTCGTTAATGCCAGCATTTCCGGCGATACTTCTGGGAACAGTCTCGACAGACTGCCAGCCCTGCTGGAACAGCATTCACCCGACTATGTGCTGATTGAACTGGGTGCTAACGATGGACTGCGAGGATTCCCACCCAAGCAGATACGCAATAACCTGTCCGAATTGATCAGTTTAAGCCAGGAAAATGGCGCGCAGGTGATGTTAATGCAGATCCAGATCCCACCTAACTATGGTCAAAGATACAGCAAGGCTTTTGCTGATATCTATCCGGAATTAAGTAAAGAAATGCAAATTCCACTCATTCCGTTCTTCATGGAGAAGGTGGTTTTGACCGAAGGCTGGATGATGTCAGATGGTCTGCACCCTAAAGACATCGCGCAGCCTTGGATTGCACAATTCATGGCAGAACAGATGCTGCCACACATCAAAGAGCAAGGATAAAACAAGAATGAAAAACGCAGTATTGATGACCGGATGTTCAACCGGCATCGGCTATGTCTGTGCCCACGCCCTCGCAAAGAAAGGGTTTGATGTGATTGCGTCATGCCGCAAATTAGAAGATGTTGAGCGCCTAAAAGAAGAAGGGCTTACCTGCATTCACCTTGACCTTGCTGACAACGACAGCATTCTCAATGCCGTGGAAGAAGTCAGGACCATGACTGACGGAAAGTTGATGGGGCTTTTTAACAATGGTGCTTATGGCCAACCTGGCGCGTTGGAAGACTTGCCCACCGACGCATTGAGAAAGCAATTTGAAACCAACTTCTTTGGCTGGCACACGCTGACCCAAGCCGTGATCCCAATGATGATGGCGAACGGCAAAGGCCGCATTGTTCAAAACAGCTCCGTGCTGGGTTTTGTCGCACTGAAATTCCGCGGGGCGTACAACGCCAGCAAATTTGCCGTTGAAGGTTGGACAGATACCCTACGTCTGGAACTTGCAGGCACACCAGTAAAAATCAGCTTAATCGAACCAGGCCCAATCGAAACCCGTTTCCGCGCCAATGCACTGGAAGCGTTTTACCGGTTCATTGATATCGAAAACAGCCGATTCAGAAGCGATTATCTCGCCCAGCAAGATCGCATGGAAAGCGAAAACTCCACCAATAAGTACACTCTGCCTTCGGAGTCGATCATTGCACCATTGATCCACGCGCTAACTGCGGAAGATCCTAAAGTCCGATATCGTGTGACCAAGCCGACCCATTACATGGCCTGGTGTAAGCGTCTACTTCCTTCAAAAACGCTCGACAAAATTCTTGCAAAGGGTGGTTAACACCCAAAGTCATACAGATACCACTCACAAAAAGTTGCACACCGGGCAATTTCTGCCCGGTTACTCCCAGAAACGTGACATCAAAACTTTATTTTTGCATTCATCTTTCTGTCACAAATGCGCGTTAATCTCTCTCCTGTACCGTGAAACACCTGCCCCCAACTTCCACTTCGATGTGATGCGTGTCGGATCAGGCCGTGAACGGGGATACAAAAAAAGAACAAATACCCCAATAGGAGCCGGACTATGTCCTTAAGTCAATTGAACTGGCTCTGTTTGAGTGTAACGCTGGCAATATTGCTTGTGTTTTAAGTCAGCGTTTCACATCGACGAGCGCAAAAGAATGAAGGCCACTGGAATTCCGGTGGCCTTTTTCGTTGCCATGTCAGACAACATCCAATCAGTGATTTGATCCAGCAATAATCAATATTTATCGGCGCTTTACCGGATAATGCCTTGAATTTTCATGTTGTCCCCCCCACCTTTACAGCAAAGAACTTCTAACGCTCAGGCGACACTATGCAACCAAATTATATTGTTGAACTTAACGAGCAGAACTTTCAGCAAATCCTGGAAGGCTCGGTTGAAACTCCAGTCCTGATCCACTTCTGGGCACAAATGAGCCCAGAGAGTACCGAGATTGTTCCAGCACTGGAAAAACTGGCACACGAATATGCAGGTGCATTTACGCTGGCCCTGCTCAACTGCGAACAGCAGCAAATGCTGGCCTCCCAGTTTGGTGTGCGTGCTTTGCCAACTATCGCCCTGTTCAGCAATGGCCAGCCTGTAGACGGCATTGCCGGGCCACAGACTGAAGACACAGTGCGTGAAATGTTGGTTCGCCACCTGCCGAGCCAAGACGAAATGACCTTCAAACAGGCACTGGCGTTGATGGCAGAAGGCAATCACGCCGAGGCACTGCCGCTTTTGAAATCTGTGGAAGCCGCGCTGGGTGAAACTGGCGCTCATAAGCTGGCACTGGCAGAGTGTTATGTGGAAGCACAGCAATTCGACGAAGCAGAGGAGCTTCTCGGGAAAGTATTGATGCAAGATCAAGATGCACAATACAAAGCGCTGATGGCCAAAGTGGAACTACATAAGCAAGCAGCAGACACACCAGAGATTCGTGAGCTGCAAGCGGCATTTGAAGCCGATCCGGACAACAAAGATCTGGCCTTTGAACTGGCTGTCCAATTTAGTCAGGTTAATCGTCAGGAAGAAGCGCTTGAGCTTTTGCTGGGCATTCTTCGTAAGGACATGAATTTTAGCGACGCTAAGAAGACCATGATGGATATTCTGGCAGCGCTCGGCCAAGGCAACGAAATTGCCAGCCGTTACCGCCGACAGCTTTACTCGCTGCTTTACTGATTTCCCATTTTAAAAAGCGCTCCGGCGCTTTTTTATTTCCCATCAGCCGAGGACAAAGCTTCGATGATTGGGCAACAGGCGCTGTCGTTACCCGGGCAGGTACTCGCCAGTGATTTCAACGACTTTTTCATGGCCTGAAGTTCTTTTATTTTGTCGTCTATCTCTGCGATTTTCTCCAATGCCTTTTGCTTTACATCTGCGCTTCGACGGTTAGAGTTTCGCGACATATCCAACAAGGTCTGGCACTCTTCCAAACTAAAGCCCACCAAGCGCGAACGACGGATCATTTGCAACTCATTAATGTGCTTTTGACCATAAGCCCGATAGCCATTCTCCAGACGTGCAGGTTCACTAATGATCCCCTTTTGTTCGTAGAAACGAATCGTCTTTGGTGTCAGCCCTGTCGCCTTGGCAATTTCATTGATTTTCATGCCTCACTCCCCGTCTAAAACTCACGCTTGACCTTACAGTTGATGGAAGGTTTATTCTACGGAATTATGAACAGTCCACACCTGAGACTGCAAGTAAATTTATAGGTATCGAAATGACAGATACAGAACTGAACGCTCATGAGGAAGGCAAAGAAGCCGTCACACTTATCACGCTCCCCTTGTCAGGACTTAACTGCATGGGTTGTGCGCGTAAAGTGAAAAATGCCGTCGAGCCTATCGAAGGTGTGTCTGTGGTGGAAGCCGACAAGACCTCCCTAACGATCAACGCAGATGCGCCTTTAAGTGACGTCATCAATGCGGTTGAATCGCTGGGTTATCAGGTGGGAACGACCACGGCACTTCCTTTGGCAGGGCTCAGCTGTGGACGCTGTGTTGCCAAACTGAAAGCCGCTTTTGAAGCTTCACCAAAGGTTTTTCTTGCGGATGTGAGTAAGACCGAAGCCACCATTAACAGCGCACTGACAATGGAAGAATTGGCAGCCATCGTCGATGCAACAGGTTATCAGGTTGCTGAAGCCCAGAGCGAAACAACACACGCACCAGAAATCACAGCAGCGCCAGAAGTTGCGCTCGATGATGCTCCGTCCGAACCGCCGTTGAGTTCAAATTCAGCTTCCCTGCAATTTATTCTGTCCGGCATGACCTGCGCGAGCTGTGTGTCATCCGTAGAAGACGCGATAAAAGGCGTAACCGGTGTAATGGCGGTCAACGTAAACTTGGCTGAGCGCACTGCGTTAGTGTCCGGAGAAGCCGACGCCGACGTCATCATCAAAGCGGTAGAAGCCGCAGGCTATGGCGCAGAAGTGAGTGAAAGCGAAGAGACTCGCCGTGAGCGTCAGGCAGCCATGCATGCCGCACAACTTGCAGAACACAAACGCAACACCTGGTTGTCTCTGGGCTTAGGTGCACCACTGATGGCATGGGGACTGCTCGGCGGTTCAATGACCATTGAAAGCACCACCAGCCAAATCGGCTGGGGCATCATTGGCCTTTTAACCTTTGCACTTTTATGTACCGCGGGTAAACATTTCTTCGTAAATGCCATAAAAGCGGCACGCCATCATCGTGCGACCATGGATACCTTAGTCGCTTTGGGTACGGGTTCAGCGTGGCTTTACTCGATTGCAGTGGTGTTTGCGCCGGATCTTTTCCCTGTACAAGCACGTCATGTGTACTTCGAAGCCACAGCCATGATTCTGGGGTTGGTGACACTTGGTCATGCTATTGAAGCCAAAGCACGTGCATCGACATCTAAAGCGCTTGATCGCTTACTCGACCTACAACCACCAACCGCACTGGTCGTCGAAAACGGTCAGGAGCGAGAAGTTCCACTGGCAGCCGTACAAGCAGGCATGATACTCAGAGTGAAACCCGGCTCAAAAATTCCGGTTGATGGTGTGGTTGAAGACGGCGAAAGCTATGTCGATGAATCCATGCTGACTGGCGAGCCACTTGCTGTCCGCAAAACGGCAGGGGAAACGCTGCATGCTGGTACCGTGAACCAAAACGGTAGTCTGCTGTTTAAAGCCACCGGTATCGGTAGCGATACCATGCTGTCACGGATTATTCAGTTGGTCCGTCAGGCACAAAGCAGCAAACCGGCGCTGGCACGCATGGCGGATTCTATCTCGGCCATATTTGTTCCAACAGTGATGATCATTGCCATTCTGACAGCGCTTGGCTGGTACAACTTTGGCCCTGATCCGAAGCTCAGCTTTATGCTGGTCACCGCGACAACTGTGCTGATTATCGCCTGCCCTTGTGCGCTTGGTTTGGCAACGCCAATGTCTGTCACAACTGGCGTTGGTCGTGCGGCTGAACTTGGGGTGCTCATTCGTGATGCAGAGGCATTGCAACATGCAGCGTCGGTCGACACTGTGGTATTGGATAAAACGGGCACATTGACCGAAGGCAAGCCGCAAGTGACATCGATAATCAGCCTTGCACTGCCAGAAGAGGAATTACTGCGTATCGCTGCAAGCCTTGAGCAAGGTTCTGAGCACCCACTGGCAAAAGCAGTGCTGGATGCAGCAAAAGGTAAAAACATCGCCCTTGCATCAGTATCGAACTTTGAAGGTATTCCAGGAAAAGGTCTGAGTGCCAACATTGATGGCGACACTTATTTTCTGGGTAACGCACGCTTGATGGCAGAAAAAGGCATTGCGGTGGAAGGCGGCCAAGCTGCCGCCAAGCAACAAGCAGATCGCGGGGAAACCGCTGTGTATCTGGCAACAAGCACTGAGCTTCTTGGTCTTATTGGCATCAGCGACCCATTGCGTTCAGATTCTGCCAGCGCAGTAAAACGTCTGAAAGCTTTAGGCTATCAGGTGGTGATGCTCACCGGTGATCATCCTGATACGGCCAATGCCATTGCCAAACTGGCGGGGATTGAGAATGTGATTGCGGGGGTTTTGCCAGACGGTAAAGCGGATGTCGTCACTCGCCTTCAGAGCGAAGGCAAGAAAGTCGCCATGATTGGTGATGGCATCAATGATGCGCCAGCACTGGCCAAAGCTGAAGTTGGGATTGCCATTGGTAGTGGCAGCGATGTAGCTATTGAAAGTGCACAGATGACATTGATGCGTCACTCAATAGATGCAGCCACTGATGGGCTAACACTGTCCAAAGCAACCCTTCGTAATATGAAGGAAAATCTCTTTGGTGCATTTGTTTACAATTCTCTGGGTATTCCGATTGCTGCGGGTGTGTTATATCCCCTCACCGGCGCACTGCTAAGCCCAGTTGTTGCTGGAGCAGCCATGGCTTTATCGTCGATTACCGTCGTGAGTAATGCCAACCGACTGCGCTGGTTTAAGCCACCCAAAGGAGGAAACCATGCTGGTTAATTTCATTGGATTGGGACTGATCGGAGCCATCATCTGGTGGTTCTGGCTGGCGGAAAAGAAAAATTAAACGCCGCCTAAATTAACGCTGTTTGCGACTACGCAACAGGTATTCGCCCCGGGTTAGTTTCATCGCCCGGGGATAACATCGAGGAGAAAATGATGAAATCTAAACTTGCTGCACTGTCGTTTGCGCTGCTATCCACCAGCGTGTTTGCTGCTTCTGGTGTGACTTACAAATCTCCATATTGCGGTTGCTGTAAAGAGTGGGTTAAGCACATGGAAGACAACGGCTTTGAGATGAAGTCTGAAGATCATGTGAACATGAATCCAATTAAGATGAAGCTTGGTATCAAGCCTGAGCTCGCTTCGTGCCACACCACTGTTATCGACGGTTACCTGTTTGAAGGGCACATCCCAGCTAGCGACGTAAAAGCCTTCCTAGAGCAAAAACCAAAACTGGCCGGCCTTGCTGTACCTGGCATGCCAGTCGGTTCACCGGGCATGGAATATGGCGATCAAAAAGACCCATATGATGTCGTTGGCTTCTCGAAAAACGGTATGACCGTCGTCTTTAACAGCCACAACAAAGACTGACAATTGATGGTGAAGCCTCCATACTGGACTTTCAACAGTATGGAGGCTTCATGTACCGCATTACTACCCTGTTTTTCTCGCTGCTTTTTAGCACGTTATCTATCGCCGACCCTCAAGTCTGGCAAGCGCAAAAAGGCGACCTTTCCTTTACCATCATGGGCTCTGTACACGCTGGCAAGCCAGAGTTCTACCCTCTTCCCGATGTCATGGTCAGTAGATTCGAATCTGCCGATGGTCTTATCGTAGAAGCCGATATCATCAGCGATAAATCTATTTCCATTCCCAAAGGAAAACCTTCCGCCTCTTACCTGACAGACGCCCAGAAAGAAACACTTGAGGAAATCGCAGCAGAGACTGGTACACCATCAAACGTGCTGCTTAATCTTCCTCCGTGGCAAGCAGCCATGGCACTCCAGCTTTACCAAATCAATCAGTTGGAACTCCAACAACTGCTGGGCATTGACCTTTATTTCCTCTCACGAAGCCAGAAGCATTCTGTACCCGTGATCCCACTGGAAACCGTACAACAGCAAGTCGACCTACTGGCCAATGCAGATAAGGATGGTTTGGAGCTACTGACAGATACTCTGGATTACTGGGAACTCTCCAAAGAGTTTATGCCCTGTCTGATTGATGCCTGGCAGTATGGTGACGGTGCGAAAATGGAAGAAATGGTAACGGTCATGAGCGGCGCAGGAGAGTTCGAACGTCAACTGATTGATGAGCGCAACCACAACTGGCTGGAAGCCCTCACTGACAAATCGCGGTTTGAAAAAGGGAGTTACGTGATGGTTGTCGGTGCATTGCACCTTTATGGCAAAGAAGGTGTGCTGACACTGCTGGAAAAAGCCGGTTTCGACGTAAAACTCTTAACGCAGGGTGAAAAGGTTGATTGCGAAATCCCGGCGATTCCATGAGCGGCTAAATCAGCCGCTCACCAGTACCTGAGTCACAATCATTGAGACCAGAAACAACAGAATAAACCAGATGACAATAGATTTTCTCATACCCTTTTCCTTACTGCGGTAAAGCCAGAATCTTGGAGGTAGTTTACCGCATATGCCATGTGGAAAAGAGCACAATTGGAAGGTTTGTTACAAACAATAAGAGCAGCGAATTGCTGCTCTTATTAGAGGAATAAAAAGAAGCCGAAGTGCGTTGCTGCCTTCGGCGTAAGCAACCAAGTCTACATTTAACTGGTTTAAGGGAATTATTGTGTTCCAGGCTCTTTCATCGCCTTGTAGACAAAGAACCCGGCCATGAAGCTAATCATGCCCAAGGCAACAAAAATGACGATCATTGAGGAGAGGCCAATTGCGTTGCCGAAAAGTAGGTCTAACCAGAATTCCATTTTTGTATTTCCTATGTCTGTGAACGTTAAGACTAGGTTGCCAATTGGTGAAAGAATCAACGATGATCCAGATCAAGTGAAGCTCGTGTTAGTGGCACGTGACAATTCAAGTGTGTGTGTTGTCGCAATTTATTCTGGATTGGTGATCGTTTGAGCGAACGGTTCGTACCACGCAAAAATCCTGATAAAACACTTGTGTCTTAAGCGTGGATGAGTAATATAACCAACCTCTGAGACGCACAGCGGATCAGCATTGTCGGTGAATAGCGCAGTTTGGTAGCGCATCTGGTTTGGGACCAGAGGGTCGGGGGTTCGAATCCCTCTTCACCGACCACTCTTTCAAATCTTGAGCAATACGCTTGAGTAATATCGTCGGTGAATAGCGCAGTTTGGTAGCGCATCTGGTTTGGGACCAGAGGGTCGGGGGTTCGAATCCCTCTTCACCGACCACT
>NZ_CANDOD010000024.1:0-54347 GCF_947387585.1 Grimontia sp. SpTr1
GAGACCGTACTGCCGTCAGTCCAGCCATCAGGGACGGTGGTGGTGACCTCCGAGGTAGAGCCGTCAGGTTGGGTGACGGTGACAGTCACGGTATCGCCCGGCTCAGTGCCGGTTGGTGGGGTGACCAAAATTTCCACACCGTCGGTGAGCTCCTCTTCACCGATACCGCCAGAGGCTTCAGGTACCTCTACCAGCGGCAGTTCATCGGTACCGTTTTCACTGGTGCCTTCGCCTGGTGCTGTGGTGTCGACGGTGACGGTAATGGTTTCGCTCGGGGAAGAGGTGTTACCGGCACTGTCGGTGACTGTGGTGGTGATGGTGTAATCGCCTTCATCCGGGAGGGTACCGCCAGCGCCGCCTAAATCTTCCGGAGACACCACGACAGAGACCGCACTGCCGTCAGTCCAGCCATCAGGGACGGTGGTGGTGACCTCCGAGGTAGAGCCGTCAGGTTGGGTGACAGTGACGGTCACGGTATCGCCCGGCTCAGTGCCGGTTGGTGGGGTGACCAAAATTTCCACACCGTCGGTGAGTTCCTCTTCACCGATACCGCCAGAGGCTTCAGGTATCTCAACCAAAGGAGATTCATTGGTCCCATTTGGACCTGTTCCCTCACCAGGCGCGAGTGTATCGATCTGACCGTTGGCGGTTGTCGAGATAGCATTTCCCTGAGAGTCAGTGACGGTTGCTGTAATTGAAAAAGGTCCGTCCGGCAGCGGGTTGGTGATTTCAATACTGAAGGAACCATCCTCTTCTACCGTTGCAGTTAATGTTTGGACATTCCCAATCGAGTCAGTGATCGTTAACTGAACGACAGAACCAGGCAGTATGTTTGTACTACCTGAAATAGTGGGTGTGTTGTCGTTGGTAAGGGTATCGACGCTGAGGCTGATTGTTGGTGTTGTGAGAAATGATTCTGAATTCTGTTCTCTCGTGCTAAGGCTGGAGAGAGGCTCAACATAGGATTCTGTGTCATAACCCGCAGTCGCGATGGTTTCGCTTGCCGATCGAGACAAAACAAAAAATCCATTTGAACCAGAGCTTAATAGTGCAGTACCCGCAGCAGTTGCGTCGTCTTCATTTAGGGTAGGGTCTTGTCCGAGCTTGATCGCATCAATGATCTCCCGGATCTTTTCTTTTTCCCCATCATCAAAGTTCCGGTTATTCAGTAAATCCGTAAGGCTGTCAACTTCGCCACCCACATAGGCAAATACGGTTCCGTCATCACCCTGAAACTCAATCAGTGTGTCTTCTGCGACTGCGATTGTGTCGCCGGAATGAAGTTGCGTACCTAGTTTAAGAGCTTGTTTTTCACCTGCATGAACGAATGAGGCTAACCCACTGACAAAAAGAACTTCCGCGTTGTTCGGTACTTTAACGTGCCCCATAGATCCAGACCCAAATAATAAAGAAATTACCCAATCATTTGTGTTACACAAATTTCACAAATGAGTGTTTTGTTAAAAGTAGTAGATGTGGCTCGATATTGCATATTTAAGGGGGCGAAATACGGTAAAAAAATGAGTCACTAAAACAAGCGGCTGACAAGCTTGTTGGGTGGGGGGGAATAGGGTGGTTTTTGCCTCAGGTTAAAAGCCTAAGGCACTACTATGTCTGACGGCAGAGAATGGCAAGGGAAATAAGGCGTTTTCAGGAGATATTTTACACGTGGATATAGCGAATGAAATGGTCCATGACTGCCATTTGCTGTTCAATGCCTTTCAGCGCGTTATAGATGTCTGCTTCAGAATCACAGTACTGGACAACATGCTTTGCAAAGGCGGCGATTTGCCCGTCTTTGACTTTCTTCGAATGAACAAGATTGCGTCTGATGACCACGAAAAGATCTTGTTCTTGTTGATTAAGGCCTAATTGTTTCGCTTTAGCACGAATAGCGTCTTCATTAACAGGCTCGCCATGGCGCATAGATTGTAGTGAGTATCCTGGCTGTGTGGTTTGAGGGCTTTTCCCTTTGGCGATGACAGCACAGGTTTTGCTGATGATCATGCCTTTGCGCACCTGATCCGCTTGCATTAAATTTGTATGGCTGCTTATTTCCAATGTCTTTATCCCCTCTAAAGATGCCAACTGACGTTACGAAGGCTTCAGTTCTTATATTCAAATGTTATAAAACGGAGAGGGGGTCGGCTTGTCATTCGACGCCAGATCGCTATCCGACAGAGCGCGCAGGGATAAATGTATTGATTGGGTTTGAGAGCTGATTAAAAAAGGCCAGGTTGTCGCTACCACAACCTGGCAAAAGCACTCGTTTAGTTGCGTCGTCGCTTAGGTATGGATATATCGAATGAAATGCTCCATCAGATGAAACTCATTCTGCAAACCGGAAAAAACCTGTTTGAAATCCGTACCTTCTGGGCTTGATGCCACGATGCGTCGTGAAAAGTCGCCAATTTGCTCATCGGTAACGTTTTTGGATCGCATCAGGTTCTTCTTAATTACGGCGAAGACGTCTTGCTCTGGCGTGGTCAGCGCCAGTTCTTCGCCCGCCGCTTTAATCTCTTTGTCATCCACTTTTGGCGCGGTAAGTACTTTCTGTGGTTGGTTCCACAAATTCACTTGCGACAAAGCCACGCAAGCACCGCCAGCAATGATCATCTTGCGCATTGAATCCCGTCGGGATGGGTCAAACTTATCCATGATAAGGCTCCTATTAATTCCAAGGACTGACAGTAATAGTGGATGGCATTCTCAAGTCGTATGCCCAACGACGGCGTGAGTTCTTCTCGCGGATTTCATCATCCAGTGCTTGAAGTTGTTGCTGGAAGACATCAAGCAATGGATAAACATTTGGGTCGTGTTTGAATTGTCCTTTCGGATATTTGCCGAGAGAGCGATGCCAATCCTCAGGTAAGTCGGTAAAGATACGCGAGAACATAAACAAGCCTGCGCCGACATTCATTGGAGGACAGATATTCAGCCAATCACGTTCCGTATAACCGAAGTGTGGGTCGATGGGATGGTCTCTGTAAACGCCTAAAGCACTCAACTTCATAAAGGAAACCATGCTGCCAAACGCGTGGTTGACCGACATCCAGTAAATAATACGGGACACGATATCAATCAGTTCCTCCAGCGTGTCGGCATGATCCGGGAAGCCTCTTACATTGCCATAATGTGTTGTTTCATAGAGGAAGCCCTGAAGTTCCGTATCGTCTTTAACGTCTTGGTCTGAGTAGTAGTAAAGGCGAAGATATCCATCGACCCATTCATTGATGATAGGAGCAAGTCCGTTGTCGTCGTGCTGTGGGTACTCATCAAGCTGTGCAAGGACTGGGTCGGCCATGCGATCAATCGGTGTGCTGTGCTCGAAGAAATGGTAGTGATTTTTTCTTCGTAGCGTGGCGTTCACAAAGGTTGTGCTGCTGAAACCAGACAATCTCTGAATTGCGCCGGTTAGCAGGCCATTGTATGGGTTGCCATAGGTATACTCATAACCTTCACCATTTGGCAGTCCGCTAGTGCCAACTTCTTCGAAGATGCCGATGTGGTTATTGGTGACCAAGGCCATCAAGTGGGTATCCAGTAGCGGTCGCAAAGGATGGTACTCCGTGATGTTACGGAAGTATGCCACGGGAATCGGACCAAGGTAAACATGGGTGGAGAGGTGATCGATAACGCCTGCCATTGATGTCATGGTCGTGATGCAGTTCTTGGCCATCTGCCACGCCCAGTAGTTATCTCCCGCTGTGATGATTTTTGAAGGCGGATGCTTCTGGTCGCCATACCCGAACATACCCAGGAAGAACCATCCAATATCATTCCAAAAACCGCCAGGTTGTGGGGTTTGTGTTGGCTGAATAGCAATGGTTTTTAACCCAGTACCATTCGCAGGAATGGCAAACAGACAGATACCTGCATGCAGGCGGGCACCGAAGTTATCGAAATTGCGTTTGGCGACAGTTTCATCATGGAAGTCGGCAAAATCGAGGATAAAGAGGCGACCTTCTGCCATGGCCTGATCGAGATTGTCCGATTCAAACCCCTGAACACGTCTGAAGTGGCTATTTGTAATGGGGAACTTGCTCATGTGCTGGGTATAAGGCTTGAAGTAATTAAATACTGGTGTCGGTGCGGCAGTCACCAGCCAGCCAATCAAGTCATCGGAACGGAAATCTTTATCATATGGCGCCTTCGGCCACTGCTTGATGCGTTCTTCATATTTTGGATGGTCGGTACAAAAAGTGGGGTAGAAGTCGAGCTCATCGACGGTATTACACTTCCTGTGCGGGAAGGTAAGCAGGATGGGGTCCATGATTTCGAAAGTAATGCGCTCTGGTCTGCCATCAGCCAATTCACTATATACAACGGTCAGAAGGTTAATAAACTTCGCGGCAATATCCGGTGACAGTACGATGGTCCAAAAGTGCTTCTCAAGGTAGGCTACCGTCCCTTCAAAAAGACGTACCCCAGCGAAGTTCGGGTCGGCATCATTCACATCGAAGTTGTACTCCTGCTCGTCTAACCCTCCCCGGTATCGCCATTCATTGGCGTTCGCGACGTCTTCACATTGAACATTTCCGTGTACGACGGCGCCGGGAAGTTTGAGGTATTCAAAGGTATTTTCTTTTCGGGCTTTGGATAGGGCGTAAGCCCGTTGTGCAGAAGTAGTGAAGTCGTATTGAGGCAATGAAACTGGCGGATAGGGAGAAGCGGCTTCTTCGTTGCCGCCTAATCCGCCGGGAGGCAAAGCATTCAATATATCCGCTAGAACGCCAGTCCCTTTGTGGCACTGCGCGGCACCGAATAGAGAGCGCGTCTGGACATCACTTGAGGCCGCTGTAGCATTGGGATCCGGAACATTCAGTAGAGACTGAAGTTCTTCGATTTTGTTATCGCTCATTGTTTACCCCTTTATTTCTTGTAGGTGGTCCAACATAGGGACACGTTCAATCCCTTTCTGATTGAGAGAAAAATGCGATAGTCCGATGCAATCCTTCATCTTGTGGCTCTAGATGGAGGGCTGCGAGTTTGTCGATGGAACAATGAAACTGTAACAGTGAGAAGGACAGGGACTGTTATCCCTGCACGTAGAAGAGTTGTCATTAAAAACACAATAACGTCGCGAATGGATAGTTTTCCGGTCAGAACCCAAGAGTTTGCCTATGGCTTTCGACAAAACCTCAGTTTTTGTCTTAATCCTCGAATCTCTGGTAGTGTGGTTAAAAGTTGAACGGTTGAATTCTGCTTCAAGGACGCGGTATGACAGAACATCAAGCAAGACTGGAAAACCTGAGAGCTCACATCCTGGAAGAGCTGGATTTGTTGAAAGACCAAGCGGATCCTGTCGCTCTTGACCAACCTTGCATCGGCCGAGTTTCGCGAATCGATGCGATTCAACAAAACGAAATGGCCAAATCCAATCTTAGGTATTTTCAAAGCCAGTTAAATGAAGTGAATGCCGCACTTCAGCGTTTGGAAGATGAAGAGTACGGCTTTTGCGAAGAGTGTGGTGTGGATATTCCCGATGCCCGCTTAGCCATTAAACCGGAAGTCAGATATTGTGTTGGCTGCCAGGAAGGGCAAGAAGCGCGCTAGCTAATCAGGGCGATATTCACTGGGCTGGAATGGTGTCCAATCCTTCAAACTTTCAGCAGGTGCGGTAAACACCTCTACAG
Organism: Grimontia sp. SpTr1; assembly: GCF_947387585.1. NCBI lineage: Bacteria > Pseudomonadati > Pseudomonadota > Gammaproteobacteria > Vibrionales > Vibrionaceae > Grimontia > Grimontia sp. SpTr1. The sequence goes on from NZ_CANDOD010000024.1 coordinate 5,637, forward strand.
TCAGCGGGTGGCATTCCGCCACGTCGCTAGAGTGCGTCGCACCGCAATCTCCACCTGGACATGCTGACAATGCCCCAAGCAAATCCGTTTCTGCAAAGAACTCAATATAATCCCCCTTTCTGGCAGGGCTCGCCTTCATAAAATACTGATGTGTATCTTTCGTAAAACCTGTGCACATGAACACATTCAGCACATCATGAACATGTGGTTCCGCTTCTCTCTGACTAACACCGAGCTTGTCTGCAAGTGCTTTGGTGAGATTTGAATGGCAGCAGTGATGGTAATTTTCGCCATGAAGATTGTGATGAGTGTATGGATCGCATCGTGTGCCAATCACGTCATGTACACCAGCACCGTCATCATCCCAGCCATACCATTGCAGTGAATCATCGGTGATTGTAGCTATTGGGCGCAGATAAGGCATATTGCTCCAAAGCCTGTCACCTGTGGTTAGGTGAGTTGCATGTAACTGACGTGTTTTTCCGCTGAAAAAGCGCTCACTCAAATTGTCGCGCTGCCAAAGGTTTAAATCCCCAACTTGAGAGCCGTGTAAACAGGAAATGCGAAAGAAGCTGCCAGCGGGAACAGTAAAGCATCGCGCTTGCCGAGGCGGTATGTCAAACAACAGTGTTCTGACAGATACTGATCTGACTGATTTATAGAAAGTTATGTCAAAAAAAGGAAGAGAATCCGTTTGGTAACATATAACGGGAGGTGAGGCTCTTAACTGTGCAGCATTATCAAGAGTATTGATTAGATTACCGTTTGCACTGCAAAGAGTCGACTTGGGGTCATGCATTTTATTACTCCTGACAAACAGTCAACATCAATCTGTAGGGATCAGTATAGAGTCATAAGGTAATACAAGAAAAAGTTAATAAAATCGAACATTAACCTATTTCCATAATTTTAATATGGAAATAATAGTAACATAAATTATATTCGGGATGCCTTAATTTTGATACCTTTTACTTTTAGTCTTTATCTTACGGTTTTCTGCACTTCTTATATAAATCCCATTAAATCAGCATCGATTGCTTGACTAGTTTAACTGTCAGCTGTGGCTAGTTTTAAATGCTGGTCACGATTATATTTTGATGAATTTTATGATCTTCAAACTTTGTATTTATCAGTTTTATTTTTTAACTTATATAGGGATTGCTAATTTAAAAACTAGTCCTAATGTAATTTAGGTAGATACCTATTTTAATTTGTTATGTGAGTCTTTTGGAAGATCAATAAAATCATAAGGTGATGAAAGTACGCACCAAAAACAGTAAGCGCTTAGATGCATCTAAAATGCATTAATGTGATATTGATCCGCATAACAACACAAAAGTTAGTGTTTTTAGTACCAGAAAAGAACTAGATAAGCATGAGTTTAGAGTTAGTTAAAATCTAATGGATAACATTATTAAAAAATGAAAAATTAAATGATTTGATAGAAAAACATCACTTCCATTTAAGTTTGCATATTCACTCTTACTTATATATTCAATGTATTTGGTGTGTTGTGTTTATTTTTCCCTGTCCGATATTTTTCATTAATAGCGCCTGCTAGGACGGGAAATTCTTTTTAAGGGTTAAAGGCTGTTGACCATGGAAGTCATATGAATCTGTTTGTTGAACTGCCTTAATTTGTACCAAATCCTCTCACACATAGTTGTCCAATTCGGTGCTTAGAATAATTTGCTGGGAGCAAATGACATGCGTGAATTCAAGCTCAGAACCAAATTAGCAATATTAATTTCGGTTCTGCTGGTAGTTGGCTGTGACTCAGGCGATAACGCCTTTGGTGCAAATAACCCTGATAGTGAAATTACTGATCCCGGCACAGAGACTGGCTCAACTGATGGTGGTTCGACAGACAGCGGTATAACCGACAGCGGTTCGACAGATGGAAAAACAGATGGCTCGGGGGACGATGGTTCAACCGATGGCGTAAATCCACCAAATGGTGGCCCCGGCGTTACGACAGACGGCTCAACGACAGGTACCACTGACGGCTCAACGACGGGTACGACCGACGGTTCAACCACCGGCGGCACAGACGGCTCGACTACAGGTACCACGGACGGTTCGACCACCGGCGGTACGGATGGCACCACCACGGGCACCACCGATGGTTCAACAACCGGTGGTACTGACGGCTCGACTACAGGTACGACTACCGGTGGTACTGATGGCAGCACCACAGGTACCACGGACGGCTCGACTACAGGTACGACGGACGGTTCGACTACGGGCGGTACTGACGGCTCAACGACGGGTACGACCGACGGTTCGACCACCGGCGGCACTGACGGCTCAACCACAGGTACCACGGACGGTTCGACTACGGGCGGTACTGACGGCTCAACCACAGGTACCACCGACGGCTCGACCACTGGCGGCACTGACGGCTCCACCACAGGTACGACCGATGGTTCGACTACGGGCGGTACTGACGGCTCGACCACAGGTACTACCGACGGTTCGACCACCGGCGGCACTGACGGCACCACCACAGGTACAACCGACGGCTCCACTACGGGTACAACCGACGGCACCACGACAGGTACTACTGACGGCTCCACTACGGGTACGACGGACGGTTCAACCACAGGCACGACCGATGGTTCAACCACCGGCGGTACCGATGGATCGACTACTGGTACCACGGATGGCTCGACCACGGGCGGCACCGACGGCTCAACGACAGGTACTACCGACGGTTCAACGACAGGTACCACTGACGGCTCGACTACAGGTACGACCGACGGCTCAACGACAGGTACCACTGACGGCTCGACTACAGGTACGACCGACGGCTCAACCACGGGTACCACCGATGGCTCGACTACGGGTGGTACTGACGGCTCGACGACAGGTACCACCGATGGTTCGACTACGGGCGGCACCGACGGCTCAACCACAGGTACGACGGACGGTTCGACTACCGGCGGCACTGACGGCACCACCACAGGTACCACCGACGGCTCAACCACCGGCGGCACCGACGGATCGACCACAGGTACCACTGACGGTTCAACAACAGGTACCACGGACGGTTCAACAACAGGTACCACGGACGGTTCGACTACCGGCGGTACGGATGGCACCACCACAGGTACGACCGATGGTTCGACCACGGGCGGTACGGATGGCACCACCACAGGTACGACCGATGGCTCGACCACGGGCGGCACCGACGGATCAACCACGGGTACGACGGACGGCTCGACCACGGGTACGACAGACGGCTCGACCACAGGTACGACCGACGGTTCGACCACTGGCGGCACTGACGGATCGACCACAGGTACGACGGACGGTTCTACTACGGGCGGTACTGACGGCTCAACGACGGGTACGACAGACGGTTCGACTACCGGCGGTACTGATGGCAGCACCACAGGTACGACCGACGGTTCGACTACGGGCGGTACTGACGGCTCAACGACAGGTACCACCGACGGTTCAACCACCGGCAGCACCGACGGCTCGACTACAGGTACGACTGACGGTTCTACCACTGGCGGTACTGATGGCACCACCACAGGTACCACCGATGGTTCGACCACCGGCGGCACTGACGGCAGCACTACAGGTACGACCGACGGTTCAACGACAGGTACGACAGATGGCGGCACCACAGACGGTGGTGGCACAACACCAAGTGTCCTGACTGGCTCAGTAAACGAGGGAGATCCTGGTGATCAAGTGAAAACCAGTGGAGAGTTGAATGAAGAGGATTCTCAGCTATTCACTAACCAAAATAGGTCAGGTAGTTATGGCTCGTTGGCGCTGGCCGATGGTGTCTGGACATACACACTAGACCAATCGAAGGTCCAGTCACTTTACAAAGATGAAATCGTCAAGGACGAGATAGATATCATCGCGAGCGATAACAGCAAATTAACTGTTGTGATAGAGATTACAGGTACCGACGATGAGCCCGTGATCTCTGGAGATGATAACGGCACCATAAACTTGTGGAGAGACTCAGGCTTTGAGGGTGATCTCTATGAGGTGAGAGGATGGAGGCGAGGTGATGACTATTCGATTATCGGTAGTAGCTTTAATGGCATTAATATCCTCACCGATGGAACAACCCTGCAGTTTATCGATAATGATTCAACGGTCGACCGAGGTGGCTTAGTAGCTCCAGACTATTACACATATGAGGGTGATGATACTCAGCGAGTTATCATTGATGGCAAAACCTATTCCTATATGGTCTGGAGCACAGGGAAGTACAGCTTCTCGGGTCGAGTCGTGACTGTTGCAAACGTTTTTGTAGACTTGGACGGTAACGGAAGAACACCCTATGTTTGGCGTGACTCGAATGAATACGCGGCATTTATAGTGCCAGTGTCGGGTTCATTAGTTAAAGGTACTTCCGCAAGTGCAGTATCTGGTTCGGCAGAAACCCCGACACTCACTTATACCGAGCTTGGCGCTACGATGTCCTCCTTTGATGCCTCAGGCAGCATTGGCGTGACAGACGTTGACTCGGACAACTCCTCGGTAACGTTCGATGGCACAGGGCCTTATGAGGGTAACTTCGGTTCTTTGGTGATTGTCAACGGTACTTGGACATATACGGTGAATGATACAGCGGTGGCTGATTTCACTGAAGACACTGTTGTGCAGGATGTCATTGAAGTGACGGCGTCTGATGGTGTAACGACGACAGATATTGTTATTACTATCGGCGGGTCTCAAGATGCGATTGATGCATTCCTGGCAAGCAACTCGGTCATATCTGGTGATTTTTCAGGTCAAGTCACTGAGCGTGATCCCGGCGAATCATCGACCGTGACAGGGAAGATCTCAGTGTCAGATCCTGACTCTACAGATTCTCCTTCGTTGGTATACGAGAGTGTGGATGGTACTTATGGCACATTCTTACTCGAAGACGGTGCTTGGTATAACCTTAATGAGGATCGATGGACATATACCCTGAACAATAACAGCACTCTGGTTCAGGCTCTGGCTGAAGGCCAGAAGGTAGAAGATACATTCACTGTTAAAGCGACGGACGGAAAATCCCAACGGATTGTTATCACAATTGTTGGTTCTGATGACGCGCCGGTAGCGACAGGAGATACATCAGCTCAGATAAACTTGTTCCTCGATCAAGGCTTTGAGGGCGACCTCTATGAGGTGAGAGGATGGAGGCGAGGTGATGACTATTCGATTATCGGTAGTAGCTTTAATGGCATTAATATCCTCACCGATGGAACAACCCTGCAGTTTATCGATAATGATTCAACGGTCGACCGAGGTGGCTTAGTAGCTCCAGACTATTACACATATGAGGGTGATGATACTCAGCGAGTTATCATTGATGGCAAAACCTATTCCTATATGGTCTGGAGCACAGGGAAGTACAGCTTCTCGGGTCGAGTCGTGACTGTTGCAAACGTTTTTGTAGACTTGGACGGTAACGGAAGAACACCCTATGTTTGGCGTGACTCGAATGAATACGCGGCATTTATAGTGCCAGTGTCGGGTTCATTAGTTAAAGGTACTTCCGCAAGTGCAGTATCTGGTTCGGCAGAAACCCCGACACTCACTTATACCGAGCTTGGCGCTACGATGTCCTCCTTTGATGCCTCAGGCAGCATTGGCGTGACAGACGTTGACTCGGACAACTCCTCGGTAACGTTCGATGGCACAGGGCCTTATGAGGGTAACTTCGGTTCTTTGGTGATTGTCAACGGTACTTGGACATATACGGTGAATGATACAGCGGTGGCTGATTTCACTGAAGACACTGTTGTGCAGGATGTCATTGAAGTGACGGCGTCTGATGGTGTAACGACGACAGACATTGTTATTACTATCGGTGGGTCTCAGGCAGCTATTGACCAATACCTCAACCCACAACCCCCTGAGTCTTTTAACCTTCTGACTGTGGAATCAGGTTCGTCCGAGACGCTTACTTTCCCTGTTTCGCTGGAATGGGAAAAGTCTGAGCTGGCCACGGGATACACTGTTTGCACTCAAAATGAAGACTTTGATAACGACTGCGAACCATTAGGTACAACGGATGGGGCGCTGGAGCTAACGGTTGGTATGACGGGGGCTCTTTCCGCGCTATCTTCAGAGTTTTTTATTATCTCAACAAACAGCGTAGGGTCTGCGTCGTCTAACCTGCTCTCTTTGTCTTCAACCGATGCAAATGATTTGATCGCCAGCATTAAAGCTTCAGATCCAAGTCAATCTGCAGAGTTTGGCTACTCTGTATCAATTTCACGCGATGGTACAGTGTTTGCTGCAGGCGCGCCTTATAAAAATACCGCACGAGGTGCTGCTTATATCTTCCGCTTTACAGATGGCTTATGGCAACAAGAGGAACTGCTTACATCGCCCAATATCGACGCAAATGATTTTTATGGCTGGGCAGTGGCATTATCTGAAGACGGCAACACCTTGGTCGTCGGTGCACCACAGGAAGACGGAAGTAATTTGAGTGTATCCCCTTGCTGTTATAACAACGACTCAGGTAGTGCGGGAGCCGCATATGTGTACCGTTTCGAGAATGATGCATGGGTATTTCAGCGTTACTTGAAAGCCGACAATGCTGGTTTTGATGATAGATTTGGCCGAAGTGTTGCGGTGTCATCGGATGGCAATAAGGTTCTCATCGGCGCGCCGGGAGAAGACTCAAGCACTACCGGAATCAACAGTATCTCAAACAACTCCTTAGGCAGCTGGGCTGGCGCCGCATATCTGTTCAGTTTTAACGGTAGTGCCTGGGCTCAGGAGCTATATATTAAAGCCTCTAACCCAGGAAGCTTAGATAAATTCGGGGAATCGGTTACGATGTCCGGAGATGGCAATACCCTTGTGGTCGGTGCGGTTGGAGAAAGTTCCAGTACAACCGGTATCAATACTACGCCAAACAATGCCTCGACAAACTCTGGTGCGGCCTATGTATTTGAAAACATTGATGGAAGTTGGGCGCAACAGGCTTATGTGAAGGCTTCCAATACCGGTGGTGGTGATCAATTTGGTACTTCAGTGAGCCTTTCTTCTGATGGAAACACGTTGGCTGTTGGTGCTATGTACGAAGATTCCAGCACAACAGGGATTAACAGTACACCAAACAACTCACTCACCGATTCAGGCGCAGCCTATGTGTTCCAACGCAACGGTGACTCTTGGTCTCAACAGGCTTACGTCAAAGCATCGACTATTCACAGCACCATGTGGTTTGGTAATAGTGTTTCAATGTCACCGAATGGAACATCGCTCATTGTTGGTGCATGGCTAGAGAATTCCAGTAGCGCAGGTATTAATAGTACGCCAAATGTGTCTGCACGCGAGTCGGGCGCAGCGTACCTCTTCAATTTTGATGGTATTGAATGGTCGCAAGGCGCTTACTTGAAAGCACCAAGGTCTGTTGCGGGTGAGCACTTCGGTTACTCTGTTGATGTGTCAGATAATAACAATGTCATTGTTGGCGCTCCTGATGAAGGCTCTTCTAGTACAGGATTTAGATCTGGAGAAGTCTATCTCTATTAGAAATTAAATTGGTCAAATTATAGAACAAGCGAGCCCTCTACTTTATCTTTCAATTCGTCCATGCTTGATTGATGAGGTATGAGGGCTCCTTTCATATTTGTAGCGCTAAATTAGTGTATTTCATTCTTGGTTTGAAATCTCTTTAAGGAGATAAATAATGAACATTAAAACAAAGAGTTCTATTAAGGTATTTTCTGCCCTAAGTTTATATTTGCTATCCCATGGGTCTTTGGCAGAAGAAATGAGCAATCTCACATTACAATACCCTAACTATTTTTTTGGTATTAATGGTGGTTATCAAGTGGCTGATGATGGTGCATATAATAGTAGTGACCCAAAGAGTGGTATTTTTGAAATTAGTGGGGGGATTCAGTTTAGGCCTCAGTGGAGCGTGCAGCTAGGGTATCAATTTCATGGGGAGTTGGATGCTAAAGCAACTGGCGTAAAAGTGAATACAAATCTTGCAAAAGCGGCTTTGCGCTATGGGTGGGATCTAGAAAACGACTTTACTGTTTTTGGTCAGATGGGAGTGGCTTACTGGGACATGGAAAAAAAGCAAGTTGGTCGACCCGACCTCAACGCTAATGGGTTTTCATTTCTCACTGAAGTTGGTCTTCAGTACAAGCTTGAACCTAACATAAACCTTAGCGTGGGCTACCAGTTTATCGACGATATTGGCGACAATAAAACAGACAAGTACGACAGCCATGCTCTCATGGTTGGTATGGACTATTTTTTTGGCGATTAAACAGAGGCTTATGCTTTTCTGATCGGTGGTTGAACATCACCGTGGATTGATTTGGAAAAGCATATGTTTATACCATTGAAAAAGAGGGAGCCGTGTTATGTAGCTCCCTCTATCATAATTTTTATTGCTTATTTAACAGCATATTCTTTAAAACACCAGTGAGTCCATACTGAAATCGTTAATGGAACACGTTTTTGGTAGTTTGGCATGTTTTTTAAACGCTCGAATTCTATGGTAAAAATGGCGAGCTGTTTGTCTTTAGGGACATCAGGGCCTTTATTCCATTGTCGACATAGATAGTTACCATATCCTGATAGAACCTTGGTGTTTTTGGTTGAGGAGATTCTTCCTAAGTATTTCCGCCACCGATAATTTTTGAAATCCGCAGATAAGAGTTTCGGGTATGTGCGTATCGGTTCATCAAAAGTCATACGGTACACATCGACAATCTCACCACCGCGCGTTTTCCCTTCAATGACTGGCATCTGTGAAAACTTAAAAGGGTAGGGAGCAAACATATCCCAGCGTTGATCAAGGCGGAGTGTTTCAGCAATGGCTGAAACATGCTTAGGGTACTTGATATTCCATTGATGGATGCCTGCGATGTTGTAATAGGTGACGATATAAAGCGTACCCAGGCCAAGGCCATTTTCAACCCAGTTAGCCCGCTCTTTGACCTCTCTGTATGGAAGGAAGCGTTCCGTTATTTGACCCATTGTCGCTCGGTTGTTTGCTATCCAGCCGTAGAGTCTGTTGCCTGCTTTAAGGACGGGTTTCAAACCCATTACCGTTCCGATTGGACGGAAAAGAATAGAGATCCGAAAGAGGTATTGTACGGCATTCCAATGGGTATGCAGGCCGCCTTTATGGTCACGCAACACCCAGCTGTTTTCACGTTCCATAATCGGATAAATGTCTGGGTTTGTCTGGGCCGGCAGTATTTTTACGCTCTCTGGCAGTAGGAAACTTCTCAGGATCAGACATGTTTTTTTGCAAAAACCGCAGTCCTCATCATAGAAGATGGTTACGTCTCTCCGTTTAGCGCGATCATTAATTCTCGCCACCCAAGACCAGCATACCCCAGGAATCAATAAGCTGAGCGACATGAAGTCGATAAAAGGGAACAGTACGATATGTAGTGCGAGAAAGAAAGTCGTGTGCATTGCGACCAGTAACGCCAAAGTGAAAAGACGAAGGGGAACATGGAAGATCGGCGAGAATACTAGGAATAGGGCCACAATTTCTAAGTACCACACGAAGTAAGTACCAAGTGTCAGTAGCGCTGGAAAATCTCTCATCCAAACACCGAAGACAGTCGCCATCTGATCGAGATGAACAGCATAGTAAGCTGCATCCATAGTCACACGCCATTCATCACCCGTTTTCAAAATCGCAGTGAAGAAATATAGGTACATGACCTGAAGTAATGCACCTACTGACACTATAGAGAAGTAATTATGGCTTGTGGGTTCTGCGTTTGGTTCAGTTTGATATCGTCGATTTAGGGCTGAATCGATAGAGAATCTGGCTCCTATTGGCAGTAAAATGGCCCAAAAACACATTACGGTAAGTAGGGAGTCGCCCCCAGCTCCTAGGACAGCATTCCGATTCATAATGGAAAGCAAAAATATCCAGCTGATGAAAGCCATCAACCGAGATCTAAAGCCAATGAGTAACAGAAACGCCACCAAAAAGGCGACTATAAATAGCAAAACGACGAACCACTCACTACCACTTGCCCAATAAATGGACCAGCGAAAATCTGAAGCATATCCCATTGACGCGGAGCGGGTTAGAACGCCTTCGTCTGTGTAAAAGGCTTCAATATCGCGCGCCCTGCTGATGAGGTCCACCATAATTAATATTGCTAGAGCGATACGGAATAGCGCCAGCGACCTCAAATCTATGCCGAATATTGTTTTAAATGATGTCATTGTTCGCCACAATTTTTTTATCCTCCTAAACCTACTTATGCCAGGGAGACCTCTCCAGTTTTTCTTGTTAGTAGCGTTTATGTAAATAGTATCGGATCTTTTTTCTATTTGTGGGTGCAATGGGTTAAAAAATGGAGTTTATTATTGTTTTTCTAATTTGTAATACCTGGTGAGGTTATATTGGACAGCTATGTCTAGCTAATTTTAACGTATGAGATGTTCTTAATCTTTAAAGTTTATGTTCGCTAAAGTAACGGTGAGAAATGCATGGCCTCTAATGGGGGATATAGCTTTTTAAAAACGATGAAGTTCGATTTTTGGTATTTTTTAAAGCATTTTATATTCATCAACCACCACCTAAAAAAGAGAGTGTTAATCCATTTTTTATGTGCTTCCGTACTATCAAATCCACATCTAAAGGAGTGAGCCGTGTTTTCATTGTTCAAAGACAGAACCGCAAAGAAACTTAAGAAGAAACACTCGATGTTGCTGGAACAAGCGATGCAAGCCCAGAGAAGGGGGGACATCAGAATGTATTCAAAACTGACCGCCGAAGCTGAGGATGTGTTCAACGAATTCAAACAGACAAGTGAGCAGCAATCCTGATGCTCAGACGGCGAATCATGTATTGCGGGAGCTAAATTTGATGGACTTTAGCGACGAAGACCTTTCTAGAATCATTGAAATGGCGTGGGAGGATAGAACGCCATTTGAAGCTATCGATCATCAGTTTGGTCTGGGAGAACCTCAACTCATTGGCTTGATGCGTCGTTCACTAAAGCCGAGCAGTTTCAAAAGCTGGCGTAAACGCGTGTCTGCAAGAAAAACCAAGCATCAAAAGTTGCGTCCTGTCCAAGTAAGTCGTGGCTATTGCCCAACACAGTACAAACAGCGATGAAAGCGACAAAGCGTTACCGGGGTAACAAAGCACACCTGCCAACCAAAATCTGCGTTGTTTGTGAAAGGCCATTTTCCTGGAGGAAAAAATGGACTACTTGTTGGGACGAGGTCAGATATTGCTCAGAAAGGTGTAGAAGAGAAAAGAAAAAGGCAGGGTGATCCTGCCTTTGAACTAAACGGAGAGCGCGCATTTCGAGTAAGGTGCTGCTAGTTGTCCAGGTAACGTGCCATCAGATGCTGCTTAAAGTACTCAGCATTGAGTGGTTCACCAGTCGCTTGAGTCACCAACTCATCTGTTGAAAGCGTTGATCCCTTCGACCAAACGTTCTCTTTCAGCCACTCGCTAATCGGTGCGATGTCCAGCCGTTTCAGGCAGGTGTCGACATCAACTGTCTTGCGCATTGCTGCCATAAACTGCGCCGCATACATCGCACCCAGCGTGTAGCTTGGGAAATAGCCAAATGAGCCGTCAGTCCAGTGTATATCTTGCATACATCCATCAGTGAAATTACCTTCGGTAGAGATACCAAGATATTCCTGCATCTTTTGATTCCAGATGCCAGGAATATCATCTACCTCAATGACTCCTTCAATCAGATCGCGTTCTATTTCGTATCGCAGAATAACGTGCGCAGGGTAGGTGACTTCATCTGCATCAACCCGAATGTAGCCCGGTTGAACACGTTTATACAGAGCGTTGATATTGGCAATCTCAAAGGCTTTATCAGACTCGCGGCCAAATGTATCCTTTGCGAATTCGGCAATGTGCTGAACAAACTCTGGGCTTCGCGCTAGCTGCATTTCGAAGAACAGGCTTTGGCTCTCGTGGATGCCCATTGAGCGTGCTTCTGCACTTGGCAAGCCTGCAAGGTGTTTAGGCAAACCCTGCTCATAACGAGCGTGTCCGGTTTCATGAATCACGCCCATGATGGCTTGGGTAAAGTCGTCTTCATTGTAGCGAGTGGTAATTCGCACATCTTCAGGCACACCGCCACAAAACGGGTGCATTGATACATCCAGTCGACCGCGGTTGAAATCAAAACCCAGAATCTCCATCAGCTTTTTACCAAGCTCTGCTTGCTGCTCTGTAGGGAAAGGTCCAGCGGGATCTTCGACAGCGACTGTCGACTGCTTCTCAATGATTTGCTGTGTGAGTTCTGGTAACCAGGATTTGAGATCGCCAAAGATAACGTCCAGCTTCTCTGTTGTCATGCCTGGCTCGTAAAGATCAAGCATTGCATTGTATCTACTGAGGCCAGTTTGTTCTGCGCGAATCGCTGCTTCTTCACGCGCCAGTTTGACCACTTCTTTGAGATTGACGGCAAAGTTATCCCAATCATTTTCTTTACGTTGGGTGCGCCATTCATGTTCGCATTTTGAGCCCGCGATAGATTTCGCTTCGACTAAACCGGACGGCAACACAGTGGCTTGTTGCCAAACGCGCTTCATCTCTTTCAAACTGATTTGTTGTTCTGCGGAAAGGGACGCGATGTTGCCCTCTGCTTCTACTATCCACTGACCCATTTCAGGCGCTGTAAGGGTTTCATGGCATAGCACGGCGAGTTCGCTCATTGCATGTGCGCGGGCATCATTGCCACCATCAGGCATCATGGCAGCCTGGTCCCAACCACAGATCGCGGCGAGGTGTTCGTAATTGGAGAGTTTCTTGAATTGCTTTTCTAAGCTTTTATAAGCGGTCATTGTTTTTATCCATGTCGTATCTTTGGAGGCACCGCAGGTAAATCCTTCGCACTGCGGTCGAGCAGAATAGTGGTTTAAAAGTATTCTGAACGTAAAGAAATTTAGGAAAGATTGAGAGTTGCTATGCAGAGAACGTTGGTTTTTCTGAACAACAACCGATTCTCACGTTACACCGTTGACAGTAGCACGTGTTGTTTGGATTAATCCAATTAAGGTGTTAGGAGAATTGTCAACAAATTTATGTATATATTCGGATATGGAAGTTTAATCAATGCAGCTTCACGTCAACTCACTGGAGAGACGGGCATTGCCGTTCCTGCGGTTGTGAGTGGTCTGCAAAGACACTGGGGGCATACGGGGTCACCAGTGATGTCTCATTTGGTTGTTCGCGAAGGTGAAGGGCATTGCAATGGCGTGTTGATTCACATTGATGACAACGCCTTAGAGGTGTTTGATATCCGCGAAGCGGGGTATCAACGTGTGCCTTTAGAGTCTGACCGTATTCAGGTACTGGAAGAAGGTTTTGCTGTTGATGGCCCTGTATATGTGTACGTGACAGATGAAGTGATAGCGCCTTGCAGTCATCATCCCATAGCTCAAAGCTATGTCGATACGGTTTTAGCGGGATGCTTGCGATACTCGGCTGATTTTGCAGAGAGCTTTATTTCTTCAACATACGGATGGAGTTTTCCGCGAATTGACGACCGCCACTCGCCAGTCTATCAGCGTGTAGCAGGTGTCGCTGATGAGGACAGGAGCAAGATCGATTTGATGCTGGCGGATTTTCCAAATTACATCGAAAATTAAAAGAAAAAGCCACGCAAGTGCGTGGCTTTATAGTCTTTGAAGAGTGGATTTACATCTCTTCGTAAACGAACTCAGGAGATTCGATTTCAACACGGCGGTTTTTCGCGCGGCCGTCTTCAGTATCGTTAGACGCGATAGGGTTAGTTTCACCTTCACCCGTTACTGACAGACGTTCAGCAGCGATACCATTGTCGATGAAGTAGTTTGCCACTGTTTGTGCACGCTCTTCAGACAGTTTTTGGTTGAATGCTTCAGAACCGACGCTGTCGGTGTGACCAATGATGATTGCAGTCGACTCTTCAAAGTCTTGCAGGCGTTTCAGCATTGGCTCCAGGTGTTGCGCTGCGCCATCTGAAAGTGAAGATTTACCAAATGCAAATAGTTCAACTTCGTCTGCTTCAGAGAAGACATACTTTTTGGCTTCTTCAACCACAACTACTTCTTCAACCACAACCACTTCTTCTACAACTACTGGCTCTGGCTCAGAGTGACGGCCGAAGTGGAAGGTAACACCTGCGGTGATCAGGTGGTTGTCTGCATCGAAGTAATCTTTGTCCATATCTGGAAGGTATTGGTATTCCAGGCGGACGTTAACCAGATCGTTCGCACGGTGGTCAACACCCAGTGCTGCCAAGATTGTGTAATCATCAACGTCACCAGTGCCTACTTTGCTGTTCCAATTCCACCATGCAAGACCAAGCTTACCGTAGATGTCGGTAAGATCAGTCACACCAACGTTGAACTTTGGTGCCAAAGTCAGTGCGGTAAGATCACCAGCGCCAGCATTTACGCCAGTGAATGCGGTATCGAAACGTCCCAGATAGTCGTAAGTCGATTCGATAGAGAAGTTATTACCGAAGTCATAACCAAGAATCAGGCCGCCAGCAACATCATCATTGCTGCCACAATCGCCTGCTTCACAGGCATCAGTCAGCGTAGATACACCGAAACGACCACCCAGATAAAAGTTTGAATCATCTTGGGCGAATACACTTGCCACTGGACTTAAGGCCACAATGAGTCCAAGGCTTGTCACTGCTTTTTTCATTTTGCTTTCTCCATTCCTTCTAGAGAGGGTTTGGAAGGTAGACTATGGTATCTCTCTTTGAGTCACCATCCTTGAGTTTGCTTTTGCAAATCTTCTCAACCACCAACTGCGTGATGATTTAATAAGCTAGGCTAGGGCTTGGCACTCTGCAACACAATAGCAACGCGGCAAATTCAGGCTTTTTTAATACAACAGTGTTCAAAAAGAGGTGGTTTTTCGGTGAGTCTTTGTGAAGTCAGTAAGTTACAACATTATCAATTACTCTATTTGGGTAGAGTCTCAATTGTAAAAAAGCGCCTAACTTAGGCGCTTAACTTCTTGTGCTCCCGAAACGGGGCGGCTGACGGAAACCTGTTTTCCTTTCCGCATCCCTTTTTCGTAATCATCGGTGATGTTCTTCATCGCTTCTTTCAATTGCTGTTTGAAAGTCTCGCGATCGATGTTTTCAAACTGTTTATCGATATAGTCTTTGATCTTCTTATCAGCATCACCGTCAGGCGCGATATTAGGAAGCTTAGCCAAGGCTCCTTCAAGCCAACCCATGGTAAATGACTGAACGCGACGGTTTAGTTCAACCTGAGAGGTACCAGAACCCTGGAAGCTGTTTCTGAACTGGCCAATGTGCTCGTTCATTTCTCGGTAAACGATATCGAATGCAAAAGCAGCAAAGATCGCCCGATCGGCATCGCCGATAAATTCTGCTTTCTTTAGACCTTTGTAATTGGTCAGCACGCACTCGACGCCAAAGCGTGTGTTAATGCCGCGTATGATTTTTAGAATACCGTCGCTGATAGACGTTGGAAGCAAGGTTTCAGACGTGGTTTTACCCATACTGATGAAGTCAATATCGTCCTGATCAAGCCCATACTTCTTCATCAAACGCTGCGCCATTTTGATGGCCTGTGCAGCTTCGTTGATGTTAGAGGAATTGCTTAACTCGAGGCATTTAGCAATTTTCTTGAGAGCTTTACGTTTCGCTTCAGACATTCACTTCACCACTGAAAAAACGGGAGCGGTATTTTACCGCTTTCGAGCCGTTTTACCAAACTTCACTGTATGCAAGAGCAAATATCAATCAGTTAAGGTAATTTCAAAAAGTTCAGGAGTATTTGTCAATATATCCATTTTTTCTCAAATTTGTGAAAGTGGAAGTCGGCTAGGGCGGTCAGATTTAGCAAGTGATGATGTAAGGACGGTGAAGATGGTTCACATGACAAGGTTAACGCTGATAAACCTGATGATGGCTTTGGTCGCGATGACCTTCTTTGCCGCCAATTCGGTATTGTGTCGAATGGCATTAGCGGAAAGTGATATTGATCCGGCATCGTTTACCTCGATTCGATTGGTGTCAGGTGCACTAGTGCTTTATGTCCTCTCATTTATTTTTCACTCCAGAAAGAGTGATTCACCAAAATGTGCGTTGGTTCAGCAACCGATGGAACACTGGCTCGCAGCTGCCATGCTGTTTCTGTATGCAGCGACTTTCTCCTTTGCCTATATGTACCTGGAAACCGGTATTGGCGCGCTCATTCTGTTCGCTTTCGTTCAACTAACCATGTTCGCATATAGCCATCATAAAGAAGGTGGTGCGAGTGGATTGGAGTATATCGGGGCATTAATCGCGGTTGCAGGCCTTGGTTACATGGTTTCTCCGGGAATGAATGCACCTGATGCTTGGGGCGCGGGCTTGATGGCAATTTCTGGCGTGGCATGGGGTATCTACAGTGTGCTTGGCAAGGAAATGAAAGTGCCGCAGCTTCCCGCTAACTGTATTAACTTCCGTTTGAGTATTTTCTTCGTCGTGCCATTTTTCTTGCTCAACATTCCAATGAATACTGTGTCTTCGGAGGGTATTTGGTTGGCTGTTTTATCTGGTGCAGGGGCGTCAGCAATTGGTTATGCGATTTGGTATGGCGTCGTGCAGAAATTCAAAGCGACTCAAGCTGGGGTGATGCAGTTATCAGTGCCAATCATTGCGGCGATTGCTGGCTACATGCTGTTGGATGAAACGCTGACATTGAGAATGGTCATCTCTGCTGCGGTGATTCTGTTCGGTATAACCGTGACCTTTTTGGGCAAAGAGAATAAGCAATCGTCATTGGCCTAAGGCCAACGGGTCACCACTCCCTGAATGTGGACGCATTTTCCGACGTCATCAATCGAGTGGGAATAAGCACGTTTACTTTTTCGATTTGTCCTTCTTTAAGCCACTTTGCAGCTATCTGAACAGCCTCACGACTCATGGTTTCCGGCGATTGAACTGAGGAGCCAATCCAGTTTGGTCTGCGTTCAAGAAATGCTGTTCTGGCATCTGGGCTACCATCCACCGAGATAATCACCGCATCAGATTTTGCTTGTAGTAATGCGCTTTCAGCACCTAGCGCAGTGCGATCGTTGATAGCAAAAATGCCGTCAATATCATCATAAAGCTGCAAGGCATAGGCCATTTTCTCCAGTCCACCTTCCATACTCCCCGTGCCATTAAGAGAATCGCCCAACAAATGAAGTTTCGGGTGTTTTGCCAGCGCTGTTTTGCATCCTTGAACCCGCTCCACAGCAGCCGAAACTTGTGGCCCGTTGATAATTAGTACATTCCCTTCACCACCGAGCACTCTCGCCAAACCCTCGCAAGCGACTTCTCCTGCACGGAGGTTATCAGTGGTAACAGTGGCAGTTGCACCGTCAGCTCTTACGTCAATAGCGAACACGGGAATCCCAGCGTTGGAAAGTTGTTGAACAGTAGGTCCAATCTTGTGTTCATCGGACGCGACGAGAAACACTACATCGACTTCTTCTGCCATAAACTCATTGAGCTGGCGTACTTGCCTTGGGTGATCATAGGCACTTGAGCGAACAAGAAGGACACTATCATCACCAAAGCGATTGGATAATTCCTCTTTGATCGTACGCACCACAGTAATGAAATAGGGATTAGTGAGATCAGTGACGCTGACTCCGGCTTTGATGGCAGCCGCGGCGGGCGGCTGCATCAAAATGGAAAGAACAAATATAAGTAGCGCTTTCGGCATGCAAGCTAAGCCTCAGACATTTCGATGGTTTGCCCCGGTTCCATTGCCCCCGTCATGATTGCGACGGCATCATTCATAGTGTGGGTCTGCGGAGTGATGATGTCCACCCGCTTGCCCAGGCGGTGAATGTGCACACGATCAGCCACTTCAAATACGTGAGGCATGTTGTGACTGATCAGCACCACAGGAAGCCCACGGTTTTTCACTTCGAGGATCAAATCTAACACGCGACGGGATTCCTTTACGCCCAAAGCGGCAGTGGGTTCATCCATAATCACCACTTTTGAGCCAAACAGAGCAGAACGTGCCACGGCGACCCCTTGGCGTTGCCCTCCTGAGAGCGTTTCTACTGCTTGGGTGATGTCCTGAATCGTCATTAAGCCAAGCTCCGTGAGCTTTTCCTTGGCTTTGTCGCGCATTGCTTTCTTATCCAGCATGCGGAACCATTTGCCGCGCCAGTCTGAATGACGAATTTCCCGACCAAGGAAGAGGTTGTCTGCGATATTGAGGGCAGGGGAAACTGCCAAGTTCTGGTAAACCGTTTCGATACCGGCTTCACGGGCTTGCATTGGGTTGGAGAACTTAACGCGCTCGCCGTCCAAGATGATTTCTCCATCGTCGGGGATCAGCGCGCCGGAAAGGGCTTTGATCAAACTGGATTTCCCTGCGCCGTTATCACCGATAACAGCCAGAATTTCCCCGGGCATCAAATCGAAATCTGCGCCATCCAACGCGGTGACGCGACCATAACGTTTAACCAGCCCTTTGGCTTGAAGTACAGGCGTTTGGTTTTCATTGCTCATGATGCCACCCTCCGGATCCATTGGTCGATACTGACAGCCACAATGATGAGAATGCCGACAGTAAACTCCTGCCAAAGTACATCAACACCCAGTAACGCCAGTCCGTTTCTAAAGACGCCAACAATCAGTGCCCCAATCAGAGTGCCAAAAATAGAGCCCCGGCCGCCAAAGAGACTGGTTCCGCCGATCACAACAGCGGTAATAGAATCCAGATTGGCGGTGAAACCTGCCTGTGGACTGACTGAGCCGATTCGTCCAATCAGTACCCAGGCCGCAAGGCCGCATATCACGCCAGCGAGTACGTAGACTGACAGCAGAATTTTGCGTGTTCGGATACCAGCAAGCCGGGCCGCATCGGGGTCATCGCCCGTTGCGTAAACGTGCCGTCCCCAAGCTGTCCAGTTTAGGGCATACCAGATGATCACAAACAGCAGCAGCATAAAGATGGAACTGTAAGCAATGCGCGCACCAAAGAACTCGATGGTATTGCCAAGCCACTGTAACAATGGCGCTTGCTGGTCAATGACTTGTGAGCGGATTGTCTGGCTGTTTGAATACCAAAGGTTTAAAGCAAAAAAGATGTTCCATGTACCCAATGTGGCGATAAACGGCGGGAGCTTAATCCGCGAGACCAAAAGGCCGTTGATTAGGCCGCATATTGCGCCGACGGATAATCCTGCCAACAAAGCAACGGGGGCGGAAAAGCCATAGTCTATGGCTGATCTTCCCATCACCACAGAAGTGAGGACCATGATGGCACCGACCGACAAATCAATGCCTGCGGTGAGAATAATCAGGGTTTGCGCGATTCCAATGACACCAATGATAGTGACTTGTTGGAGCACCAAAGAAAGGTTGAATGGGTGGAAGAAACGATCACCAACCAAGGTTGAAAACACCGCAACAGCAATGATCAGAACGAGAAAAGGGGCGGCAGTCGGGTGATTATGTAAATAGAGTTGAATGCGCTGTCCAACGCTAAAACCTTGATGGAGTTGGTCTCCAAGTGTGCGGTTTTGTTCAGATGAAGATGACATTTATTGCTCCTGAGTGCGTCCGTGTCCAGACAGGAAATGTCCGAGATTAGAAAAAAGAGGGAAGGGCTCCCTCTCGAAACCTAAGGGGTTAGCCCCAACACTTGCCTTTACCTTCTTTCGAAGTAGACGAAGACACGCCGTTAACAGGCTCATCAGTGATGAGTTCTACGCCGGTATCAAAGAACGATTTGCCTGGTGTCGCACCCGGTTTCACGCCAGATTTCGCGTATTCCACCACCGCTTCAACACCCAGTGATGCCATCTTGAGAGGGAACTGCATAGACGTCGCGCCGATCACACCTGCTTCGACGTTATCCACACCTGGGCAGCCGCCATCGACAGAAACAATAATCACGTCATCTTCACGGCCTACTGCTTTGAGGGCTTCATAAGCGCCAGCCGCAGCAGGTTCATTGATGGTGTAAACGAGGTTTACGCTAGGATCTTTCTGGAGGAGGTTTTCCATTGCGCGACGGCCGCCTTCCTCTGAGCCTTGGGTCACGTCGTTACCCACGATGCGAGAGTCATCTTCGTCGCGGTTAATATCGGGGTTTTTGGTGTCGATACCAAACCCTGTGAGAAATCCCTGATTACGTGCTACATCGACGGTGATGTTGGCGGTACTCAAATCCAGCAGCGCGATACGGGCGTCTTTTGCGTTGTCCCCCAGTTTTGCTTTTGCCCACTGTCCAATCATTTCGCCAGCCTTGAAATTGTCTGTTGCAAAGGTGGCATCGGCGACGCTGGCAGGTGAGAACGGGGTGTCCAGCGCGATAACAAGGACGCCTGCTTCACGGGCGCGTTTGACAACCGGTGCAAGTGCCTGTGGATCGCTTGGGGTGATGAGAATCCCTTTTGCACCGGCGGCAACCAGATTCTCAATTGCCTGAACTTGAGAGTCAGTATCACCGTCGAAACGGCCTGCAAATGAACTGACTTTCGCGCCCAAGTCACTTGCTTTTGCTTCAGCGCCTTCCTTCATTTTCACGAAGAATGGGTTGGTGTTGGTTTTGGTAATCAGACCAATTAGCACTTCTTCTGCGGAAGCCTGTGCCAGTGGCAAGGCTGCAAACATAGCGGCAATAGCGGTTTTGCGTAACAGCGTTTTCATAGCAGATCTCCTTGTGTCTTTGTCTTTTCAAATACACTGGCAAATGAAAACGAATGAACGGTTTCAAATCGTGAATCTTGTTGTTCACAATTGAAATAAAGCGGCTAACTGTTTGAATGATTTGGAAAGAGAGATAAGTGAAGCTGACGATAACTTATTGGTTTTGTGATCAAAGGCCAGTCAGGTTGGTAGCCAAATTGCTCAGAAAGTTGGCTGGCAGGGAGTCCGGACATCAAAACAAAGTGAAGGTCAGGGAATAGATGAAGCGCCTTACTTCGCAGCCAAATCCCGGTTTCTTTGCTGCCAAGATTGATGTCACTGAGTACACAATCGAAGGAGATATCTTGAAGTGTTGTCAGCGCTTCGCTCGCTGACTGAACCACTGTGACTTTGGCGCCGTCGTTTTCCAGAAGGGCTTTGATGGGTAGGGATACATCGTCATCATCATCCACCAACAAAACCCTACGGTTGCCAACACGTGTAACGGTTTCAGGGAATGATTCTGAAGCGTTATCGCTACGTTTTTCCTGCGTGAAGGGCAACATGATGCTGATTTGAGTGCCAACGCCCAACCGCGAGCTGATAGCAATTTCACCATGAGATTGCTCGACAAAGCCGTACACCATGCTCAAGCCAAGGCCGCTGCCTTGTCCTTTTTCCTTGGTGGTGAAAAAGGGCTCCATGACTTTGGTCATCACATCCGATGCAATGCCATTTCCGGTATCCGAAATCTCCAACAATACCGCTTCCTGATTGGCTTCAAGCATCTGGCAGGCTCGGGTGGAAAGGGTGACGACACCACCTTCTGGCATTGCGCTATTGGCATTGAGAAGCATATTGATCAATGCGTTCTCCAATCCACTTTTATCCAGGTAAACCCAGCTTTCATGTTCAGAAAGATCCAACGTTAGTCGGCTTGTACCATCCAGCGTGTACTCAAGAAGATCGGCGAGTTCCCACAGGGTTTGCTCCAGATTCACGGGTTCTGGATGAAGCGGCTGTCGGCGGCTGAAAGCCAGTAGCCTGTCGACTAATTGTGTGCCTTTTTCTGTCACGGACAGGGCGCGGTTTAGATAGGTTCTGTTGTTTCCCTCGAGCGGGGCATTCATATCCAACAGTTCAAGGTTGCCACCAAGGGCCGAGAGCAGATTGTTGAAGTCGTGTGCGATGCCGCCAGTCAGTTGTCCCAGCGTTTCCATTTTCTGCGCTTGGCGTAATTTCAAGTCTATCTGACGGTTTTCGGTTAAATCTCGGTACAGGGTGATAAAGCCGCCCGAAGGAAGGGGCTGGCTTCGGTATTCGACGATTCTGCCGTCCTTGAATTGACGTTCAAACACCTGTTGCTCCAAGTGGCGCTGCGCAATGGTCTCTTTTTCATCGAGAGACTCCTGGTCACTTTGCAACAGTGAAGGGGTGATCAATGCCTGAACATCTTCAATATGCATGCCTTCATTTAACTTTTGGGGATCGATACCCAGCAGGGCGATATATTTTCGGTTCCACACCAACAGGCGGTTGTCTTTGTCGAAGGCACTTAGTCCATCCTGCATATCGTGGAACAAGGTTTCTAGAAGAAGCTTCTGGCGAGACAAGTCGCCTGTGACCCGGGCTTTTTCGATTGCATTGTGTTGGAAAGCTTTGAAAGCACTTGCGAGCTTACCGATTTCATCCTGACGGGGAATGTTGATAGGTTCATGTTCTGTGTTACCACTGGCGAGGCTAATCATTTCATCAGTGACCCGTTGAAGGTCTTTCGCCATGCGATCATTAAAACGATAAAGATAAAACACGCCAACGGCGAGAGAGAGCAATATGAACGCCATAAGCAGCGCAACGTGATTGATGGCTTTTCTTGCGAGGAGCTGCTGTTCGTTGACATCATTCTGGTGGGTTTGAACAATCTCCGTCACGTAGTCAGCCATTCGCTCTGACTGCGCACGGATAGAGGCTAGTAAGAAGGCGTTTTCTGAACGCAATGCGTTGATTTGTTCGTTACTGCGGGAAAGGGTTGCCAGCACGGGTGAAACACTACGAGACAAGTTGGGATTGTTAGCGGCTGCTTTTTCAATGCTGACCATCACCTGTTCTATCCACCCGGACTGGATCCGGGTGGGATCCTTGCGGAAAGCATCGACAAATCCTTTACCAAAAGAATAGGTTTCAAGTTCATCCAGCGAGAACTGCTGGGCCATCAAGTCTTCGCGAATAAACAACTCACTTTCGACGTTGGCCATCAGTTTGGTGAGTGTGTTTTCGACTTCTTGGTAACGTTTCCCAAGCTCTAGGGCATAATCTGGATTTGTCAGTTTGGCGGCATTCTCCCGCAATGCTTTCGCTCTGGCGTAGAGCTGGGCTTTTTCGTTCTGTACCTGAAATGGACGGGCAGACGAGGCGGTATAAGGCGCCATTGCCGCAATTTGGGCGACACCTTCAGAGAGATTCAAAGCCGTTTGCGTATCGGTCAGAGTAGTTTCCGTGACGCGATCGAGCAGGTATTGATTCTGCCATAACGTAAACAGGGAAAAGCCCGCCATCAGTGTGGTGAGAAGCAATAACACCGACAGTGTCAGCATTAAATGCGGGCGAATACTCTGGCTTCGCATTACTGGTCGCTTAACGCCGAATTCGTGACTTGGACGACGGAGCAGTCAAAGCGATAACCTAGGCCCCGTTCAGTTTTGATCAACGAGGGAACTCGAGGGTTTGGTTCGATTTTCCTCCTAAGCCTGACCACCAAAACATCGATTGTTCTGTCCATTGAATCACTGTCGAAACCATGTGTTTTCTCCATCAACTGCTCACGGGTCAGAACTCGTTGAGGGGAGAGAATAAAGGCTTCGAGAAGGGAAAATTCACCATAAGTGAGGTCGGCTTGGTGCCCATTGGTATGAATGAGTTGGCGTCGGGAAAGGTTGAGCGTCCAATCAGAAAATTGATACAGAGTTTCGTCACTCACGACAGGTTTGGATTCAAGCGTCTGTGATTTTTTGCTTCGACGAAGCAGCGCATTCACCCGGGCGGTGAACTCGCGCAGGTTGAAGGGCTTCATCATGTAATCATCGGCGGCGACTTCCAGTCCAATAATCAGATCGGTGGCATCGCCTTTGCCAGTGAGCATCATAATGGGAATATCGCTGCTTTCTCTGAGTTGACGCGCTAATTGGAGACCATCTTCGTTGTTTAGACGGAGATCTATCACGGCCAAATCGATATCACTGGCTGCCCTAAGCTGGTTGCCATTACTTGCTTTAGTGACGTTGTAACCAACCTGAGTTAGGGCATCGGCTAGGACGTCTCTCACTTCCTGCTCGTCATCGACGACGACGATATGTGAGACCTGACTGCTCATCATACTTCCTCCATTGACTTAGGAACTATAACAACAGGCTACTGAATTGAATGGAGGAATTCTGAGAATGAATGGTACTCGTGGGTATCATACTGTTCGTACGTACAGATAAAATCAACGATGGGCGACAAGCTGGGGTATACTGCACGTGAGATTGCTATTTCAGAGGCTAACTTGCAGTATCAAGACGGTTTTTTAATCAGTCGACACAGTCGTGATATCGGTGAACAGACTGAGCTGACATTCTGGGTTCAGACCGATAATGGGCCCGCGAAATTGATTGTCACGGGCGAAAAGCCAGTGTTTTTTGTTGCGTCCGTTCATGTGAACCAGGCTCAGACAATACTCAATACCGCAGGTATCGCCTTCACTTGCCGCGAACTGCCTTTGAAAGACTTTGCTCTCCAAACGGTATCTGGTTTTTACTTCAATACTATCAACGCTGCCAATCGTGCAAGCCGCCTTCTTCAGATGGAAGAGATTGATACCCTCGAATCTGATGTCCGTTTGCCTGACCGATATCTTATGGAAAGGTTTATCTGCGGTGGACTAACTTTCGCGGGCAATGCTACCCAACGTAGAGGTTTTGTGGAATATCGCGAAGCCAAAGCGAAATCGTCCGACTATTCCACTTCACTTTCCCGCGTGTCACTTGATATCGAGTGCTCAGAGAAGGGCGTCCTTTACTCAGTAGGCCTAGATAGCGAGCGTGATAGCCGTGTCATCATGATTGGCGACAAGCCAGCCAATGCTGATGAGTACCCTTGGATTCAGTGGGTGGCGTCAGAATATGACTTGCTGAAAGCGCTCAATGATTGGTTTGTCACGTTTGACCCTGATGTGGTCGTGGGATGGAGTGTGATTGATTTTGACTTCAGACTTCTGGTCAAACGCGCTGCATTTCACAAGCTGGATTTACGATTAGGGCGCGGTGGCGAAAAAGCACATTGGCGCGATTCTTCAAACAGCCGACAGGGATTTATCACTCTGCCAGGGCGTGTGGTGATTGATGGGATTGATGCGCTGAAAACGGCGACATACAGCTTTCGTTCGTGGTCGCTTGAATCGGTATCCCGTGAAATGTTCGGCGAAGGCAAAGCGATTGATAACCCCTACGATCGCATGGATTCCATCAACCGGATGTTCCGTGACGACAAACCTGCGCTTGCCAAATACAACCTGCAGGACTGTGTGCTGGTTAACCGCATTTTTGAGCAAACCCACTTACTGGAATTTCTTATCCAGCGTAGCCGTTTAACAGGGATTGAACTGGATCGTATTGGCGGTTCAGTGGCGGCTTTCACCAATCTTTATATGCCAAGGTTGCATCGTGCTGGTTATATCGCGCCAACACTGGCTAGCGAAAACTGGATTGCCAGCCCTGGTGGTTATGTGATGGACAGTAAGCCCGGCTTGTATGACTCCGTGCTGGTATTGGATTTCAAATCCCTCTATCCCTCGATAATCCGTACGTTTTTAATCGACCCTTTAGGTTTGATTGAAGGGCTTCAGGCTCAGGAAACCAGTGTTCCGGGCTTTCGTGGTGGTGTCTTTCACCGAGAAAAACATTTCCTGCCGTCATTGATCGAAAACCTTTGGAAAGCCCGCGACGAAGCCAAACTGAAAGGCGAAAAGGCGTTCTCACAGGCGATTAAGATCATCATGAACTCTTTTTACGGCGTCTTGGGTTCTTCGGGCTGCCGCTTCTTTGATCATCGATTGGCCTCGTCAATCACCATGCGTGGTCATGAAATTATGAAGACCACCCGTGAGCTGATTGAAGCAAAAGGGTATGAAGTCATTTATGGCGATACTGACTCGACTTTTGTTTCGCTAGGAAGGCTCTATTCAAACGAAGAGGCTGATGAAGTGGGTAAAGCGCTGGTGGAACATATCAACGCTTGGTGGATTAATCACTTAACCGAAAACTATGAAATTACCTCGGCGCTTGAGATTGAATACGAAACCCACTACCAGAAATTCCTGATGCCTACGATTCGTGGACAGGATACCGGCAGCAAAAAGCGCTATGCGGGTTTGGTCAATAAAGATGGTGAGCGACGTATCGTCTATAAAGGATTGGAAACGGTACGGACGGACTGGACACCATTAGCGCAGGTATTCCAACAAACCTTGTATCAGAAGGTCTTTGACGGAGAAGAGGTTGAAGAATACGTGCGTAATACGGTGGAAGACACGTTACGCGGTAACAATGATGGTCAACTTATCTATCGTAAACGATTACGCCGTAAGCTTTCTGACTATGAAAAGAATGTGCCACCGCATGTGAAAGCGGCACGCAAAGCCGATGAAGCGAACAAGAAGCTAGGGCGTAACCTTCAGTATCAGCACGGCGGTTGGATTGAATACGTAATCACTGTTAACGGTGCCGAGCCATTAGAAGCGTTGGATAGTCCGTATGACTATCAACATTATGTCGACAAACAATTGAAGCCGATTGCAGACGGCATATTGCCCTTTATTGGTAAGAACTTTGATGATTTAGCGATGCCACAGTTAGGGTTGTTCTAAATTCGGCTTTATTCGTCGAAGAAAAACAAAGAGCCGGGCATTTATTGCCCGGCTCTTTGTCTTCAAAATACTTCGAACTAGAAGAAATCGACGCTTGAAACGTAAGTGCGAGAGGCAACAACCGGGTCAAAGCAGACGGCACCACGGTTTGGTGTGCACACTTTATAGACATCACCACAATCAAAAATCGCGAGAATTACTTCATCGTCAGTGCCAAAGCAGGTCGGTAATTTATCGCCAACTTTAGCCTTCACTTCCTGGCCTTCATGTTCCCATGTCAGGCTTTCAATGCGTGAATCCTTGACTGGGGCATCAACGTGTTTAGCAATGGCTAAGTAAATGGATTCTGCGTGATCTTGGGACTCAGCGGACGGAACAAAAAACGACATAACTCCTCCTAAATAACAATCATCCTTGCGCCCTTTTATTTTATTCTTTCAGAGTTGGAGCTCTGTACTGCAAAAAGGCGATAACCCAAAAGGTTATGTGGTCAACTTAACAAATTTAGACCACTAAACGCAATGGAATTTTATTCCGCTAGTGGAAATCACCTAAGCGGAAATGATTGGGCGTAAAGTTAATATCAGCGAGTTACAGAAGGAAATTTGCTTTTCGAGTGAAAACTCGCTTGAATGAAAACACAGACACAAACGACATCGGAGGGTGTATGGAACAACTCGATTTCTTTACCGTGCCTAGCCCTTGCATTGGTGTGTGTCAGGTGAATAACAAAGGCTATTGCAAAGGTTGCTTTCGAAGTAGGGAAGAGCGTTTTCACTGGAATGATTTTACCGGTGAGCAAAGACGCAATGTGATTCGACTTTGTAAGCAGCGTTACGTGCGCGTGATGCGGGCTAAGTTGGCGAAAGAAGCTGAAGGAAATGTGGAAGAGGTCAGCCCACAACAGTCCCTGTTTGGTGATGAAGACTGATTAGCTGACGGCAAACAACGGATACAAAAAAAGCGCCTCGAGAGGCGCTTTTTCAATTCAAGCTCAAACGCAATTAGATGCGGATGAAATCCATGTGCATAACTTTTGGCTTGAATGGGTGACGTTGGATGTCCTGAGGCTTAACGTTAACTTCAGCACCGTCGATAACCAGAGTAATCGCTTCGTAGAACTCAGGCTTGTCCATTTGAGTGATCACTTTTTTGTGGTCCAGAGCGATTGCTACAGGAGCTGCTTCGCCACCGTAAACTACTGCTGGGAATTGATCAGCGTGACGCAGGCGGCGGCTCGCACCTTTACCCTGCTCAGTACGTACTACTGCTTCGAATTTCATAATAAATACTCTTAAATAGAGAGTTGAAAATAAGTACCTAGATTTGCGACCAAACTAAGTACCAAGTAAATCGAGCGCGGATACTAACATTGAGACTGGGTAATAACAAGCGTTACCAGTGATTTAATGCGTGAATGCTGAGTACTTGTGCGCATTGTGTTTTTAATCATCAGGTTTGAGGTGGGTTGCGATGTTTTTCCGCTCAAGCCACGTTGGTCAACATGGTTCTGACCTCTTGCTGTGAGGCGAACTGATTCAGGTCGAAGATTTTATCTCTAATCGCCCAAAAACGCCCATTCTTTCTCGCCACAATAAAGTCGGGAAACCTCAGCCTGTGCTCTGCACGTGCGACTTTAGAAGGCGCCGTGTCGGTAAAAGGTCTGTGTCGGTCAACCAAATGTGGATTGATAAATTTAGCGAGAAATTCATCCTTTTGACGTTTGGTCGAAAGGGGCCAGACTTCATGAATTTCCGCGCCATCCTGCCCGACATAGGTGACTTTTAACTGCGGTTTATCGAATTTGTTTTTCCCTGCTGTTAAGCGCATATCAGCGCAGGCCATGATCATGGCATCTTTGAGCTTTAAGGCGTCTCTCAGCTTTTTATCAGGATCGACCAGTGCGTGATCACACTGGTGGCAGCGCCTTGCGGCTATGTCGTTGTCTGCGCCGCACTCGCTGCAAAACTTGGCGCGAAAGCGGTAGCCACAGATTTCACGTTCGCCATCATCGTCTTCAAAGAAGCCCTGACAACGACGGCCATAGTGTTCAATGAGAAAACCATTGTTATCCAACTTGCCCCAGAAATTGTTGTTAAAGCCACAGGCAGGGCAGGGAACAGTAACGATTTCGCTGTCGCTATCCGGCTTAGGATCGCCAATTTCAGGTTGATATAGGTCGTAGACATTGCCTGCATAATCCAGAATCAAACAGTCAGTCTTACCGGGAGAGAGGCGTAATCCTCGTCCTGCGATTTGTTGATACAGGCTGACGGATTCTGTCGGACGCAAGATGGCGATGAGATCGACATGTGGTGCATCAAAGCCGGTTGTCAGCACTGATACGTTGACCAGATACCTAATTTCCCGTTTTTTGAAGCGCTGGATAATACTGTCACGTTCATCTTGCGCTGTATCACCGATAACGAGTGCCGATTCGTTCTCAGGCAGCAGGGTGAGAATTTCCTGAGCGTGTTTTACCGTGGCGGCAAAGATCATCACACCATGCCGTTCTTTGGCGTAATCCAGAACCTGATTAATGATTTGGGGCGTTGCTCTTGGCGCGTTTTCTATCACACGGTCCAAATCCGCTTCTTTATAGAATCCTGTTGGTGACGCTTTGAGTGATGAAAAGTCGTAACTCAACACTGGCGCATCAAGGATCTTCGCTTCGGTAAGAAAGCCTTCATCTAATAAAAATCTGATGGGTAACTCGAAGATGCAATCGCGGAAGAATCTGGGTTTCTCGCTGCGAACACGGCCAGCGGTGTGATATTGATAAATCCAGCCCATACCGAGTCGATAAGGTGTCGCTGTTAGACCCAATACCTTAATGCCAGAGTTAACGGTTTGGAGATGGGAAATGACTTTACGGTAGCTACTGTCTTCATTATCCGGCACGCGGTGGCATTCATCGATAACTAACAAAGAAAACTGATCTTTAAATGCATCAAGATTTCGCACCACGGATTGCACAGAAGCAAAGACGACTTTGTCGTTGCTCTCTTTTCTGCCGAGACCTGCAGAGAAAATCCCGCCTTTCAGTCCATAGCCTTCGTACTTTTCGTGGTTTTGTTCGACCAACTCTTTCACATGAGCAAGCACCAAAACACGACCACGTGCCAACTTCGCGAGCTCTGCGATAACCAGACTTTTTCCTGCACCGGTTGGGAGAACCGCAACGGCTGGTGTGGTGTTGTTTCTAAAGTAGTGGACGACGGCTTTGACCGCGTCAGCTTGATAAGGACGAAGGGTATACATGGAATCAAAAAGGCAGCCAATTCAAGGCTGCCCAGTGTATCTGCCACACAAAGTAAAGGCTAGCGCGATAGACGCTTGGACATAATGCAATGCTGGCGGCGAGCCATATAGTCAAACTGCTCGTAAAACTCTCTGGCACCGCTGTTACCAATGTTCACTTCAAGAATCACAGCATGGCAGTCTTTTTCGAGGGCATGCGCCTCGATATTCGGTAGAACATGAGAGCCGACACCTTGTCGACGCCAATCCTGCTGGAGGAAGATTTGGTCGATCACCGCGATTTGTCCGCCCAGTTCAATACTGAAGCTGTAACAAAGCACAACATATCCGATAATTTCCTGCTCGTTTCCTTGCTCAAGGCTGATAAGGAAAACGTCGCCATGGTTAGGGTGTCCAATGAGGAAACTGAATGCGGAAGTCACATGTTCGACATCAAAAGTCAGTGCCTCGTGGTCGTGCATAAACTTTGACAGTTCAAGCAGACGTGGCATTGACTCTACGGAAGGCGACTGCAGCGTAATTTTCATAAATGCTTCCCTGATCAATAAGTTAGTCGATGGGAGATTATAATCATATTTTAGAAGTCACGAGTTTAGACTGTGGCGATTTTGTTAAGTTCGGCATCTCTTAGTTATAGACAGAGAATCGGAGAGTGCAATTTCAACAATAAGGAATGAGAGCACATAAACGGATCTGAACTTTCCTGATAAAACACCCGGCAGCGAGCTTTAAACACTGCCTCTCTTGGGAGTTTAAGTATATAATCCGCGCCCTCAGAAATATGTGGTGAAAAGCAATGATTAGGCTAGACAAATTCTTGTGCGAAACAGTCGGTGTTACGCGCAAACAAGCAGCGAAAGTCCTCAAAGAAGAACGTGTCACGGTTGATGGTGAAGTCATCAAAAACGGTGCTATCAAAATTGCCGAAGATGCGGATGTAGAATTCGATGGCATGTCGCTGAGCCTGTCCGGTCCTCGTTACTACATGATGAATAAGCCTGAAGGGTATGTTTGTTCGCACGACGACCCCTACAATCCAACGGTTTTTGTCCTGCTGGATGAAATCGGTGCTGAGAAGCTGCACATTGCAGGGCGCTTGGATTGCGATACCACCGGTCTATTGCTTCTGACCGATGATGGCCAATGGTCACACCGTGTGACGTCCCCAAAACACAAATGCGACAAGACTTACCGAGTGTGGTTGGATGATGCGGTCGAAGAGGGCGTTGCAGCGACTTTTGCAGAAGGTATTAAACTGCGTGGCGAGAAGACAGAAACCTTACCTGCTCAGATGGAACAGATAGACGAAAAAGAAGTGCTTCTGACCATTCACGAAGGCAAATACCATCAGGTAAAACGCATGTTTGCCGCAGTAGGCAACAAGGTGGTTGGTCTTCATCGTGAATCCATCGGAGAACTCATTCTGGATGAAGAACTTGAGCCGGGTGAATACCGCGAGCTGACCGAAGAAGAGATTGCACTGTTCTTACCTAAGCAATATACCCAAACAACCTGAAGATGCAGGATTCAGCGAGATTGACTGGCGTTGTGATCGCGGCGTTCCTTTGTAGGTCTAGTCACCTCCATCAAAAAGGAACAACAAAGAGCACGCCGTCAGTCAACTCGCCCGAAGGGAGGACATCAATGCGCCCACTTGTTCGTCAAATTCCACGGAAATAGAGCGACTATTCCACGTAAAATTTGCCTCGAATTGAACGCATTGATGACCTCTGAATGCGAGCATCTCCAGGTCGTTTGGGTATAATAGTTTGAATCAAATAAAGCGCTGCAAAGCCAGCTTTGCAGCGCTTTTTGATCTGAATAAAAAATTGCTAATTCAGTAGATTAAGGATTTATCGACTGTATCCAGATAGAAAGGCATCATTTCCTCACTGGAATGAATCTTGATGTTAATATGTGATCCATACCCGCTCTCTCTTTCCAGGATGGGTATCAGCGAGCCTTCGAATCAATCAAGGTAAGCCACTTTTTCTCCACCTCCTCTTTTACCAAGGCATACATGACGACGAATGCAGTAAACCAACAGCAGCAACAGCTGACCTTTCTCTTGATCCTTGTGCTCGGCGCTATTGCCGCGCTCACGCCTTTAGCTATTGATATGTACCTTCCAGCCATGCCTGACATTGCGCGAGATCTGTCGGTAACGCCGGGACAGGTCCAGCAAACGCTGGCGGCATATACCGCAGGCTTCGCTATTGGTCAGCTTATTCATGGCCCAATCTCTGACAGCTATGGCCGACGCCCTGTTCTGATTGGCGGTGTCGCATTTTTCTTGGTTGGTGGGGTTGTCAGTGCTTTGGCGGCAGATATTGAAACCTTGACCTATGTTCGTGCTGCTCAGGGCTTTTTTGGTGCTGCAGCAGCGGTTGTTATCGCGGCATTGGTACGGGACATGTTTGACCGCGAAGAATTTGCTCGCACCATGTCGTTTATCACCTTGGTGATGACGGTGGCACCGCTGGCAGCGCCGATGATTGGTGGTTATCTGGCGGTTTGGTTTGGCTGGCGCTCGATTTTCTGGGTGCTAGCGGGCTTTGCCGCGTTGGTTATTGTTTTGGTGTTATCACTGATTCCAGAAACCTTACCCGTGCAGGGAAGGCCGCCACTCCGTCTTGGCTCAACGCTGCGCAATTATATGAAGATACTGCGCTCAAGAAAGTCTGTCGGCTATATCTTTGCTTCCGGTTTTTCTTTCGCGGGCATGTTCTCATTCCTGACAGCCGGTGCATTTGTGTACATCGACTACTATGGCGTAAGTACCCAGAACTTTGGTTATCTGTTCGGCTTGAACGTCGTCTGTCTGATTGTGATGACCTCTTTTAACGGCAAGTTTGTGCGCAAAATCGGCAGTGAGAAGATGCTGCAAATCGGCCTGACGATTCAACTTCTGTCAGGTATCGCTCTGATTGCTGGGCAAGCTTTTGAATGGGGCTTATGGGGAACAGTGATTCCCGTTATGTTCTTTGTCGGCACCATCTCTATCGTCGGAAGCAACTCTATGGCGTGTGTATTGAGTGCGTATCCCGAGCTTGCGGGCACTGCGTCCTCGCTGGCAGGAACATTGAGATTTGGTACGGGCACCATAGTTGGTGGTACAGTGGCGGTCATTCACGTGAATTCAGCCTGGCCGATGACTGGTGCTATGGCAGCATGTGCGTTTTTATCCGCCCTGTTTTACTGGGGCTTAGCGAAAAAATAAGAAAATGAGCTACATCGAAGACATTAAATCCGTCGTGGATTCTGCCCTTGCTGAACTTGAAGAAGCAAAGGCTAGCGGCAAATTACAAAGCAACCCTGTGAGTGAGGAATCTTTCCTTTGCCGTTGGGTGGCCCAAGCAGTAAAAAAACAGCGCTTTGGAAATTCTGTTTCTAAAGAAATGACGGCCTGGGTGCAGCAGGGTCGTAGCATGGGCAAACACGCCAATATTAAAGGCCAAATGCAACATATTGCGAGCGTTTATCATCACCACTTCCCGCAAGGTGATGAGCACAGTGCGATTACTAAAAGCCAGTTTGACGCTTTGGTAGCCGCGCTTGAAGAGGCCGATTGGATGACCCACACCGAATACGAGATCAACCGTAAGGTGCGTGTGATTTCAGACGGTCAGCACTCTTTTGCAGTCTGCAATATTGCTTTGGGCAAAAGCTTCAATGAAGAAGGCGAGCTGATAAAACCGTTGAGCCTTTATGTTCGTGGTCCAGAATCTTGGTTTATTGAAACCGTTCGCGAACATGGCATGCTGATGACCAAAGTGACTGACTACAAATCTATCGTGAAATACCACGGTGAATACCAGATTTGGCCTCGCAACCAAGCCGATAGACTGCTGGTGTTACCAGAGAGTCTGAAGCCTTAATAAGGTTAAGCAAAGGTCAGCAGACCCAAGGAAATTATATGTGGTGCGAAGGAGTAGTCTTCTTCGCACCACTTTTTTTTGCCAGAGCAAAAGCCATGCCTTTGAAGATAAAAAGGTGAGCGGGCATCATCGCAAACCAATAAAGCAAGCCGCTAAAACCCGCAGGGTGCCACCAAGCGCGGATATCCAACAAACGCGTTTCGCCCAAGTCCTTCACCGTAAATTCCAGACGGCCTAGTCCCGGTGCTTTCATGCCAAACAGCAGTGACAAATGTTTTTGCGGGTGGCACTGAATCACTTTCCAGCTATCGATATAATCACCAGTTTCAAGCGAAGATCTTTGCGGTCGACGTTTTCCCAGCGCATTTCCACCAACTGCTGCATCCATGTAAGCCCGGATTTTCCAGAGCCAATTCCCGAAGAAATAACCTTCATCACCGCCAACTTTTTGTATGTTCGACCAGAGCGATGCCGCAGTGGCATCGGTTTCTACGGTGAAGCCAGCATGCTTGGGGTAGTAGCCATAATTTCGGTGCCAGCGAGCGATGGCATCAGGGTCAAACCCCCAAATATCATTTTTTACGACATCACTTTCATTGCTGAGTGCGGATTCAACGGCTTGTTCAAAACCGAGTTGTGGTACGGGAATTAGAGTGCCTATGTCCTTGCCGGTAGGGAGCAAGTCATAACGCAGTCCATCGATCAGTGCACTGGCAATAGATTTGGGCACGGTCGTGACAAGCGTTAGCCACATTGAGGAAATCTTGGGTGTCAGTAAAGGCACCTTAATGATGAAGATCCGCTTGTTGATGATGCGGGCGAAACGACGCATTTGATCTTCATAGCTGATCACTTCGGGGCCACTGACATCAAATATCGGAGAGCCTTCGACAGGCACTTCAATCAATTTGGTGAGGTAGCCAATCATGGTTTCAAGGGCAACCGGGCTGGATTTGGAACGGACCCAGACTGGCGTGGTGATGACAGGGAGGTGAGAGACTATATCTCGCATGACTTCAAAGGCCGCAGAGCCACTACCAATGATAATGCCTGCGCGCAGTTCAATCACTTGCTTGCCGCAATCGCGTAGGATATTCCCAGTCACTTTTCTGGCTGCGAGGTGGGTAGAAGTGACATTGTTGGGTTGGGTCGCGCCCAGATAGATGAGCCGGGAAACCTGACTTTTTGCTATCTGATTTGAAACATGACGCGCCATATTGAGCTCATGCTGATAGAAATCTGATCCAGATGCCATGCCATGAACCAAATAAAAGACCTGTGATACTCCTGACAGAATGGAGGAGAGGTCACCTTCGTCTAACAGATCCACTTCCGCCAGTGTCACGTTGGGATGGTTATGCCAGGCCTGATGTTTTAGTGTCTCTAATGAGCGGCTGGTTGCGATGACCTGATAGCCTAAGGCCAATAAGTTTGGCACCAAATGACTGCCCACATAACCCGTCGCACCAATCACCAACATCTTTTTACTGGGCATCATATTTTGAATCTCATCGCAAACTTCTTCATTCCATGAGAGCGATCTCTGCCGCAGGATTGCTCGTATATTTTGTCATTGGCACAAACTCCCTTCGCAACGACCTTATTGAGAAATAAGACAAATTAACTTGCGAAAGCGTGACTGTTCGTTGTCAGCACAGTGTCAAAGAAACAAGGCTATCGGAAAAGAGAGTAAAAATCTGTGATTATCTATGCCTTTAAAGCTGGATATAGCCTGCATGAATTGATGGTTAAATAGGCGATTGTGATTAATTGTCAAAATGTGCTGTGGATTCAAACACCTTTCTTGACGCCGAAGTTTGCGGTAAATTGCTTCACCTATCACATTATCGCGCGACCTTTTTCGACGCTTGTTGGAAAAACCAAGGGGAAAAAATGCTAGAGCTGGTTGGACTTTGCAAAGGCTATCTTGATGGAGGGGAATTCCATCCAGTATTGCAAGGTGCAGAGCTATCCTTAGCCAAGCATGATCAGGTGGCCTTGATGGGCGAGAGTGGCTCAGGTAAGAGTACACTGTTGAACCTTATTGGTGGATTAGATAATCCTGATTCCGGTGAAGTCATTGTCGCGGGAACGCCTATCCACGAGCTTGCCGAGCGCGACCGCACTCGTTTTCGCCGCAACAACATCGGCATGATCTTCCAGCAGTTCAATCTGCTCCCCACGCTTACCATCGCTGACAACATCCGTTTCTGTCGCCAATTGAAAGGCCTGCATGACGACGACGCTCTGTGGCGACAAATCCTCTCTGCGCTGGATTTGATGCCTTTGCTGGGTCGCTACCCCGAGGAGGTGTCTGGTGGCCAGCAGCAGCGCGCAGCGATTGCGCGCTCTCTCTATATGGAACCTAAAATCCTGCTGGCTGACGAACCGACAGGCAGTCTGGATGAGCGCAATGCCGACGCAGTAATGCGTCTTCTCACGACACTGACCAATTCGCTTGATTGCACTTTGCTCGTTGTCACTCACAGTGAAAAAGTGGCGGATTATCTTGGGCATCGTGTCACGCTACAAGGGGGCGTTCTGAATGTACGTACCCGTAGCTAAAGCGCTATTCGGACACTACCGCCGACATCCGTTTCAGGTTCTTCTTGTCTGGCTGGGGTTAACGCTAGGCGTCGCTTTGTTGGTTGGTGTTATGTCAATCAACCAACACGCGCAAGACAGCTACCAAAAAGGCGCCAGCTTATTTACTAATCCGTTTCCTTATGTGCTCCATCATCGTGAGCGCGGAAAACGCGTTGATGAGCCGCTGTATATTTCGATGCGACGTGCAGGATTCAACCAGTGCGTGCCTGTCGATATCTACCGAACTTCAACACAGGATGGCCATGATATTCAGCTAATGGGTGTTGATACCGTCGCCATGTTCGCTTTCAACGTAGCAAACCCTGATTCAGTGGCGGCAGAGCAGCCATTGCGAGACGGATTCACTACCCAGTGGGTGAGCACCGAACTCGCTAACCATCTTGGCTGGGTGGATGGGCAAAAAATCACGCTAAAAGATGGGAACAAAATCGGACCTATCAAACTGGTAGAAGGTGGCCAGATTGGTTCTGGTACCCGTATTTTCGGTGACATGTCTATTATCCGCGGCTTGTCAGACCATGACGGTTTCAAACTTATTTACTGTGGGGTCATGGATAAAGCCGAGCGTGATGCATTGCGCGATGTTCTTCCATCTACGATCACGCTATCCCGAACAGAAACGGCGCAATTGGGCCCATTGACGAGAGCGTTCCACCTCAATCTATTCGCTATGGGACTTCTGGCCTTTGTCGTTGGCCTGTTTATCTTCTATCAAGCGATATCGCTTTCCATGGCACAGCGACAACCACTGGTTGGCTTGATGCGAGAATTGGGCGTTGGCAGGAAATCGCTAGCGTGGGTTGTCAGCCTTGAAATGCTGATTTGGCTCTTTATGGGTTTGATTGGCGGCAATATTGCAGGCCTGATACTGGCCCAAAAACTGATGCCAACGGTCGCAACAACCCTGAGTGACCTTTATGGTGCGAATGTCGACCTCACATTAAACTGGCAATGGGAGTGGGGCTTCTACAGCTTCCTGTTAGGCGTTTGTGGTTTTGCTTTGGCATCTGGCTGGCCGTTATATCGATTGCTTACCACGCCACCTGCCCGCCTTTCAAAGCGTATGTCTCTGGTTCGTTTTTCTGGCCGAGAATTCAGCTGGCAAGCGATTGTAGCCTCCCTGTTTATTGTCATCGCCATGTTGGTTTACAGCGCACCCCAAAGCCAAGCGCAAGGGTTTACCTTAATAGCCTTAATCCTTATCAGCGGCGGCTTGTTTCTGCCGTTTATGATGTGGAAATGCTTTCTGCTACTTTCTGAAAAGATCAAGATTGCCCGCCTGCGTTGGTTCCTTTCCGATGCGTCAGCCAGCCTGAGTTATCGTGGCATTGCTGCCATGGCTTTTATGATGGCGATTGCCACCAATATTGGTATGGAAACCATGGTGGGAAGTTTCCGAACTACAACGGAAAACTGGCTTCAGCAACGACTGGCGGCTGACATCTACGTCAAACCAGAAAAAGCGGTGGCGCAGCAACTATCAGATTGGTTGGAACAACAAGACGAAGTTAAGCGCAGTCTGGTTCAGTGGCGACATGAAATAGACACCGCCCAAGGAATTGTCGAAATCCATACTATTGGTACCAGTGCAGAAGAGCGTGAGGCTCTGGCTATAAAAGTGGCGGCGCCAGATTACTGGAACCACTTGCATCAGGGCAAGTCTATGATGTTGAGTGAGTCACTGGCGCTTAAATTTGATGCTCAACCAGGAGACAGCATTGCGCTTCCAGCCCCATTTGGTGATGGCTGGAAAGTGGCGGGCATCTATTTTGATTACGGTAACCCATATAGCCAAGTGATTGTCTCTAACCGCTCTTCTTTAATTCCTTGGATTCAGGATGCGGGACGGGTAGGAGTGGCCGCACTTTTTAATGAGGGCGCTAATGAAGAAGCGCTGGTTGATGGCATGCGCAAGCAGTTCAATCTGCAGGAGACGCAAGTCAGCAATCAAAGAGATATTCTTGCTACTGCAATGCGTATTTTTGACCGAACGTTTTTGGTTACTGATACGCTTTGCACGCTAACCCTTATCATCGCCATTTGTGGACTGTTCTTCTCAACGCTGGCAACTGAGCTTTCGCGCCAACGTCAGTATGCTCTGCTTCGATATATGGGGATATCAGGGCGGGAATTGGCTTTTTTAGGTGGCGGTCAATTGATGCTGATTGGCTTGTTTTCCGCGCTGTTTGCTTTGCCTCTTGGGCTCGTTATCGCTGAAGTGTTAATTAACATCGTGCTCAAATACTCTTTTGGCTGGACGATGTCGGTGTCCTACTTCCCAGCCAGTTATCTTATTACCTTGGGTGGCTCTTTGCTGACGTTGCTATTGGCAGGATGTTGGCCTGTGTGGCGTTTGATCAAGCGGTCTGCAATCCTTTCCTTGCGGGAGGCTCAGTAATGCGCGAGGCGAAGCCACAACCCTTTATGTTGACAGTCATTGGCTGGAGCTTTGCTGCTCTGCTGTGTTTGTTGGCACTGTTTGGTTCCGTGTTGCTGAAAGACGATCCGCCAGACCGAACTGCTGTGGCTGCACTGGTTGCCGCTAATGCTGAAGACTTTACGAAGGTAGTTCCTGGCCGGGAAATCCAATTTCCGAAAGACTACGGTTCGCACGACGATTTTCGTCAGGAGTGGTGGTACGTCACAGGAAATCTGCAAGATGAAGCGGGAAATCATTATGGTATTCAGTGGACGTTGTTCCGCTCTGCCATCTCATCGCAAAGAGGTGAGGGTTGGGACAACAACCAGATTTTCATGGCTCATGCCGTGCTGACGACGAAAGCGGGTGTTTTCGCCGCAGAGCGTTTTTCCCGGGGCGGAATTGGTCAAGCAGGCGTATCAGATAAGCCATTCAATGTGTGGTTGGATAACTGGCAATGGCGTGGAAACGGAGAGCAACCATTTCCAGCCAAACTGCAAGCGGAAGACAAGGATTTTACTTTCAAGTTAACCATGTCAAAAAACCTTCCAGAGATTTTGCAAGGCGATAATGGTTATAGCCAAAAACATGCGGTAAAAGATGTCGCCTCTTACTATTTCAGCGTGCCAGCTGTCGCATTGGATGGAGTGATCGAATTGAACGGCAAATCCGTGAAGGTATCTGGAAAAGGCTGGGTTGACCGCGAATGGAGTACCCAAGCCTTGAGTGAAGATCAACTTGGTTGGGATTGGTTTTCTCTTCAACTTGATGACGGTCGTTCGCTTATGTTGGTGCAGGTTCGCGGGGAGCAATCGCCTTACCGGTTTGGCTCTATCACTGATGCCGCAGGAAACACCAAGACGCTGAAAAACGGCGAAATTGAACTTCAACCTATCGCCTTCGCGAAAATGCCCACTGGCCGCCATCTTCCGATCAAATGGAAGATTCAGGTGCCTGAACAGGACATTATGCTTACCACTAAACCCATCCATGAACAGAACTGGTTACCGTTTACTTTCCCTTATTGGGAAGGGCCAATCATGATAAATGGCTCGGTAAAAGGCGTCGGCTTTATGGAAGCAACGGGTTACTAGGCCTTGGGCCATGTCGTTGCTATTCACTCTGATGCTGTTCAAGTTCTGAATCACCTTAGTGATTTGATCTTTCACATATTGTTCTCTTTCCCCTCAAAGACTATGGTTAATATGACTATTAACATAATTGCAACTTTCGAGTCCGCTTGAAAAGTTAGCGAATGCGAGGCGAGCGCATATGTTCCCCATTATTTTGGGCACGGCTAAATTCGGCACCTATACCAGTCGCGAAGAGAGTTTTTCAGTTCTCGATGGATACTTGGCGTTGGGGGGACGGAGACTCGACACCGCTAATAACTACGCTGTCTGGCATCCCGATGGTAAAGGGGGCGAAAGTGAAACTGTTATCGGAGAGTGGCTGAAGACGAAAGACCGTTCTGATGTTGAAATCATGACAAAAATCGGCGCTCAGTCGGTGGATGGCTTTACTTACGACAAGCTGGATGGACTCTCGCCCGGCAATATTATGCAGTCAATCGATGATTGCTTGTCCCGTCTTCAAACTGACTACATTGATGTTCTCTACGCCCACGTTGACGATGAAAACACACCGCTGATTGAAACTTGGAAAACGATGTCTTCGCTTGTCGAACAGGGAACAGTCAAGGCGCTTGGCATTTCGAACTATAAAGAGCCAAGAGTGCTGGAGCTGCTCGATGTGATCAATCAAAACAACCTTGAGCCATTCAAATACGTTCAGTATCGCTATACCTTGTTGTCTCCTAACATCGACGCCAAGTTTGGCCCTCAGGTAGTGATGAACGAACACTTATTCGGGGCTTTAAAACACCTTGAATGCAAACCAGAAATCATTGGTTACAGCCCATTGCTAGATGGGAGTTATGAGCTTTCGCCAGACGAGCTAACTGATGAGTATGACAATCTGCTCAATGCAATCATGGTGGAAGAGTTACAAATGCAGGCAGAAGAGAGCGAAGCGACGACATCCTCCTTGGTGCTAAAAACCATATCTGATTATGGTGTCACGCCCGTGACGACTGCTTCCTCTATAGAGCGGCTAAAAGATAACCTAAAACTTTTGATTTGAACCAAGTCGCAATATGTTTTCACCATCCAGTCTGTGCTAATGTGTTGGAAGTGTTGAGTAAACTAGTCATTGGGATTAATAAAGATGATGAAAAAGTTACTTGTGGCTTCTGGCGTTCTTCTGCTCGCAGCCTGTTCGTCTGCACCAGATCCTATGGATGAACGTATCGATGCGGCTATCAAGCTTTGTCAGAGTGACAGCGCAAAAGCCTATTCACACACGGTTGATGGACTGCGCGTGATGTGTGACAGCGGTAGCTCTTACATTATCCGTGGTGACATTTCTTTGGAACAAATAGTCGAGATGGACAGGGTATATTGCTCTAGCATGGGTATTCGTGACTTCGTCTCAAGTAAGAGCGGCGAAATTAAGCTCGCCTGCAATGATGGCTCTAACTACGTTTTATAAAGGCAGATGACAATGAAAAAAGTACTGATTTCTCTTACTGCAGCGGCTTTGATGGCAGGCTGTTCTTCAATTGAAACGGCGGAGTCAATGCCAAACCCAGATCAGCGTGTGGTTGATAGCCGTTTGAACATTTCTTCAGATTTAAACGCGACCTACTGTGAAGGTAAAGGCTTTGAGAAGTACATGGAGCGTGAAAAATACTACACCTTCACTTGTAAAGACGGCGCATTCTTCAATATAGCGAAGTAAAAATGCCGACTTTGGGTAAGGTTATGTAAGGCGCTGGGGAAACCCGGCGCTTTTTGGTTTAAGTTTATAAATACTCCCATTTATTGTATTAATAACAGATGATTAGCACTTTTGTTTTTTGACTTTTTAATGGAGGTGATTGGGGTTTTTAAACGGATAAATGCCTTCTTATCTCTATTTTCTTCACTCATTCGGTGAGACGTAATAAAAAGTTCCCTCCAAAATCCCTCCAAAACTATCCCTCCAAAACGACAGCGATGATCCAGTGGTATTGTGCCTTGATCCCAAGAAACGGGTTTTGAGTGACAACGTCACAATTTTAAAGGCGCTTTGACATAGATATATTCACTTCCACGTTCATCATGGTACTTGTCTGTCATTTTTCGGCTTTTGTGTCCCAGTAACACCTGCGTGTCATAGCCGAGGTCGGCGTAGGTTCGTTCAGCCAGCGAGCGCAGCTCATGAAAACTCGGCGCCGTGCCATCTTTCCATGTCAAACCGCTCTCGTCGCGGATTTTGAGAAACGATTTGCTGAGAGACATCGCACTGACCTTCGAGCCCTTGCGCGTGGGGGCATGTTTGGTGGTGAGGTGGAGCAGGTAGTGACTGAGCACGCCCGTGGCGCGGCAAAGTTCAATGATTTCCCCCAAGGACAGGCCGACCAGTGGATTGGTCAGCGTCAGTGGAAACGCGAGTTTTGTTTTGCCACGCGATTTGTTGATACTCACCAACAGATGGCCGTGTTTGACATGCGAAAACCTCAAGTCGCACAGGTCCTGCCGCCGTAAACCTGTCGTGAGGGCCAGATAAAGTGAGTGCAACATATAGGGGAAAGACTGTTTCTTGGCCGTCTCGACCAATACTGGCCATTCGTCCCGTGTCAGGCGGTTTCTTGCCACCTTGAGCCTTGGCGCACGTGTCGCCACCGCCGGATTGATCCCGCCTTCAATCTCCCCGGCGTGAAGTGCTTCTTTAAAGCAATCTATCCAGGTTGAGCGCAGCCGTGCTGCCATGTGCATTTTCTTTTTGGCTCTGTATTCATCGAGGATCTTAGCCAGTGATTTGGTATCAATGTCTTTCAGTCCCACTTGTCCAAGCCGGGTCTCGAGCACATTGATGCAATAGCCCCGTTGCTTGACTGTATTCTCCGTCAGCTCGCCGCTTTTCAGCCGTTCGCGTTGAAGTGTC
Source organism: Grimontia sp. SpTr1 (assembly GCF_947387585.1). Lineage (NCBI taxonomy): Bacteria > Pseudomonadati > Pseudomonadota > Gammaproteobacteria > Vibrionales > Vibrionaceae > Grimontia > Grimontia sp. SpTr1. The sequence continues at coordinate 48,303 of NZ_CANDOD010000024.1, forward strand.
ATGTACCTTTTGCACCAGGTGGCGGTGCGGATACCGTGACGGGTCACCTTGGCCGTGTTCTGCTCGAGAATGTTTTGGTAGTGCTCCAGCATTTGGACGGCGATCCGCTCATTGAGCTCTTTAGCGGCTGCGATGGCTCTTTTTCTATCGGTGCCCAGCCCGTGAAAGCGGCCCGTTCTGGCATCCCGGTATTGGTAGTAGACTTTGCCGGAGCGCTTATCGAGCTTTTCATATAAGTTCTGGATGGTGAGGTTATGAGAGCGGGGTCTAGCGGCCATGGTGCAAAATCCTTTCTACCAATGGATCTGACGAATGGCTGGCTACCTCGCCAAGCCCAATAAACCGCGCGTCCTGCCTGACCATCCATCGGCCGCCCACTTTTAGCGGAGGCGGATCGATTTGGCGTGTTTTGGCCCAGCGCGACATGGTCGCCGCGGAGTAATGTTCACCAGGGAATACGGCGGCTGCCCAATCAGACAGCCGGATAAAGTGATAATTGCTCATTCGAACCTCCGAAGACGTTCAATCCATTAGAAAGGGGGCTTGATATCACGCCAGTCAGTCTCAATCGGTGCTGCGGGCTGTGCTTGCGCGGGGGCCGTTTCGGTCTTGGCGCTGTCGGTGAACTCCACGTTCATGATTTTTGCCTTCAGCGACGCGGCTGTGGTGCCATCGCCTTTTTGGTAGGTATCGACGGCCACGTCCTCGGCATGGATGAGCAGCTGCTTGCCCTTGGTGAGGTGGGGCGCCAGTTTCACCGCTCGGTCACCCCAAAGTTGGCCATTGAGCCATTGGGTTTCCTTGTTCGCGCCATAGCCAATGGAATAGGCAAGGGAGAGACTAGCCACGTTGTGGCCGTTGGGCGTGGTCCTTAGGACCGCGTCTGCCCCTAATAGACATAATACGGTCAGCATCTTATTCCTCCTTCTCTGCATCAACGACGTGCTCTGGCTGTTCATCGGCTGCGCGTAAGCTGGCCAATTTGTCTTTGTACGCGCTGCGGGCGGTTTTTAATGCGGCTGGCGGGAGTGTCTTGGCGGTGTCTTCCATTTCCGCCAGTTCCGTTTCTGTTTGCGCGGCCTGGATTTTTTCCAACACTCTGTCCAGCGCCTCTGTTGGAACTTCGGCCTCGGGGGCCGGGCCAGTTTGGACAGCAATGATGCGGTTTTACTCTGCTTTTACGGTACCGCGTTGATGGCTTTTTCGGTCGGCATGTCGAGCTCATCAGGGGTGTACACGCCGAGAATGACATCTGGGCAATACAGACGTGACCAGCGCTTAACCGCTAGATAGGCAATTTGCTGACGTGGGTCGGATTTCCAGTTCGGGGAGTTTCGCACGGTGATAGGCTTGAGCAGAATTTCCAGCTGACGGGGCTCGGTTTCGCCTTTCAATGTGGCCCAGACGCGCACGCCCAGTCCGTCTTCATCTTTCTTCTGGAGCCCAGCATGGATGTACTTATCCCAGTCGCCAAACCACTCGTAATGTAACCGGTCTTTCGTGGGCGCCATGGTATTGATAACCGCATTGACCAGCTGGGCTTCGTACCCGAGGGTCCCATTCACCAGGTGGGTTTTCTGTGCCACTGCGTGGGGATTCATGCGCCATTGCATGGCCTGAAGGGTCACCGCCAAACAATCACCGACGCTGCCCCGCAGGTGGGCAGGGACCGTGGTTTTCCCTTGCGCCATGAGCTCTGCAAAGCGTTCCAGGCGTCCCATGATGTCAGGGTTAAACATCATGGTCGCGACATCGTAGTGGGGCATGTCCATATCAACGATGGCCAAAGCTTGCGTGTCCTGGGTGGCGAGTTCTGTGGTTGTCATCGTGGGCTCCTTACGCGCGGAAAACGCGGCTTTCGGTGGTGTTGGTGAATTGGGCGATCAATATTGAGGCTATTGATCAAAATGAAGTGAGAGAATGGCTAACTAACAGATTACCAAAATGCGATATTATCGTTTCTTGGCAACGAGATACTGCAGTTCTTACAAATACAGACTTGTTTATTCAGTACTGGGACGACTTTTGCTATGGTGCAAGTGATGACGTTTCAGTTTGGCCAAAAGATAAGTCGTGGGTACTTCACTACTGGCACGAAGAAGTGTTTTGGCATGGTAAATCAGCAAGCGTATAACAAGGTGCAGCAACGGACTTGTAAAACTGTCACTTGTTTTGCAAAACCCGCAAAACAACCGCCATTTTTACAAGCCGCTGTGCACGGCGTTAGGGCATAGCAGAAACAATGGGTAGAAATTTACTGAGTTTAATGTTTCTTTTGGCTCTCGTGACTGGATGTAGTGACAAGCCTTGTCACACTGATCCTACTACAAATTTTAATAAGGCTATCGAATCCTTAGTTAAGGAGAAAGACAATTCTCGTTCTCTTCGACTTATTGAAAATGGTTTAGATGTGAATTATCAAAATAGCTGTGGGGCTAGCATGTTGCACATAGCCACTATTATGGGTGATGAGCCATTGGTTAATTTGCTATTGTCAAAGTCAGCAAATCCCAATGTTTCGAATTGGCAGGGTGAAACACCAGTTTATATGGCTGCTCAATGGGGTGAAGACGATATATTGGTCAAGTTATTACAAGCAGGAGCTGAACCCAACTCTGTTGCTGGAGAATTAGCGTTTAGTCCTTTAATGATAGCGGCACTTAATGAACATCACAGTACGGTTGAGATATTAGTTGCACATGGTGCTGAGCCCGACTATACGAACAATGAAGGTGTATCAGCTGTTTCTATAGCAATAGAGAATGGCAACAGAGAACTGTTAGCAGCTTTGGAGACAAAAACGCCCTAACAAAGCCAATGAACGCGGACGCTTTTTCAATGCAGCAGCTTTTAAAAGTGTTTTTAATACAAGGGGTTAAAGCAGTTTTGGGCGGTTTGATAAGCGCCCATTATTGCGATGTTATGTCACAGAGGAGAGATTGTGGGCTTAGCTCAGACATTCCAATTTGAATATCAAAGCACAGAAGAAATTCAATCATTTATTAATAATCTTAATAAAATAGCAAGGCTTCAATTTGAAAAGGAGCTTTGGACGGTTTCAGAGTTTGAAGGCTGCAAGATGATGTTTGAAATCAGAATTGTTAGTAAAGGGTTGTACTGCCATCGCTCTGGGGATTACTTTAGTTTTCTTGGTTATTTTCTAGAGCAACTCTCCGGTGTTTTCGGTGCAGTAACAATTGAAGATGTGTAGTGATACGTAACGTAACAAAGACAATGAACGTGACACTTTGCCATCACAGTGGCTTTTTAAAGTGTCTTTAATTCAATGGGTTAAAGCGGTTTGGGTATTTTGATAAACGCCCGTTATTGCGACGTTATGACTGGAGGCTGAATGGAGTTTAACCCCAATTACGGCGTTTACGTGTGCGAGCATGTGTTTAGAAAAACTCGCCCAGTAAGATATAGCGTTCGCGATGCCGATGGTGACTGGCAATTTCTTTGTGGTGTTCCCGGTTGTGTAGATGAAGGAGAACCGCACTTAGTTGGAGTTGGTCATCTAATTGAAATGGACAATAGTATTAGAGATTTGGCCACCCTTGAACCCATGATGAGTGCAGTTAGGAAAAGCATTCATCAGCAGTGGATCATTAGATCGTTGGAACGAGACGATAGCGCAGATTCATAACAAGTGCCATCAACATGACGTTTACTCGTGGCGCATTTTTCATAGACACGCTGTGATTCAGGGGTTTCAGTCAGTTTGGCTAGTAAACGCCCGTTATCGTGACGTTAGCACTCCAATTAGTGATGGCATGTAAGTGTGAAAAATATTTTTGGATTATTCCCGTACTTTCAAGAGAAACATCTGGTAGAAATTTCCGACACCTCACTTGAGACCAGAATATCTTCTTCGAAGCTTGAAGGGTCGTATTCAGGGGAATCATTAAAGCTGACATACAAATCATGGCTAGGAAATGCCTTTGGACCAGTTGCAGTCTGTCAGGTAGGTAATCAAGTATCTGAGGTGGTTGTCACATACCGTCCCCGATTTGTTGGATGCGTTTTTTATGTATTCTGGACAGTGTTCATTTTGGATGGCTTAATTAGCGCAATCTACAATACTACCTTCCTTGGCGCACTGTTATTGGCGTTGTTGGCTTTGGCTGGATATGGATTAATTCAAATATCCTTCTGGGTAGAGGTGCCTCGACTTAAGCGTGAAGTTCGTAGCTTGTTTGGCAGCTAACGCTACGAGCATATAAACGGCACGTCCGCCCATGACCCATGCAATGAAAGGGCGGCTCAGCTTTTAGCTCTCCCCCAAACTTTCCGAATAACAAAGCGCTCATTTACACCGTGTACCCGCATCACACGTAAAGCGGACGCCTTGGTTGGCCATCACCGGCCAAATCCGCTCTCATTGTCAGTGAGAGCCCTTCACACCTTTCTTCCTGTCAACGCTTTGGTGTTTGGGCTCTCAAGTCTATCCTGATGCCGACCGCACGTTATCTCCCCGTCACTTTGCACAACATCTCTTGTTCGCTTACGCTGGTTCTTTGCTAGGGAATGCCTGTTACTTCGATGTTATCTCCAAAAGAGGATTGCCATGTTCTATCTTCCCAAATGGTTTGCTCAGAAGTTCGCCTACTTTAAAGACTCTTCGATATTGAGCATATGGCTTACATGCTTCGCGATGATGATATTGTTTGCCGTTTTTTTACCGCTAATAACTTCAATCAGCGATATGTTATTTGGACCCGCAGCTAGCATATTGCTTTTATGCTTTTTGGGAATGATGTCCGCAAAGTATTTTGCTAGGAAGAAAATCATTTTAACTGGGCCAATCGCTGTAAGAGTGGCAGCCTCAGATGCAGGAGAGACGGCAGCTAAAATTGGGAAAACGATTTCAGATATATTTTTCTTGCTATTTTTCTACTTCTGGCTGTTTTCTTGTTTATTCATAGCGTTATCACCTTTGCTCTTTTTGGCACTCACCTAACTCCTATGAACCATTCTCCAGTCAACAGGCCATAGCATTCTCCGGCTGCCCCGCGCAGCGTTTGCACACCTCCCCCAAAATCGCTTAATCTGATTTTTGGGGCAGGGAATGCCTGTTGGCCACCATTTCGGTTTGAAGGAAGACAATGTACGTTGACTACTCAAAATACTCTCCCAAGTCTCTGATTGAGGCACTCTCTTCAATTGACCCAGATGCTCATCCAGAAAATTACCAAAAGCTGATTGCCGAGATATCTGCTCGCCGAGAAGAGATTGAGCTTTATGAAGCTTCGCTGGAACAGCAGAAAGCGCAGAGATGGGAGTCGTATTTTTCCGTGATAGGTTACTGCCAACTTACGACCGGTGTTCTCGCTATCGTGGCCTGCGTTTTGTCTCTCTACAACCAGTTATTTGTGGATGCCTTCTTTGGTTTTGTCGTTGCAGCATTGAATATCGCTGCAGGGTATACGGTTGTAAAAAGAGACGATAGGTATTTCTTCTTATCGTACCTAAATATAGGGCTACAGGTATTTTCTGTTGGGATTGGTGGCTTCTATTTTAACTACTACGGCTTGGGTGGCGTCTTCTTAACATATGATTGGGTCTTACCCGTTTACAATGTTGTTGAGTTTGGCTTCTCGTTGGGGGGGAGCATTGCCTCATTCTCATCAGGTAATGGGTCAAACGGATTTGTACAATTAGATGTTCTGGCCGTGTTGTATCTTTTTATCATTCACAAAGTCATGACCAAGCGAAACGCTGACCCAAGTGTGTAAAGTCTCTCTACAAAGCTAATGCCCCCTGGCTGCACCGCGCAGCCAACCCTCTCAATCCGCAACTACTTAATTTCTTTGAACAAAATCTCCCCAATCAAACTCCCATGCGATCAAAATCAAATCTGGCTTTATGCACTTTGTGGTACATTCACGCCAAAAGTTTTAGACAGTGATGGCGTGTTGAGTGCCGAGAAGCGAAGGGCGGTAAGGTAAGTGGCTTTTGCCCCATTCCATATATGGAATCCACGTACCTACAAAACGAATCTGCAATCAAAGTTAAGATGCGTACGTATATTCGGCTTCTTGATGA
>NZ_CANDOD010000025.1:0-49223 GCF_947387585.1 Grimontia sp. SpTr1
AGCGTTTGTGGGGAATTTCTGCTGCGTTATCAGCTTCTCATGTAGGCTAGCTACACATCGAAGCCTCTGCCTTGCATAAAATCCCCACAAACTGCTGCAAAAATCATCACCAAAGGTCAACAGCCCCTAATAGCTTGCTCTTTTTGATTGTGACGCCAATACCTTCCTAGCAAAGATCAACAGACCCTAGCGTTTCCCTTTCATAAATCCCGCTTTCTGCGCAGATTGGTTTAGATTTCAGCGCTATGATCATGACATCCAATTCGTATTGTTCAACTTATCAAGGATGTGATCATGAGAGTGATTCGAAGTGCGAAGTTCACCGCGGAGAATGCCTGGGGAGCGATGGATATCGCCAATATGAACGGTATCACCACCAGACTGCACTGGACCGACAAACCCTACAAATGGCACATCAACGAAGGTGAGGAAGTCTTTGTGGTGCTCAACGGCATGGTTGAGATGCATTTTCGTGAGGAAGGTGACGAGAAGTCAGTGATGCTTCAGGCTGGTGATATTTTCTACGCCTCTGAAGGCACGGAGCACGTTGCCAAACCTTTGGGTGAAGCGCGGGTGTTGGTGATTGAAACCGATGGGAGTGTGTAACTTTTTCCTCTGAATTTCCTTCCTGACGGGTGTTTGTCGCATCGATGACGCCCCGATTTGATAAACGACAAGATCACGCTAACCTACTGTTTTAAAAGTACTGTCATGTATGTGTCGGGTGAATGACGTTCCTGACAACAAGGAAAGTTCGGTAAATTTTGAAGCGTTCACAGCGAAAAGGAAAAACAAGATGATTGTCAGGAAATTACGATTGCAGCGCGGCTGGTCGCAAGAGCAACTTTCTGAAATGAGCGGTCTCAGTGTCCGTACCATTCAGAGAATTGAACGTGGCGATAAAGCAGGTCTGGAATCGCTGAAGTCTCTGGCGGCTGTCTTTGAAATCCAAGTTTCAGACCTTCAAAAAGAACCGGAGCCCGACATGACAGAAGAAGTGAAATACACCGCCGAAGAAGAACGTGTGATTAATCAGGTGCGAGAAATTAAAGGGTTTTATTCCCACCTAACCACCTACGTGCTGGTGATAGGATTGCTGTTTGTGATCAACTTCCTTACCAGTCCAGGTTACATTTGGGCATGGTGGCCAGCGATGGGCTGGGGCATCGGTATTACTGTCCACGCTTTGAGCTCATTCGAAATCCTGAATTTCTTCGGCCCAGATTGGGAAAAGAAACAGATCGAAAAGCGCCTCGGTCGCAAGCTTTAATCTCACTCCACAAACTGCTGCAAAAATCATCACCAAAGGTCAACAGACTCTATCATTCTGCTGGCCTTTCGCTTTTCTAACCGTAACAACTCCGACCTCATCTTCTTGAACCCACTTGGTGCAGCTTTTCTCGCTAATGATACATTCATCATTTGCCGAAACCGGTTTCGTTAAATAGTTTTTAAATTATCAGTACGGAACATGGTGGTTTATGACGTTCAATCCGAGAGTGTCAGCAGTCGGTCGCGGGCTTCGAGAAAAACGCCCGACGATCAATGAGCTATCCAAGGCATTGGGGCTTTCCAAAGGCACGGTTTCCCGTGCACTCAATGACTATCCTGACATCTCTCCGATTACCAAACAGCGCGTTCGTGAAAAAGCCAAGGAAATGGGTTATCGGGCACTCAGTTACGCCCAAGCCATTAAAACCGGGCAGGTTTGTGCCATAGGGTTGGTACTGAACCTCGGCAGTGACAACGCTCACAGACCTTTCCTGACCAACTTTATTGATGGGATCAGTCGGGCGGTAAGCCGCCATAACTGGACCTTAACGGTAGCAACTGCCAATGGCGAAAAAGATGAGTTGCAGACGCTTCGCCGCCTGATTGAAGAGCACAAAGTGGATGGATTCATCCTACCGCGAAGCAAAGCGCACGACCCGCGTATTGCCCTGTTAAAGGAAGAGGGCGTGCCCTTTGTGATTTTTGGCCGCTCGCAGGATTTGGATAACGTCAGCTTCTTCGATATCCGTGGTGAAGCCGCGATGCGTGAATCGGTGCAGGTTTTGGCTAGGCGTGGCCATAAGCGCATTGCTTTTGTGAACGGTGGGGATGAATACAACTACAGCCATTTGCGGGAAGACGGTTTCCGTCAGGGCATGCAATTGTCCGGTCTGGAAGTGGATGAAAGCCTGTTGCTGTGGGGCGGCATTACCAAGGCGGCAGGACAAAGATTAGGTGAGGTTTTACTTTCTCAAAGCGAACCGCCCACTGCGGTTGTCTGCGCGCTTGATATTGCAGCTCTCGGGATCTATCGCGCTGCTTCAGAGCGCGGGATTGAAATAGGAAAAGACCTGGCAGTGATTGGTTATGACGGTCTGCCTGAAAGTGAATTCGCCTCGCCACCACTCACAACGTTTTCTGTCGACATGCGTTATTCAGGCGAGCAGTTGGCGACGCTGCTGCTTCGTCAAATCAATGGAGAGCGGCCGGAAGATCTCCGAAAGCTGGTGAACGCCCAATTGATAAAGCGCCTGTCCCACAGAATCAAGCAATAGTAAGGAAAGTGAGCACATACTACGCTTTTAGTAAACGGCGGGTATTAGACGACGTAATGAACGCGCACAAAAAAGAAGTAAACCATGAACAATCAGCAGACTGGCAAGCGCCGTTGGCTGGCGGGTATCGTGATAACAGCGATGTTTGGCGCCTCATCGGTATATGCCGACTCCATCCGGTTCTGGACAACGGAAGAGCAGCCAGAGCGTCTGGAGCGTCAACAGGAGATGGCGAAAGACTTCGAAAAGCTGACCGGTACCAAGGTTGAAGTAATTCCGGTGACTGAGAGTGATCTTGGTACCCGTGCGACCGCGGCTTTCTCTGCCGGTGATCTACCTGACGTGATTTACCACACTTTGCAATACACACTCCCATGGTCAGAAGCGGGCATTCTGGATGCGGATGCCGCCACAGAAGTGATTGAAGAGCTGGGTGTTGATACTTTTGCACCGGGCGCACTGGAAATGGCGACGGTGGAAGACGGCTATGCCGCGGTGCCGGTTGATGGCTGGACCCAGATGCTCGTTTACCGCAAAGACCTGTTTGATGCCAACAAACTGGCCGCGCCGGATTCCTATGAAAACGTGCTGAAAGCGATCGAAAAACTTCATAACCCGCCAAACATGTTCGGCTTTGTAGCGGCGACTAAGGTCGACGAAAACTTCATGAGCCAGGTGCTTGAGCATGTTTTCCTCGCCAATGGCGTGACGCCAGTAAACAAAGACGGCATTCAGCAACTGGATAAGAAGAAAACCATCGAAGTGCTGGATTTCTACAAAGTGATTGCCGACGCCTCGCCAGATGGTGAGCTGTACTGGAAGCAATCCCGTGAGCTGTATTTTGGCGGCAAAGCAGCAATGATTATCTGGTCTCCGTTCATTCTTGATGAGCTGGCAGGGCTGCGTGACAGCGCGCCACCAACGATTAATGACGATCCAACCAGTCGCGAATTGGCTTCAAAAACCGGTATCGTGACCCGTTTCTCTGGTCCATCTAATCCAGAAGGTGCCGCATGGGGTGATGTACGTTACTTCGGTATCACGACAGATGCTGATATCGACAATGCCATGGCTTTCGTCCGTTACTCCATGAGCGATGGTTACACCAATACGTTGTCGATTGCGCCAGAAGGCAAGTTCCCCGTTCGCCGCGGTACCGAAGATAACGCGACACTTTATACCGAAGCGTGGTCAAAACTGCCGGTTGGTGTTGACCGTAAAGCGCCTCTGTCTGAGCTGTATGAAGCCGAAATGATTGATGAAATCGTTGGTGGCTTGAACAACGCGCAACGTTGGGGTGTGGCAGAAGGCCAACTGGCGCTGGCATCGAAGGTTATCAACAGCCAAGTGATCAACCGACTGGTGCGCGAATACATCGACGGTACGCGTGATGCCTCTGCCACTGTCGATGCCATGAATAAAGCACTGGCTGAGCTTTACTAAGCGACGCATTCATTCCCGAACACAATCACCCAACGGGAGCGGAGAAATCCGCTCCTGACGGGGAAGTCATATCCAAGGAACTGGGATGAGCGAATCAATTAACACTGTAAAACCTGAGCCGCCCAAGGGTGTCGGACCGCTACAAAAACGGGAAACGCGGCTGGCATGGGGTCTGTTGTCTCCGACTTTGATTTCGGTCGCGCTGGTGGTTCTGCTTCCATTGCTGTCTATCTTCTGGATCAGTGCCAAGCCGATTGAATTAGCCGATTTGCGACCCGTCGAGCCGAATGTCTACGAGCGCTTCCGTGGCAAACCCAAAGCGGCGGGAGACGAAATCAAAATCGAATATCGCCTGACGAACCGTTCAAAGGAAAAGGCGATTGAGAGCGTCACGCTGCGTGATGTCATTCCAGAAGGCCTTACCGCACAATCTGTTCCAGAAAACTGCACCCTGAATGGCCGCGAAATTTTCTGTGAGCTGGGAGATTGGGAGCCGGGCTACAAAGAGCGTATGCAAATCCCGGTTGTGGTCGAGGAAGCCTATATCGCAAACCCTGTAGGGATGCGTGATTATCCGGCGGAAATGGCAGGTATCAGTAGTTCAGATCTCTTTAATGCCAGTTTTACGTTCGACAACTTCACCAAGGTGTTCGACAGCGATGAGTTTGTCGAAGTCCTCTGGGTGACCATTTTCTACACGGTTTTCGGCACCATTGGCGCACTTGTCGTGGGTATGATGGCGGCGCTGCTGCTGAACAAAACATTCAAAGGTCAGGGCTTCATTCGTGGCTTGATGCTGTTTCCTTATGTTGCGCCCGTGATTGCTGTTGCCTTTACCTGGGTGACACTGTTTGACCCGTTTTCCGGTTCGGCCAACGCGCTTTTGATTCAAATGGGCGCGATCACTGAACCTATTAACTTCTTTGGCGAAAAGCCGTTGGCACTGATCAGTGTGACAGTGTTTGAGATCTGGCGTTACTTCCCGCTCTCGTTCCTGTTCATTCTGGCAAGGATGCAGTCGATTGATGCGGACATGTACGAAGCTGCCCGAATGGATGGCGCGTCGCCCTTCCAGCAATTCTGGTACCTCTCGATTCCCCAGTTGCTTGGCATTCTGTCGGTCCTTTTCCTGCTGCGCTTTATCTGGACCTTCAACAAGTTCGACGACATCTTCCTACTCACCGGCGGTAATGCCGGGACGCGAACACTGACAGTGAATGTGTATGAGCAAGCCTTTGCACTGTCCAACATTGGCGCGGGTGCAGCCGTGGCCGTGGTGATCTTCGTCTGCTTGCTGATCTTCTCGTTCTTCTTCTTCCGCTATGTCAGCCGTGAGGAGGGTTTATGATGACGGCTTCAGAAAAATGCTGGTATCGCCAGGCGGACTTTGTTGCCGCCGCCATCGGCGCAGGTTGGGGCATCAGCGCCGCCATTACCGTGACGGTGGCGCTGGCATTGATGACCGGTGCGGGTGTGGCACCTTATGTGTGGATTTCCCTTATGGCTGGTGCAGTGTGCGCAGTGTATGTGCTTCGCATGCAACACCGTCTTGAAGGTACGTCTTTGGTGGTCAGCGCCACCACCGTCTATTTGCTGATATTCATGGTGCTGACATTTGGCACACCGTTCACTATTTCGCTGGCTGAGCATACGTCGTCGCAGGCTGTGGCATTTGTTGTCATGGCACTTTTCACCGTCTGGCCGCTCTCCCGCATGTTGGTGGAAACCCCTGAGGGATGGCTGGATCGCCATGAATTTGAAAGTGCGATCATCAACTTCATGTATTGGTTCGGCTACCTGTTTTTCATCATCATCGTGGCAGTGCCTTTCTATGTGATGGTAATGACCAGTCTGAAAAGCCAGCAAGCGCTGCTGGCCAATCCACTCGATTTCAGCCTGGATCTCGACAAAGGATTGGGGCTGTTCCGCTCTTATGTCGAACTTTTTGAGCAGTTCAATTTCGGCGAATACCTGCTGACTTCCTTCAGCGTGTCGGTCGCGACCGTGATTGTCACTTTGCTTTTCAGCGTGCCGGGAGCCTATGCCGTTGCGCGTCTCCGCTTCCGAGGTCAAGCGGCGATGTCCCGCTCGATTCTGCTGATTTATATGGTGCCGATGATCGTTCTCGCGCTGCCTATCTATATCGGATTCAGCATGTTGGGCCTTCGCAATTCCCTGTTTGGCATTCTATTGATTTATCCGGTGACCACGATTCCTGTGGCGCTTTATATGCTGCAGGGCTACTTCCGCGGATTGCCAGCAGAAGTGGAGGAAGCGGGCCTGATGGATGGGTTGTCGCGTCTCAAAGTGATTTTGAAAATCACGCTGCCACTCAGTTTGCCTGCCATGGCATCGGTATCGCTGTACGTCTTTATGATCGCGTGGAACGAATTCTTGCTTGCTTTCATGTTGCTCGATGACCCTTCTAAATTCACGTTGACCCGTGGTGTCGCCATGCTCAACAGCTCGGAAATACCGCGTCAGCATTTGATGGCTGGGGCAGTGATTGCCACCGTGCCTATCATGATGATTTTCCTGGGTCTTGAGCGGTTTATGGTGAAAGGTCTCACGGCGGGATCAGTCAAATAACGATATGCCCTAAGGCGCGAGATTCGCGGTAAAGCGCCTTTCGGCCAACAGCTTAAAATTTTGGGAATTTGATTATGGAAGCTCTGGATAAACAAGCCATCGACATACTGACAGATAACGATCGAGGCGGTTACACCATACCCACGGCAGGTTTGTACCCGTATCAGTGGAACTGGGACAGCGCGTTTGCGGCGTTGGGTTTTTCAACCTTCGACTTACCGCGTGCCTGGCAGGAAATTGAAACTTTACTGACTGCCCAGTGGGATAACGGCATGGTGCCGCACATTGTTTTCCACCAACCCGATGAAGGTTACTTTCCGGGACCGGAGGTCTGGGGTGGAAAAGGGCCGATCGCGTCGTCAGGCATTAGCCAACCGCCATTGGTGGCAACCTTTGCGCGCAAGATCTATCTGCGTGATGAAGCACTCGGTCTGGAGAAACTTAAATCCAATTATCCGGCGTTGGTCAAATGGCACCGCTGGTACATGGCCTGCCGCGCGGAATCCGGTGTGGTGGCAAGCACGCATCCTTGGGAGAGTGGCCGCGATAATGCGCCGGATTGGGATGAAGCCTCAGAGGCGATTGATATCTCTCACGTCGGTGAATACAAGCGCCGTGATACGTCTCATGTGGATGCGTCGATGCGCCCGACCAAGCTGGATTACGACCGTTATTTGTCGCTTTTGTACTTAGGTCGTGACTGCGGCTGGGATGAGAAGGTGATAGAGCAAACCAGTCCGTTTCGGGTTGCTGATCCGAGTCTTCACTTTACCTTGCTTCGTGGCCACCGTGATTTAGCGGAGATCGGAAAATTATTAGGTGAGGATGTCTCCGAGATTGAAGGTTGGATCGCCACGCTGGAAGCAGGCTGCAAACAAATCTGGAACAGAGAGATTAACGCATTCGACAGCGTGAATCTGCGAAACGGCAAGTTCGCGGGGAGTCTGTCAAATGCTTCATTCCTTTGCTGGTACGCAGGCATTGAAAGCCCGGAAATGGTGCACCATCTCGAGCGCATCCTTGCGAATGGGCATTACATTGTGCCGAGCTATGATCCGGCAGGAGAGAAATACGACGCTATGCGTTATTGGCGCGGCCCTGTGTGGGCAATCATGAACGCGTTGATTGGCTGGGGACTGGAAGAGCAAGGACATATCACACTCGCGCGGGCAGTGCGCCAGCAAACCGCGGGTTTGATTGCAAATTATGGCTTCGCCGAATACTTCAACCCGGACAATGGAACGCCGGCAGGCGGCGGGCATTTTACTTGGACAGCAGCCGTTTGGCTTTCCTGGTCGCTGTCTGACTTAGCAGGAGGCTGACATGGGCTCAATTCAACTGAACAACGTCGAAAAATGGTATGGCGACACGCAGGTCATCAAGGGAATCGATCTCTCTGTAGAAGAGGGCGAGTTGGTGGTTTTTGTTGGGCCTTCGGGTTGCGGCAAGTCTACGCTGCTCCGGATGATTGCTGGCCTTGAAGAAACCAGCCGCGGGCAGATCTTGATTGATGGCACTGACATGACAGATCAACCGCCAGCCAAACGTGGGTTGACCATGGTGTTCCAGAGCTATGCGCTTTATCCACACATGACAGTGCGCGACAACATGGGTTTTAGCCTGAAAACCCAAGGGCGTCCGCAGTCTGAAATCGACGAAAAAGTGAATTATGCAGCGCAGGTGCTCAAGCTTGAGGATTATCTCGACCGTCGTCCAAGACACCTTTCCGGTGGTCAGCGACAGCGTGTTGCGATTGGTCGCTCTATCGTCCGAGACCCAACAGCGTTCCTGTTTGATGAACCCTTGTCGAATCTGGATGCGGCGCTTCGTGTCGAAATGCGTTACGAAATCGCCAAGCTTCACCAGTCTTTGCAATCCACCATGATTTACGTGACACACGATCAGGTAGAAGCGATGACCCTTGCCGACAAAATTGTCGTCCTGCAAGGCGGTGTGATTGAGCAGATTGGTAGTCCGAAAACCTTGTACGACCACCCTGCGAACCTCTTTGTCGCGCAGTTTATCGGCAGCCCTAAGATGAACATCATGTCCTGCGTGACAGAAGGGGGAGAATATGGGCTGGCAGGAGGCAATGGCGGGGCATATTCGCACTCACGTTCTGCAACCCAGCTTGGCATCCGTCCAGAGGCCATAAATCTGGTTTCTCCGGAAGAAGGTAACTGTCAGGGCATCGTAGATGTGACTGAATACCTTGGTGCGGATATCTATGTAGTTGTTGATTGTGGTGAGCTCGGCAAAATAACCGTTCGCACCGATGGGGAAAGCGAGGTAAGAGCTGGCGACAACGTGGGTCTCCAGTTCCATACCAACAAGCTGCACTTCTTCGACGCGGAAGGATTATCTGTCGCGCAATCATGATCAAGTGTCTTCGGTTTTTCGAGTTTACTGAAGGCACACATTCTCCATTTGATGCGGTTCTTTCTTCCAGTGAACTGCAAAACACTCCCCCGGCATTTTCTCCTTGGATGCCGGGCTTTTTTTGCCACTTCAGTGGCAGAAAAGTACTGATATTCTTACTCATCTCACTTCATAAACAAATTTATCATGATTAATTGAATAGCCTTTTCTCTAAGTCAGGGAAACACACTGACTGATATGGATAAAAATAAAAGGATATTTGATGAATCTTAAACATCTAAAAAGAGATATAGGGATTGTGGCGAGCCTTGGCGTGGCGCTTTTTTCTGCAACGGCATTGGCAGGAAATTATACGGCAAAGGATTTTCCCGATGGGCAATTGCCGAATAACGACAACAACATCACTTTTACGACTTACAACGGAAACTGGGTGGGCGAGATAAAATTCCCCACAGCGCCCCAGGACAAAACCATTGTGAATCTGGTTTCTAATGCGGGTTATACCTCTTCAATCAGTCATGACTCTCTGGATTTTGAAACCGTTTATCTCTACACCAATGACTCGGTGACGTTCCGCTATGATGCTGCCACCAAAGCGTGGGGTATGGACATGGATTTCCAGACGCCAAACAAGGTGGGGGATACCATCAAGAACGATGCGGGACAGCGTTTTGTTCGTTATCACATGTACAACAGTAACTGGACGCGGGCGGTGAAACTGCCTGAAAACGTTAATCAGCTTCAGGGCATAGTGATCACGTCCAACGCGTCGTGGACATCACGCATTGATGATGCGCAATTGGGAACCAAGAGTACGGCTTCGATCCGAACCAAAGACAAATACGTGTTGGTCTACAACAAGCAGTATAAAAAATGGTTCTTTAAGTCTGCACCGGAGCGCTTTATCAATGCGCGTGATATTAAAGACGGTGTGGTGCCAACCCCCTACTCACCGATGACAGTGGTGCAGTTTGCCAATGCTAACTACATCGGCAACATTTCCTTGCCCAGACAAGGAAAGGAAGGGGACACAGTGGCCATTCGCTCCCGCGCTGATTGGAATGCCACCATTATGAATACCCATACCAATGTGGGTGCGCCTCTGACGCTCAGAAATGGTCAGGAGTATGTGTTTGTTTATCGTGGTGACCGTAATCTGTGGAGCTTGTATAAGAGCCCAGAAGTACGCCTGAATGCACGTGATGTGAAAAACGGCGAGCTCAATATCACTGCGCCTGATACGCACGTTTACTTTTCCAATGCTAATTGGGTTCGGGATTTGAAATTGCCAAATCGTGGCGAAGGCACCCGTGTTCACGTGAAAACGGATGCCGCCTGGTCGTTTGTGGTATCAGGACAGGGTATGAGCCCAAACAGACTGTACCGTGGCGAATGGGCAACCTTTGTCGTCAATGGCAGTGGAAACTGGGAACGCGAAACCGTCACCATCGATTTACTGGCTTACTACAGCCATCGAAACGTACAGAAAATTGGCGAAACCAAATCACGTGCTCGTTTGGTGGAAGGCTTCGTGAAAACCAATGAAGCGCTGTTGAATTCAGGGGCGAATTTCCGTTTCCGCATGGTTTCTCTTGAGAAATTCCAGACGCCGGATACCTGGCTGAGACTTGGTGATGTGCTGCGCGAAATACGCTCAAACCCAGTTGCCCAGCAACGACGTGATGCCCTGAAAGCGGACGCGATTTACTATGAGGGTACAGAAAGTGGTTGCGGCTTAGCGTATGTTAAATCCAGCCGTTTCAACATGGTGGCGTCGGGCTCGCTTAACTGTGGCACCGATGTCATGCGCCATGAACTGGGACATAACATGGGACTGAATCATGGCGTACTGACGCCGGATTTGGCAGGCAATATCGCGGTTGGTTACTCTGCGGAGCGCACTGTGATGGGCGGCAATGCGATTCCGTATTTTTCGACGCCAGAAAAGCTTTCTCCGAATACCAAATTGCCGCTGGGCTTTACTGACCAGATTGACGGCGTGAAAGCGATGAATAACTTCTCGAAGCAAGTGTCGGGATACAACTAAGCAGTTTTCTTACGATAGAAAAAGCCCTCCAACGTTTGGAGGGCTTTTTATTGGTTAGATATCCGCTTCGGTTTCTGCGCGCACCTGTGTCACCTTTACCTTGGCGACACGATTGTGCTTAACCTTAAGGACCTGAAAGCGCCAGCCTTGATGGACTAGCACCTCTCCCTCGCCAGGCACCCGCTCCGCTAACCAACTCAACATGCCATTTAGGGTTTGGAAACCTTCGGCTTCTTCGCCCTCCAAATTCGAAACCCCAAGCCGGTCTTTCAACTCGTTCAAAGGGATCAACGCATCCATCACCCAACCACCTTCTTCCAGAGCCTGCCCCCACAAATCCTGTGGAGAGAGCGAGAGCTCACCGGCAATTGCCTCCAGCAAATCATAGTGGGTAACCAGCCCTTGAATATCGCCGTATTCATCAACAATAAACGCCATTTCTGCCCCTTGGCGCTGCATGTGATCGAGCAGCGTTAGTCCTTTCATTGACTCTGGGACATACATAGGGCGTTTAAGCAATTTGGCAATAACGGCGGTGTTGATGTCGCCGACATGGTTCAGCAGAAGTTTCGAAGAAACCGTGCCGATGACGTTATCCAGATTGCCACGACAGATTGGGAAAACGCTGTGTTTGGTGCTTCTGATGCGCGCCAGAACTTGGTCGACAGGCTGGTTGATGTCGAGATAATCTATGTCGCGGCGTGGTGTCATCAGCGAGCTGACCAGTCGATCATTGAGGTGCAGAATGTTGCGGATCATGGTTTGTTCACGTGGCTCTATCGCACCGGATTCAGAACCTTCATTGAGGATGGCCTGAATATCATCTTCTGTCACTGCTTCTTCGCTGTCTTCGCGCACACCAAGACCTTTCAGCAATGTTTGCGTTGAGACACTCAGCGCCACCACAAACGGCCGGGTAATAATAGAAATCCAGCGGATGGGACGAGCAACCAGAACGGCGATAGTTTCAGCATGAGACTGCGCGATACGCTTTGGCACCAGCTCACCCACAACGATGGCAAAGTAGGTAATGCCAAGCACCACGCAAGCGGTGGAGAGATAATCTGCCGTTTCGATGTGCATGCCAGCTGAAACGAGAAACGCTGCGAAAGGTTTGGAGAGTGTAGCTTCACCGACAATACCGCTCAAAAGCCCGATAACAGTGATGCCGATTTGGATGGTGGAAAGAAAGGTGTTGGGGTTTTCTTTGAGGGAAAGCGCGACTGAGGCGGCTTTTCGGGTTTCCGCCATGCGTTTCAGTCGGCTGGTTTTGGCGGCGACAAGCGCAATCTCCGACATGGCAAACAAGCCGTTAATCACAATTAAACCAGCGAGCAGTAATACGTCCATATTGTCCTGAATCTAATGAAGAAATCAGCTTCAGAATATGCCGCATTCGCATTTAGAAATGTGATTAATCACTGTATTTTAAATGAAGAGCAGGAGGCGACAGCGCGCCCCCTGCCCCGCTTTTATATGGCGTTCCAGTTACTCAGTTCAACGCAACGGCCGCGGTATAGCACTTGGCTGTCCGGCGTCTCTCCAATGGTGACAATCAGCTCTGAACTGTTCTGCAATTGCTTCCATTCCGCAGTCGACATAAAGCGGGTGTCATTAATGTTTCTCAGCGTGTCGATGCGGGTAACCTCACCGGATTCTTTATCCCGCATCCACACAGTGGCCGTTTCCGGCGGTAACTCCGATTCGCGCAGGTTCCGCTGCAGACGCAGTGTCGACTTCGCATCCCCTAATCCGCGATACGCCACAATGGCAAACAGATTGTGTTCCTGTTCAGAGGACATCAAAGCAAAGTAGTTCGCAGGCTGAACAATAATCGGCCCTTTCTTTGGAGCCTCTGGAGGCATGATGCTCGGACTTATCAGCACACCCATCACCAGCGAAAAGGCCAGTGATAAAGGCATGATGAACCCCTTCCACCAAGGCGCTTTCGCTACAGTTCTGGCGACTTCACGTTGGGGGTTAACAGCTGCGTCGATATTGCGCCAAACCCGCTCAGGCGGTTGGGTAAACTCCCAATCTAAATGTGCATCGATAGAAGGGGTGATACCGGCAAAATGCTGCTGCCAGTGCTCAATGTGTTCCCACCAACTTGGGTCCTGATTCATCAAACATTCCAGACGACGCCGGACTTTGGGTGTGAGCGTGCCGAGGACATATTCAGCGGCGAGCCTGTCTCTTAACTCCGTGGATTTGTAGCGTTTCACAACGGTTAATTTAGGCATCGCTTCAGCTCCATCAGTCCGCGTCGAATCCAGGATTTCACTGTTCCCAGTGGAGATTTTACATGTTCGACAATTTCTTCATGACTCATGCCGTGCTCATAGGCGAGGACGATGACACTGCGCTTTTCTGGTGTGAGCGCCTGCAGGCAGTAGCTTAGCTTCTGGTGCTCGGGATGTGCGCCGTTTTCCAGCGTTGCCAGACCTTTGTCGGCCTCTGACATGGGGTCAGAGACCGATACTTCCTTTGAGTAGCGTGCCTTTCTCAGTTCATCAATGGCGAGGTTACGCATACTCTGACATAGCCAGGCCCAAGGGTATTCAATAGGGTAGCTATGCTGTCTGAACCAGAGTTTCAGAAACCCCTCCTGCAGTAAGTCTGCAGCCAATCCTTCGTCTTTGACGATGGATACCAGCAAATGATAAAGACGTGAACCAGTAAGCGAATAGAGCGCTTCAAAAGCGCTCCGATCTTTCAGGGCAATGCGGGAGAGTAGCTCACCGACTTCCTTGGTATCGAGACTCAAATATCACCTCATAGCGGCACCATGTGCCAGATGTCCTTCACGCCGTCTCCTGTCGTTTGACCCGGCGCGGTATCTTTAATCCATCGGTAAAGCGGCATACCTTTGTATGTCCACTGAACGTTCCCATCCTTGCGCTCTGTTACCCCAAAATCACCGGACAATGTCAGTGATGCCAAGTTCTGCGTGTCCACCAAAGCGGGTGGCCAATAAGCGGCGCAGTCGCCATAGCAGTTGGAGATACCCTTTTCATCGTTATCAAAGGTATAGAGGGTAAAATTGTTGTCATCCACCAGATAGCGGCGGTTATCATCGTTATATAGTCGGACTGTCACATCATCGGCACGCGCTAAAGGCCAAACACCTTTGATACCTGCTCCTTCGATATCGCCTGCCTTCATGTCTTTAAACCAGCGGTAAAGCGGTGCGCCCTGATAAGCCCATTGTTCACTGCCATCGTCGCGACGAATAACGCTGAATCCAGATTGACTGCCATACAACATTTCTGTCGCTGGATTGACTGGAAGGGGGGGCCATTTTGCTGCGCAGCCGCCATTACAGATGGATCTGTCCTTTTTGTCTTTGCTGAAGGTGTAGAGCGAGTGCCCGTTCGGGTCGACAAAAATCTCACCTGCAGCGGTGTTGACAGTGTTGTCTGCGGCAATAGCCAGCGCTGGAAGCACCAACAAAGTGCCGACAAGCATGTGTTTGTACATGGGATTTCCTTCTCATTGTTTTTGACATCATGAGACAGCGCTGTCAGAGAAGGAGACGGTGGGAAAGGCGGATTGGATGCAGGTTATTCGAAACTTTTTTCAACGGTTAATTTTGGCCAATATGAGAGCCAATTTTTAGAATGAATGCGCTGGTGGAAGAGGGTGATATCGCGCTTGGGATTAGGCGTGATTTTTAACGCGAAAAGAGACTCAAATCCGAAAGAGGAAACACACTCTAGTACGCCATCGTCAGTGAGCCGGACAGCCACGGCAGTTTCCTGCTCTGGCCAAAAACTCATGGCGTCCAAGATATCCTGATAAGGCTGGTCACCATTTCTCGTGTGCATTCTAGCTTGATTGCGAACCTGCCAGTTAAGTGTTGGCATCAATGCATTTAACTTCGCTTCGTACGACAGGTAGGCACGCTCATCAGTTTCATTTTCATTGAAATAAATCACATCCACATCATTGAGCGGGGTGTCGTTTTCTTTGTGGTGCAGGCGATCCCAAACCAGATTACGGACAAAGCCCGCGGCGAGATAACCTTTGGGTAATTTGAGAGAGTGAACCACCTTGATCGCCTGCATGCGTAAGGCGTCTTCTTGAATCCAGTCAATGATGGTTTGCATAATGTTAGGGAATAGAAAATGACTAATGTGGATATATTACCACTGAAGTCGGTAAAGTTAGCCATGTATAATTGGGTTCGGACAGCGTTTGGGAAGAAAGGTCAAAGAAGGGGCCATGGATTGTTTAGGTATTTTTCATTCTATTTTAATTGAAGCTAAAAACTGTTTTGGATAAGTGG
This sequence comes from Grimontia sp. SpTr1, assembly GCF_947387585.1. Taxonomy (NCBI): domain Bacteria; kingdom Pseudomonadati; phylum Pseudomonadota; class Gammaproteobacteria; order Vibrionales; family Vibrionaceae; genus Grimontia; species Grimontia sp. SpTr1. The sequence continues at coordinate 15,293 of NZ_CANDOD010000025.1, forward strand.
ATGGCTACATCTCCAGTTCTGGATATAGGAATAGAGTGAAAAGAGACTGGAAGTTTTCTGGGAGTAAGGTTTAGAAAGCTGAAAAGCCGATCAGAATCCAGCACAGATTGAAGCATTTCTTAGAGTGAAGAAAAATAAATAGAGCCCACTAAGGGCTCCACTTTTTATGCGTTAGCAGTGAGGCTCTGCACTATTTCTAGTTCAGCCTTCGAGCATACTTGCTTGCTCTAAGACATGATAGAGATAACAGTAAATGGACTTAATTGAGCCACACATCGCATATTGCATCTGTCCATGTGTTTCTTAATTGGGTACTCACTTCATTATCAAACAGTAGCCCTTCAATCGATTCGACGTCGCAGCGGTCCCGATATTTATCAAAGATTTCACGGGTTACGCATTGCGCCTCACTTCTTAGTGCATCGCTGATAGAGTCACCCACGCGCAGCTGTCCCAATACGTCTACTGCTTGCATGTATTCTAAGTCCATATTCCCTCCCCTTTCGGGAAATATTCCACTAATACCAATGTGCCAAGTGTATAACCAAAAGACAGATGTCTATTTGTTAATAATTGTTGTATTAATAGTTGGCGCATATCTAAAGTTTCGTCAACTATTTTTGTCAAATTAATATTATGGGTGTTTTTAATGTGAGACGAATTATTGATGATCTATGCGCGTAATTGCATCTCCGGATCTTTGTTTTAATTATGCCGGATGAAAAGAATGGGAAAAGAAGTGAAACTTTGAGGAAGGTTTGATGAGCTTTGTTACCAAACGGAATCTTGTAATTATTACATTTTCATGAAAGCCCTGCAGATTAGCAGGGCTTTGGGAAAATGAATAAAACAATTAGTCTTCGGACGTTGCGCCAATTTTGTGGATAGCCAAGTCAGCACCGTTATATTCGTCTTCTTCGCTCAGGCGAATACCAGCCGCTTTTTCAACCAGAGTATAAACAATCCAGCCACCAACAAATGCCACAACCACACCAGCAACGGTACCGATGATCTGAGCCATCAGGCTAACGCCACCTAAGCCGCCCAATGCTTCTGAACCGAAAATGCCTGCCGCGATACCGCCCCAAACACCACAAACGCCGTGAAGTGGCCATACACCCAGCACGTCATCAATTTTGAAACGGTTTTGGATAAGGGTGAACAGCCAAACGAACAACACACCAGCCACACCGCCAGTAATCAGTGCGCCGATTGGGTGCATCAAATCAGAACCGGCACAAACGGCCACAAGGCCAGCCAATGGACCGTTGTGCAGGAAGCCTGGGTCATTTTTACCTGCAATAAGGGAAGTGACGATACCACCCACCATGGCCATTAAGGTGTTCACTGCGACCAGACCGCTGATACCGTCCATGGTTTGTGCTGACATCACGTTAAAACCGAACCAGCCAACAGTCAGGATCCACGCGCCCAGCGCAAGAAATGGGATGTTTGAAGGGGCAAACGCTATTAGCTTACCGCCACGGTAACGGCCTTTACGCACGCCAAGAATCATAATGGCAGCCAGTGCAATCCATCCGCCAACGGCGTGAACCACGACTGAACCAGCGAAATCATGGAAAGGGGCGCCAAAGGTGGTTTCTAACCAATCCTGAAAACCAAAGTTGCCGTTCCAGATCAGCCCTTCGAAAAATGGATAAACAAAAGCGACGATGGCTGCTGCTGCGATCAACATAGGATAGAACTTAGCGCGCTCTGCGACACCGCCGGAAATGATGGCTGGAATCGCCGCTGCGAAAGTCATCAAGAAGAAGAACTTCACCAACTCGTAACCATTCCCTTCTGAGAGAACGCTGGCACTGCTGAAGAAGTTGACGTCATAGGCAACCCAGTAACCAATGAAGAAATAGGCGAGGGCTGAGAAGCCGAAGTCGGACATGATTTTCACCAGGGCATTAACCTGATTGCGATGACGGACGGTACCCACTTCCAAAAAGGCAAAGCCTGCGTGCATTGCCAAAACCATGATGGCACCGATCAGAATAAAGAGCGTGTTCGCGCTTTCTGACAGCGTTTGAATCGCGCTACTAATATTTTCCACGTTGTAATTCCTCTACTTCCTTGAGATTGAATTTCCTGTGGATGGGGATAGCACAAAGCGTGCCTGAATGATCTAAATAAGTGCACGAAAGCGCCACAAGTGTGCAAATATGGATTAAATCAATGATATTTATATAGAAAATCATGCACCACTCAAGATGTCTATTGATATTGGAAGCGGGGATATTCAAGAGAAGGGATGTTTGATGCGCTTAAACGGGGCATGTTTGCACTATCTTTGTGCGAAAGTTAATGAAGCATAAACGAAATGACTGACGCCGTGCTCTTTATTGTTCCTTTTTGATGGATGTGAAACCACAACTACAAAAGAACGCCGCGATCACAACGCCAGCCAAACTGGCGGAATCCTACATCTTCAGGTTGTTTGGGCGTAAGATCAGCCGCTTATCTTTGCTCTAGCCATACATCACAGATGGCATCGGTCCAACTGTTTCGTAATTGCGCGCTGACCATGGAATGATCTAGCAGTGAAAAGATAGCGTCGATATCGCACTTATCTTTGTGCTTATCGAAGACTGCTCTAGCTACCTCACCGGCCTCGTCCCTGAGTGCTTCACTGATTGAGTTTCCTACCCGTAATTGGCCCAAAACATCAACCGCTTTAATGTAATCTAAATCCATTTTCCCTCCTAGCCAGAGAATTCAGTTTGATAGTTTACAAAGAAGAGTGTCAAATACCCTTCAATGCCTAAATTATCAGGCATTTTGGGTTTATTTGTGTATGCATTTTGAGACTTATGCACTGTGTGTCTTTGAAGGCATTTTTGGAGAGAGGCGGCTCCTTGGTACCGAAGCAGCGAAGACACATCATCGTTAACTTGGGTATAGAGCAGCATAAAAATGCTGTTGACGGTTATCTGGCTTATGTCTTAAGCGCTTGACGAATAAAGCCGTTGTGCTTCTCGAGCCGTGCTGTTGCTTCTTTGGCATCAATGCCAGCCAGAATCATTAAGATCGCAGTTTTACAATGACGCCCGCAAGCTTGAAGTGCTACTTCAGCCTCATCAGCACCGACACCAGTGGCTTCTACGACGATGTTGACCTGACGCTGAACTAATTTTGCGTTGGTGGCTTCAACATCCACCATCAGGTTGCCGTACACTTTGCCGCTTCGGATCATCGCGCCTGTTGTCAGCATGTTCAGCACCAGCTTTTGCGCTGTTCCTGCTTTCATTCTTGAAGAACCCGTCACAATCTCAGGCCCCACCACAGGAATGATGGCGATGTCTGCCTCATCTGCCATTGCGCAGACAGGGTTACAAACAATTGCGGCTACGGTTGCGCCGACAGATTTGGCGTAGTGCATCCCACCCAGTACATAAGGTGTGCGGCCGCTGGCGGCAATCCCCACCACCACGTCTTTAGCGGTCAGGCTCAAATCCACCAGATCCTGCTTGCCGAGTTCGACATTGTCCTCGGCATTCTCAACCGCTTTTAAAATGGCTTGATGACCGCCAGCAATTAACCCCACCACAAGTTCAGGCTTGGTGCCGTAGGTTGGTGGACACTCGCTGGCGTCTAAAATACCCAAACGACCTGATGTGCCTGCACCCATATAAATCAGTCGGCCACCCTCCGCAAAGGCTTTAGTGATGGCGTCTACCGTCTTGGCGATTTGTGGGAGTTGATCTTTCACTGCGAGCGCCACCTTCTGATCTTCCTGATTGATCACTTCGAGCATTTCCAGCGTGGAAAGTTTGTCGATTTCTGCGCTTGCAGTGTTACGGCTTTCTGTGATCAGTCGGGTTAGATCTATTTTCATCAGTAGTGTGCTCATTTATCAGCGGATTTTTGTGCGACCAGTATTCCTGAAGCGCAGGGATAAACTCAAGAAAAAAGGCATTTTTCCCATGCTTGAACCGGGCTTCAATGCGTCTGGTTTCTACCATCAATATATTCGATTTTAACGAGTAATAACGTGAATGGTCATTTTCGTCAGGATGCTTAGACTCTCCCTTCTTTTTCTGCGGTAGAGCGTTATGCATTGCAAATTCTTCGATCAGCACAAGTGCCGTTCATGCGAATTGAGGGGCGTCCCTTACACCCAGCAAGTCGCTGACAAAGACAACGCGCTGAAATCCCTGTTTGAGAACCGCTTGCCAGAGCAGTGGTTATCGCCGGTATTGAGCAAAGAAACGGGCTGCCGCAACAAAGCCAAGATGGTGGTGCTGGGTGCAGCGCATCAACCTGTGTTGGGTGCAGACGTAAAGTTGGGAGATAACCCTGAACTGGTCAGCCTGACCCATTGCCCACTCTACACCGAAGACATGACCGCACTACTGGATTACCTACAGGATTGGATTCGCACCTCCGGTATTCCGCCTTATAACAAAACAAAAAAGAAAGGCGAGCTGAAATACATTCTGCTGACTCGCGCTGCACATTCCGGCGAGTTCATGCTGCGATTTGTGATGCGCAGCCGCGATGCTATGCCGCGCGTGGAAGCGAACTTAGCGAGGCTTCGTGAGGCGTTTCCGAAAATCCGTGTCGTGTCTGTAAACCTGCAGCCCGTGCACATGGCGCGCCTTGAAGGCGATGAGGAAATCTTCCTAACAGAAGATGAACACCTTATCGAGCAATTCAACGACGTACCGCTGGTAGTGCGTCCGAAAAGCTTTTTCCAGACCAATCCTGAAGTCGCCGCCAAACTCTATGCGACAGCGCGTGAGTGGGTAAGAGAACTTAAGCCAAAACACATGTGGGATTTGTTTTGCGGCGTTGGTGGTTTTGCTTTGCATTGCGCGTCGGTGACCGAGTCTGTAACCGGTATTGAAATCGAGCTGGAAGCCATTGCGAGCGCGAAGCGTTCTGCGGCAGAAATGGGAATTACCAACCTCAGCTTTGATGCGCTTGATTCGGCGAAATTCTCGCTGCTGCAAGACAGTGCACCTGATCTGGTGCTGGTCAATCCACCCCGCCGTGGCTTGGGTAAAGAGTTGGTGGCACAACTTGGTGAGTTGGCACCCAACCACATTATCTATTCCAGCTGTAATCCAGAAACACTGAAAGCCGATGTTGATGGTTGGCAGAACTACACCGTCAAACGTCTGCAATGGTTTGATATGTTCCCACACACAGAACATGCCGAAGTCATGGTGCTTCTGGAAAAGCGCTAACCCTCGTTCCCTATCTTTCTTGTTTCAGCCTGCTTCGGTGGGCTGAATACGCCTTTTTGTTCTCGTTTAGAGAACAATCATTTCATTTATCTTCTGTTCTTCCTCAGTGCAATAACACCTATTGTTAGCCCATCAGCAAATTACACAGCTTGGAGGCACGGCAATGGGCTTATTGGTAGACGGTGTTTGGCGCACCGATTGGTATGACACCAGCAAAACAAACGGACGCTTTACCCGAAAAGCGCCGAGCTTTCGAAACTGGATCACGAAAGAGGGTTCGGCGGGGCCAACAGGCGAAGGCGGATTTAAAGCAGAGCCGGGTCGTTATCACCTTTATGTTTCATTGGCGTGCCCATGGGCGCATCGCACCCTGATTTTTAGAAAGCTGAAAGGGCTGGAAGCGATGATTTCCATTGCGGTGGTCAATGGCTTCATGGGCGATGACGGATGGACCTTTCTGCCGGGCGATGATGTGGTCGAGGACACGATTAATGGCGCGACCTATTTGCATCAGGTGTATACGAGCGCGCTACCGGATTACACCGGCCGTGTCACGGTGCCAGTGCTTTGGGATAAGAAGACAGGAACCATTGTGAGCAATGAGTCTTCAGAAATCATTCGTATGCTCAACAGTGCGTTTGATGAAGTTGGCGCGCTTCCGGGTGATTACTACCCAGAAGCATTGCGGGAAGCCATCGATGAAATGAACGATTTTGTCTACCCGAACATTAATAACGGTGTGTATCGCGCTGGGTTTGCGACCACGCAGGAGGCTTACGATGAAGCAGTGGAAGACGTATTCAGTGCGCTGGACAAACTGGAAGCGCATCTGGCGACCAATCGCTACCTCGTGGGCGGGCAGCTTACTGAAGCAGACTGGCGTTTGTTCACCACACTTATCCGATTCGATGCTGTTTATGTCGGACACTTCAAGTGCAGCCGTCGCCGGATCAGTGAATACCCAAACCTGTCAGGCTACCTTCGTGAGCTCTACCAGTTCGGGGGTGTCGCAGAGACAGTAAATATCGATCATATCAAGGCGCACTATTACGCCAGCCATGAAACGGTCAACCCAACCCGCATTGTGCCGATTGGCCCGGCGTTGGATTTCGATGCACCGCACGGACGTGAAAACGTCGGCGCTGCGCAGTATGGAGGTTAGAGATGGGCAAGTTAATTGAAGGCCGTTGGCTCACCGATGACCAACTGCGTGAGTGGGAAGAGAAACAGTATTCAGAAGCAAACGGGCGTTTCGTTCGCGGCGTCGCCAAGTTCCGTAATTGGGTCACCGCAACGGGAGAAGCAGGGCCAAGTGGTGAAGCTGGTTTTAAAGCCGAAGCAGGTCGTTATCACCTGTTTGCAGCACTGAACTGCCCTTGGGCGCATCGCACTCTGATTTATCGAAAAGTCAAAGGACTGGAAAACGTGGTGGGTTTGTCTCTGGTGGCACCACTTCGCACGGAGCAAGGATGGGTGTTCGATAACACCGAGGAACGCTTTACCGACAATCTGCTCGGGCTTGAAGCCATGCACCAGCTCTATGTGAAGTCGAATCCCGATTTTACCGGCAGAGTCACGGTGCCTGTGCTTTGGGATAAAAAGACCCAAACCATTGTGAGCAATGAATCGTCGGAAATTATCCGCATGTTTAACAGTGCGTTTAACGAGATTACCGGTGATACGCAGGACTTCTATCCGGAAGCGTTGGCTAAAGAGATTGATGAAACCAACGACTGGATTTTCAACACGGTCAACAATGGCGTGTACAAATCCGGATTTGCCAGAACGCAGGATGCGTATGACGAGGCAGTCACTGCGTTGTTTGCATCACTTGAAGAGATTGAAGCGCGCCTTGGCAAACAAGCGTTCTTGCTGGGTGATGCCATCACCGAAGCAGACTGGCGATTGCTACCGACATTAGTGCGGTTTGATGTGGGTTACTTCACCGCCTTCAAGTGCAATTTAAAAGCGCTGCGGGATTACCCGAATATCTCAGCGTATTTGAAAACACTGGTACAGCAGCCTGGCGTAAAAGACACCATAGATTTGGATATTTATCGCCGAGGCTATAACTCGAAAAGCCCACTTAGAAATCCGCACGGTATCGTGCCCGTTGCGCCATGCGTGAGCTTTCTTGATTAAACCAACAGCAATCAACGCAAGGAGGATCCATTATGTTGTTCTCAATCAAAAACAAAGAAAGACGCTTCAACGCGGCAACAGAAATGTCTGCGTTGGTCAATGACGAAATGCAGCGCGACAGCGCATTCCACCCGAACCTTGGTGGCGTCACCAAAGGTGGTATGTCGAACCATTACCCAATGACGATTATGTCGCTGCAGGGATTAGGCGCGACTGATAATGAAATCAAAGCATTCCGCAGCAGCTGGCCACGTTACCGTGCACGTATTGAAGAAGACCTTCACCTGCGCGATACCGGTGTCGTGACCGAAGAGAATTGGACGGAATACCTGGGAAAAGCGGAATACCTTGCAGACTTCCAACGTCTTTTCTTCGAAGGGCAGGAAGCAGCGAATGACCAAACGGCGTATCTGATGGGCGTACTTGAAAAGCTGCAATACGCGCTGCCGATGGGTCTGTTTCACCCGGTGATCCGCCTGAGCTTTGCCATTATGCATGGCGACAAAGGGCTGATTGCCGATGCCTTAGCGTACTGGGCGATCCGCTTTGAAGATATGTACAAGCGCATGTTGCCCCCACGCATTGATATGTCTGCACAGTCTATTACTGCAGAAGATCAATGGCTGAAAGTGCATGCTGCCAAACCTGAAATCACCCGTTTCGGTGGTAGCTTGCAAATCTGCGAAATGCTCTGCTCAGACACCGTACTTCATGATATTTCGGTAGCAGATGAGTTCTTTATTACGGAAGAAAACATCGAGCTGAAGATGCGTGAAATTGGTGACCGGGCGATTGGTTTGTACCTGTATGAACCTGCGTTGACCACGCTTCATGCCGTCACGAGTTTTCAGGCTTTGGCAGACATCACTAAGCGTGTGCTGGCAGAGGGGAATGGTTATCGTCCTTTGTTGGCTGAATTATGGCAACGTTACTGGATATGGTTAACAGGTCTTTACATCGAGAAAGGTTATCCTAAAACCCTGCCGACGTTGGATGAAGATGCGCTGGCATACGTGAATGCCATCGACTGGGCAGACATTGCCAGTGGAATCCGTAAAGTGCCGGAAGTGCATGCCATCAAAATGGTATTCAGCTGCAAATGGCTGTTTGAAGAACTGGATGAAAATCCTTTGTTTAAAGCTTCAGCCATCAATGTGTTGGCGGATCACACCCATGTGAAGCCAGTGAAGTTGAGCTGATAAATTTGCAGATCTGCAAAAATAGAGGTTTAACTAAAAGAGCGGGCATTGCCCGCTCTTTTTAATGTTGGTATTTAATTAACGCTTTTGCTTTTTCGCCTGGTTGGTCAGGTCGAAATCAAACTCATCTGGGAACAGTACTACACCTTCCAGATCGGTATTTGGGAAAGCCACGATAGAAAGCTCATCGTCCAGAAGACCGTTAGTCCAGCGGCTGTGCCATTTGTTCAAGCCGATTGGCTCTGGTTTACAATGTTCCCACTCGCCGGTTGCCCATTCTTGTGCGAATTCTTCATTCGGCCATACTGGCACACAATCTTCGTCTTCGGTGTTGAGCATCACACAACCATGCTCATCGGTCAGGATCCAGATTTCGCGGTTTTCCACCACTTCCTTCACTAGATATTTGTAACGTTGGTCTACGTCGAATTTCAGGATTTCAGCAATGCGTTCCTGAGTCAGCGTCTTTGCCATTTTGATTTCCACCGGGCAATAAGTTAAGAGTGGCATTATCGCAAGATGTGAGTGTAAAAGCGATCATACCATAACTGGTCTTTATTCGCGGGCGACTAAGCCCGTTTCAAAGAACACAACAGTTGTGTATCGGTCCGCTTCATGGTGTAAGGATGACAAATAGATAGAGAACTGCTTTTCCCCCGACTTTTCCGAACCGGTAATATTAAATTTCGGCGTTTCGTTACTGGAGATGCAAGCCATAATTTCGCTGGTCGTTTCTTCAGAAAAAAGGGTGTTAAGGTGCCTGATATTGGAAAGCTTCTCTTCAGAATGTACTATTGCAAACTGATTGGCTCTAATGATTTTTTTATTCTTAATTAACAAGATGCCATATTTATTTTCACTCAAAAATAAACGGGTGTAGATGTCGTCTTCTAGATGTTTTCGCTCCTCGATATCTATCTTCGTGACATCCTGATTTATTTCGAATGCGCCGAGAAAATCGTTATCGCTGTTATAAATGGGTGCGGCATAAGAAATGATTTTTTTGAAGTTGCCATCGAGAGATTTAATGGTGATGACTTTAGGGTCTATGGCCTGCTTATTCTCAATTGCCATTGAAAGTGGACGTTCAGAAGCTTTGAGTAAATGGCCGTCTTCGGTACTCCAACTTTGTGTCGTCTGGTAGTGCTCTAGTTTGGCAAAGGTGGAGCCTCCCCAAATGCGTTCGGCTTCTGGGTTGATGAGATTAATGACGCCTTTTTCATCTGTTCCCCAAAACCCTACCGGGATAGATTCCAGAATACGTCTCAGCAATAGTTCTTTCTTCTCAAGTGCTTTTTCTACCTCTTTCCTTTCCGTGATTTCAGAGCATATACCAATGACTTTTGTCGGCCTGTTTGAAGCATCGAAGTATAGCTTTGCTTTTGAATTGAACCATTTAAGTATGCCTTTTGATGTGACTGAAGAGAAATCCCAGGAGTGTGGTTCATCTGCACCAAACACATGTAAGAGCTCTTCAAGGGCCATGTCAGCATAAGGGAGCATACAATTGGGAAGGTTTTTATCCTCGACACCAAAAAAATCAGCAGCATTGGAAGAGCACTCGACTGAACCTGTCAGAACATTCCATTCCCAAGTAATAATATCTGCCATTTCATGGGCTTGCCTCATGCGCGCTTCACTTTCCATGATCTGGTTCAGATACTCTCTACGCATGTCTTTGGCATTGGATTCGTTGTGCGAGATTTGCTGGACGCTTTCTACGGCTTCATCACCATATCGCAACCATATCCAATTGACTTTCAGATGGTCAGCAAGGCTTCTTAGATTGCCATATTCAATTTGTCCGCCCTTGGTCCAACGGTTCACTGAAGGAATAGAGGTTCCGATAGCCGCTGCAACTTCAGCCTGAGTTTTATTTTGTTGTTTAAGCAAGGATTTTAAACGCTCGCCGAAGTTGTCTTTTTTCATATTCGTCCTCAAGCGGCATTTAGAAGATTAGGAGAATGAAATACTAGCATGAAGTATCGGAAATTAAAGGGTAATTTCTTATTGAGTAATTTATTACTTGACGAGTAATTTTTTTGATTATATAGGTTATTGTACGGTTTAAATGGCAGTAAATTATGAGATAAAAAGCATATTAAAGTGCATGTTTAATACTGGAGAATATTATGAAAACAAGAGTAATCATGACGTTATGTCTGACTGCTGTCGCTGCAAATGTTCAAGCTCATGGAGTAAAAGTCCCGTCTGATAGCAAGAGCCTTCAAATATTCAAAGATGTGCCCTCAATGCAAATAGCGTCAATGAATGAGCCCGGCGTGAACGCCTATTTTGAAGATATTGTTGGCTCCGCTGATCCCAACGCGCCTATTGCCTGCGGTATCTTCAAAATTGAAAAGGGTAACCCTCTTGTTTACACCTACGACTATGACGACAGCAAAGTGATTCTGGATGGACACATTTATTTTTCTGATGGTAACCAGAAGGTTAAAGGAGAAGTCGGTGACGTATTGTTCTTCCCGAAAGGCTCAACAATCACTTTCTCGACGGATGATTCAGGACTGGCTTATGCCTGCGGACAAAGGAAGTTGTTCTAGAGACGATGGTAACTATCACTAGAAATAGGACTTTAGGGAGAGAAGGACATGAAGTTATCCCTAGCAAAATCAACCTTTGCTGCCGTCGCATACCTTTCTTACGGAGCCGCAGCACTGGCAGTTGAGAACTTAACAGATCTGACCCATAACGACCCGTTTTTTTACACCAGTGATCAAAATATTAAGGCGGATAATGACGTCAAAGTTTTACTTGGCATAGGGCGTCCAAACCGAACACATTCTCAGATCCCCCATCTTCCCGTATACATGGGATACATGAACACCAATTCGACCTATCGGTTTGTGAATATTGCCGAACAGGTATTTACCATGATTGGTGAGGGCAAACATGGTCTTTGGCGTGTACAGGAAAATGGGAACGTCAGGCTGTACCGGCGGCGCAACGCCGAGGGGATTCAGCCCGGAGGTGATTTATATGCGGAAGAAGCCGTTAAGAAAATAGGCAATGAATACGGCTATTATTTGGAGGATGAAAGCTGGTCTGGGTACAAATATCCTGATGAAAAACTGAGCGAAAGCGGTAATCTCAATTACATCGATGTTCCCATTACTCACCCCATCTTCAAGGGCAAATACGCCAACCATGAGCCAATCGACCTATCAAACTGGTATTGCACCATGTCTGGTAACGACTTCCCCTATGCCAAGAAAGCAATGGATTTTGCCTTTAGTCAGGAAGCAGCTAACCAAATAGGACCTCTCGGTAAAAGAGCGGGGCTTGATGTAAAGGAAAACTACCTCAACGTGCTCAGGCTCGATCATTTTCCCGATGCTAAGTCCTGGGTGAATGTTGGGCAGGAAGGAAAAGATACGTCTTTTGTTGAGTGGAAAGCGATTGATACCTCTAAAACTCATGTGGAGTACTACCTGGTTGAGCGTACTTTCTTCAACAAGCCTTACCTTTTTTTGACGGCCGTTTACGATAACCTCAATAACGCAGATCACCAGTACGTCAGGCCTGATGGTGCGTATTACGCGTCTTTAACTGATGCAGGCAAGCTAAAAACTGAAGTGACCATGGCGCCAAGGTTTAACTTGCTTGGCGGGAGTGAAGGAGAAGCCATTGGTTTGCCAATCTATGGTGTTCACCATCCTAACCGGGCTGTATTTGGTGGGGGTGGGGCATGTCCCCTTAAAGGTGGAGATTGGGGACGTTACCCTGATACGGCTGGTGGTGCGGGTTGGCCCACGCAATATGAGGAAGTGACGCCGCTCTGTGATGCTGTGCTTCTCGACATCAAGTTTTACACCAATCTTGATGGGCGTTCATGGAACGACCCGAACAAATATCTGGCCAATGCAGGATTTGGGACAGAAACCGTGACCTATAAGATGCAGCCCGGTGAATACGGTGTATTTACGGACGACTATCACACCTCGAAAGGCATTAAAAACCCTGACAGTCAGCATGTGCCAGAGAAGTTAGAACTCACCTATCCGGCCGTCTCAGAGCCAGTTGGCTACAATGAGCCCCCTGCGGGAAATGTGATGCTGGGAATGATCCCCAGTGAACAGAGTACTTGTCGGCCAGTACTCGCCAAAAAATGAGCAACACCATTTTGCGAAGGTATGAGCGGGTATGCAGTTGATGCCCGCTTTTTTATGCCCCAGCGTCCAGCACTCCTGTAAGTATGTGGGGATGCATTGAGAACATGTTTGCAACAATATCATCAATGCGTTTTCTGCCGTCGTCTCGGCCAAGCCAGCGTTCACTGGGCTGGTCGATTTCCATTCTATGAATGACTGTCGTCGGAGGTCTGCTCAAAAACCAGATTTCATCTGCCAGCGAAATCGCTTCACGAAGGTCGTGGGTGACAAACACCATAGTCGATTGTTGGCGCTGCCACAGCGCAATAAGTTGTAGCCTAAGTTGATCGGCTGTCGGGGCGTCAAGCGAGGTAAAAGGCTCGTCTAGCAGCAGTAGTTCTGGGTGATAAACGAATGCTCTGGCAATACTGACTCGACGCTGCATGCCACCTGAAAGCTGAGCAGGATAGCTATCCAACTTATCAAGAATACCCATGGCACTGAGAGTTTCCTGAATGGCGGGATTGTTCTTCCCAGCTATCAGTTCAAGGTTTTCCTTGGCAGTGAGCCAAGGCATCAACCTCGGCGATTGGAAAATGTAACCCACCCTCGGTTTTTCTTCGGATACATTAGAAAAGCCGATCTCTCCTTTCTGTGAGCTTTCCAACCCTGCAATCATGTTGAGTAAGGTGGATTTACCACAACCTGAAGGGCCAACAATCGCGGTGATTTTCCCAGGTTTTATTTGACCACGCAGTGAGCCCAGCACTGGCGTTTCAGAACCATAGTTTTTTTCTTCGATATTGAGCGTAATGGATATCATGCCCGCCCCCTTGAGACGACTTTGTCGAGCGGGCGGAAAATCAATGCTTCGAGCAGGAATATCACGGTTACAAACGCAAAGGTATAGGCAAGAATCCCGGCAATATCGAAAAACTGGAACATGGTGTGAAGCTTGAATCCAACACCATTGCTGCGACCTAACAGCTCTACAACTAGCACGATTTTCCAGATCAGTGAAAGTCCGGTACGTGCGGAAGCCATGATGTATGGATAAAGCTGGGGTAGGAAGACGTTAAGAAAGCGCTTAGTTGGGGGAAGGCGGAAGACCTTGGCAACATCCATCAAATCATTATCAATCACCCGCGCCCCTTCGCGGATCATCGCAACAACGGTGGGGATCTTGTTCAGCGCTACGGCAGTAACGGCCGCGGTTTCCACCAGACCAATGCTCAGGTAGCAAAGCAAGATTGTCACAAGAGCAGGGATATTGAGGGCAAGAATCAATAAGGGATCTGATAGCTCATTGAGCCTTGGAAAGCGACCCATCATGATGCCAAATATCACCCCGAGCACCATGGAAATAATGAAACTCAGAAATACGCGCCAAAGCGTGATGCCAAGATGAGAAAGCATCTGCTCATTGAGTAGCTCAAAAACAAACGCGTTGTAGACCTGAACAGGCGTTGGGTATTCGGCGCTGTTAACCAGCGCCGCTGACCACTGCCAGAACACCAGCAGTAGAATCGGAAGGAGATAGCGTTGGTAGCCTGGTAAGCGCACTCGTCAGCAAATCCTCTTTGATATTTGGCTATGGTTGTAGCCAAAAGGTGCCGTCACTCAGTGAGGTTGATTCACCCACGAGTTTTGGCCCACCCTCTTTAGCGAGAATATCGAAGATCTGAGCTGCCGCTCTCAGCTGCTCGTCGCCGAAAGTCCCTGAGAACCCTCTGCGATAAGCAGCTTTCAACGCATTGAAAACGTCGTCATTCTCCGCTTTAGTGAGCGGTCGTATAACATCCCATTCTTGATCCGAAGCGCGTAGCAATGCTCTCGCTTCTGCGGATGTTTTCAAAAACGCTGAAACAAGAGATGGGTTCGCATTCGCCCACTTTTCATCGAACACCCAGCCAAGCATAGGCACTTGAGTGTTGATCCCTAAGCCTTCAACGATTTCATCAAGGCTAATAACGGGCTGGAATCCAGCCGCTTTGAGCCTTGCGCCGTAATGCCAGAAGTTGATACCGACTGGGACTTTGTTTTGCATCAGAAGTTTGTTTAACAGCGGGGGCGCGACAAACTGTTGTTCAGTCAGTTCGCTGATGGCTTTGTCTTCTTTGGCTTCGCAATAGGCTTGGTAAAGAAGCCAGGTTTTGTCGACAGAACCACCCGCTATCCCGAGTGTTTCTCCGCTGATATCACAGGGAGAAGAAAGGGTTAAATTCGAAGCGGCATACACGCCACCTGCGGTGGCAGATGTCGGAGAAAGCGTATAGGTTTTGCCTGCCGCTCGTTGTCTACTGACCCAAACCCAGTCGGAGAATATGACATCGACGGCGTCACCTTGTAAGGCCACGGAAGACGCGTTTTTCGAAGCCAGCGGCGTAATATCTAAAACAAAGCCAGCTTTCTCGTCCAGTTTGTGGCGTTTAATAACGTCCATTTCCCAGTTAATGGTACCGAACTTTAGAACCCCGACTTTAACCACTGGGAATTCGTTCGCGAGCGCTGAGAAAGATGTTGCTATCAGGACGGTGGCGGAGAACAGACTACGTATTAACGCAGCGGAGAACATTCTAACCATGACGGTTAACCTCTTGATTCCGGTGGCAACAGATTTAAAACTAAGCAGTTAAGTGTTTATGCACAATGCTACTTTGTGACGAAAAAACACAATTGCTGTGTTGGAACAGTTGTAGGCATGTTGTTTTTGTTCACTGTGAGCGAGGCACTTGTGCCTCGCTCCAAAGGTCAACATACCCCAAGAAAAAAGACCATTGACCGAATAGGATCCGAGGGGAGGAGGTTATCAATGGGTTTCGCAAAAAGGGTTAACTTAATGTGCAATCATCACATGCCGTATGGCGGTGTAATCATCCAATGCATACATCGACATATCTTTGCCATAACCCGAGCGTTTCATGCCGCCATGGGGCATTTCATTGGTCAACATAAAATGGGTGTTTATCCAGGTGCAGCCATATTGAAGCCTTGCTGCCGTTGCCATGGCTTTACTGACATCACGAGTCCAGATAGAAGAAGCCAAGCCGTAATCTGAGTCATTCGCCCAGGCTACCGCATCTTCAACATCTGAAAAACGTGTCACCGAGACCACAGGTCCAAAGACTTCCTTGCGGACGATTTCATCACTTTGCAGCGCCCCGGCGATGACAGTGGGTTCATAGTAAAAGCCATTCCCCGGTAGAGTTTTCCCACCTGTCACAACTTCAATGTGTTTTTGGTTGGAAGCGCGCTCTACAAAGCTGGCGACGCGCTCTCGCTGGCGATGTGAGATAAGCGGACCAATATCGTTTGTCTCGTCATCATCATTGTTGTACTGGATGGTACTGACGGCAGCGCTGAGATCCGCTACTAATTTCTCGTAAACACTGTCACCGACATAAATACGGCAGGCGGCCGTGCAGTCCTGTCCTGCGTTGTAGTAACCAAAGTCTTTGAGTCCGGCAACCACGAGATCAATGTCCGCATCGTCAAATACAATAACAGGCGCTTTGCCGCCCAGTTCTAAATGTGTCCGTTTTACAGACTTACTCGCTGCTTCCATCACTTTCTTGCCGGTCGCAATATCACCGGTGATTGAAATCATATCAACGTCAGGGTGATTGATAAGTGCATTCCCAACAGTTTCACCGCGGCCAAGCACCACATTGACGACACCTTCAGGTAGCTCGCTGGCGAGAATATTAACAAGATGCAGGGCGGTGAGTGGTGTTTGTTCTGAAGGTTTGAACACAACAGTATTACCACCACCAATGGCGGGTGCGAGCTTCCAAGCGGCCATCATCAGTGGGTAATTCCACGGTGCAATTGAGGCGACAACACCGACAGGATCACGGCGTAACATCGAGGTGAACCCTTCCAGATACTCTCCGGCCGCCGTGGTGGTTGTGCACCTTACTGCGCCTGCAAAGTAGCGGAAGCAGTCAACGATAGCAGGGATTTCATCATTGAGAACCGCACCATAAGGTTTCCCGCAATTGAGCGATTCAAGTCGCGCAAACTCTTCAGCAGAGGCTTCGATGCGGTCGGCAATTTTCAGCAAGCATGCCGATCGCTCCGCAGGCGTTGTGCGCGACCAGTGCGTAAAGGCTTTTCGGGCCCAAAAGACCGCGCGGTCAATTTGATCTCTGGAGGCTTCCGGCAGCTCAATGATGGTTTCCCCATTTCTTGGGTTCAGTATGGTTTCTTTCGCATCCTGGCCAGCTTCTATGCTTTTACCAATCAACATGTTTGTGTCCATGAATCCTCCTCACTTTCCTTGTCCGCCAATGTGGCTGCCTTCACGCGTCACGTAATAGGCGATAAGAATTGGTAGAAATGTCACCAGAACGACGACCATAGCAACAACGTTGGTGACGGGTCTTTGCCTTGGTCGCACAAGCTCTTCCAACATCCAGATGGGCAATGTGGCTTGTTGTCCTGCAGTAAATGTGGTGACGATAACTTCGTCAAATGAAAGGGCGAATGCCAACATGCCACCTGCCAATAATGCGGTGGCGATATTGGGCAAAATCACGTATCTGAAGGTCTGGAAGCTGTTTGCACCCAAATCCATAGAAGCTTCAATTAATGCGCCTGAGGTCCGGCGAAAACGCGCTACCGCGTTGTTGTAAACCACAACAATACAAAAGGTGGCGTGGCCCAATACGATCGTCCAATAGGAAAACGGAATGTCAGCCAGATTGAACGCTGAGCGAAGGGCAATCCCCGTAATAATGCCTGGCAGTGCGATAGGCAAAATCACCAACAGGGAAATGGTTTCGCGCCCAAAGAAGCGAGATCGCGAAACTGCTGCCGCACAGAGTGTTCCCAACACCATGGCGATGATGGTTGCCAAGCTGGCGACCTTCAGCGAAAGGGTTAGCGCCTCCCAAACATCAGGGCGGTTCCAGGTCACCTCAAACCAGCGCAGCGTGAAACCTGGTGGCGGCCACTGGTAGCTCTTTTCTTCAGTCGTAAACGCGTAGACAAATATCAACAGAATAGGCAGGTGCAAAAAGGCCAGCCCACCGAAAGCGGCGACTTTCAACAACCAAGGTGCTTTGGGGGAAGAATTAGAGTGCATTGAAAGCCCCCATGCGCTTCGCGCCCATTAGATAGAAACCCATGATCACGATTGGGACCACCGAGAAGGCTGCAGCAAGAGGAATATTCCCAGCAGTGCCTTGGTGAGAGTAAACGGCTTGCCCGATAAACAGGCGGGATGAACCGATGATCTGAGGGATGATGTAATCCCCCAGTGTCAGTGAAAACGTAAAGATCGAGCCCGCGACCATACCTGGGAGCGCCAAAGGGAGCAGCACATGGCGGAACGTCTGAAGTGGCTTTGCGCCCAGATCTGAGCTGGCTTCCAGCATGCTCGACGGTACGCGTTCAAGCGAAGCTTGCAGCGGCAAGATCATGAAGGGTAACCAGACATAAAGGAATACCAAAAAGGTTCCTGTATAACTCACAGACAGCGAGTTACCACCAATGATGGGTATTGAAAGGTAGGCGTTAAGCAACGCATCTAGGTGCAGTTGGGTAAGCAGCCAGTTAAGAATGCCTTCTTTGGCGAGGATGAGTTTCCATGCATACACCTTGACCAAATAGCTCGACCAAAGTGGGAGCATCACCCCGAGATAGAACAGGGCCTTCCATTTCCCATGTGCGTAGCGGGCAGCAAAGTAAGCAACGGGAAAAGCAATGATCGCAGCGCCAACTGTCACGAATGCCGCCATAGATACGGTACGGACAATAATGTCGAGGTTGGCGGCGCTGAAAAGTTCGCCGTAGGTTTTCAGTGTAAATTCGTACTGAATCAGTCCGGTGAACTCATCGATGGAAAAGAAACTTTGGATGAGAAGTGCAAACAAACTGCCCAGATAGACGACGCCCAGCCAAAGTACGGGGGGGCCAAGAAGAATCGCGAGCAAAACGCTTGGCTTTCTCCAAAGTAAATCCGAGAAGCTGACCAATAATCCTTTTGAAGCTGCACTGGGTGTTGTGACAGTAGAGGCTTGATGATTCATTTGGCCTCCATCAAATGCAGGTCGGTGGGCTGCCAGTTCACGCGAACCTGCATACCTTCTTCTGGCAGCACGGACGAAGACGGCGCGAGCAACGAGAGGGCGTAACCTTCAACATTCAGGCTTATCTTTGTCATCACCCCTAAGAAGCTTCTTCCTGTGACCGTGGCGCGTAGGCCTCCTTCATTCACGAGGTTAACGGCTTCTGGCCGCAGGCTTGCCCATCGTGATTCTCCGTTAAGACGCTCGACAAATTGCGGTGGCAAAACATTGGATGAACCCACGAAGTCGGCGACAAACCTTGACGCGGGATGACGATAGATGCCTTCCGGTGAGTCTACCTGCATGGCACGCCCTTCTGAGAAAACCGCAATCCTGTCAGCCATGGAAAGTGCTTCACTTTGGTCATGGGTAACAAGCACGAAGGTAATGCCCAATTGACGTTGCAGCGATTTCAACTCTTCCTGCATTTGCTCCCTGAGCTTGAGATCAAGCGCACCGAGAGGTTCATCAAGAAGCAGTACACGGGGCTTGTTGACCAGTGCACGAGCCAGGGCGACGCGCTGACGTTGCCCACCGGAAAGTGCAGCCGGGCGTCTGTCTGAAAAACCATGAAGCTTAACCATCTCCAGCACACTTTCAGCTTCCCGGTAGCGTTCGCTTTTTCCAACGCCTGCGATCATCAACCCATATGCCACGTTGTCGAGAACGTTGAGATGAGGGAAGAGCGCATAGTCCTGAAACACAGTATTTATCTGTCGTTGGTAGGGCGGAATGCCCGACACACTTTCACCGAATAGCCTGATATCTCCAAAGGAGGGCTGTTCAAAACCTGCAATAAGGCGAAGACTGGTGGTTTTCCCTGAGCCTGAAGGACCAAGTAAGGCAAAGAATTCACCTTCTTCGATAGACAGGGTTAGATCATCAACAGCCTTAACATCGCCGTAGCAACGTGAAACCGATTGGAAACTCACAGCATCGGACATCGTTACCTCCTTGTGTCCGGGGAATCCTTGAAGGTGGCCTTAACGGCCACCTATCACACCAATGTAATCAGATACCCAACGGTAGTAGGGCACGCACTGACCTTGGCTCTTACACTTGGAAACAGGGGTTTGCCAGAACTTAATGCGGTCAAACTCTTCCATTCCGTTGAGTTTGCAACCTGCGGCAGTTTGCATGCCGCGGCCATCTGTACACGCTGCGGGTACACTGGGGTTTGCGCCAAACCATACTGAGAGATCGCTTTGAAGGTTCGAAGCAAGGGTATGTTCCATCCAAAGGTATGCACAGTTAGGGTTGTCAGCGTCAGCGTGCATCATGGTGGTATCCGCCCAACCTGTGGCCCCCTCAACTGGGATGGTTGATGAAATAGGCTGTTTGTCTGCAGCGAGCAGATTGACCTGAAATGGCCAAGAGCCTGAGGCCACCATGCCTTCATTCTTAAAGTCGTCAATCTGGATGAAGGCATCATGCCAGTAGCGGGAAACTAATTTTCTTTGCTGTCTGAGTAAATCAAGCGCCTCGTTGTATTGTTCCTGATTGAGCTCGTAAGGACTGGTGATGCCAAGCTCAGGTTTATGATGCATCAGATAGTTGGCGGCATCTGCGATGTGTATTGGTCCATCGTAGGCTTGAACACGTCCCTTGTTGGTGTTCCCATCTGGCAGTGTGACTTCCTCGAAAACCACGTTCCAACTGGCTGGCGCTTCCTTGAAAACGTCCTTGTTGTACATCAATACGTTGGGTCCCCACATGTAGGGAGTCCCGTAATGTGTGCCATCAACGGTATGCCAAGGCGCGTTTTGCAATCGCTTGTCGACGGTCTTCCAGCTTGGGATCAGGTCAATATTGACGGGTTGCACGCGCTTACCCGCAATCAACCGCAAAGAGGCGTCGCCAGAGGCAGTGACCAAATCAAAACCACCTTCGTTCATCAAGGCGACCATTTCGTCTGATGTGTTGGCAGTTTTGACGTTTACCTTACAGCCTGTGGCTTTTTCAAACCCCGTTACCCAATCAAAATCAGGGGATGTCTCACCGCGCTCGATATACCCCGGCCAGGCGACAATGTTTACCTGACCTTCGGGTTTACCGATCTTGGTGAGTGCATCTGTTGTCGCAGCGCTCGAGGCGGCGAAAATGAAAGTGGAGGCGATAAGTACGGTAATCCTTGTCTGATTCATTTCCTTTCTCTCCCTGTGTACTTCTCAAAAAACGAAAGTCGGAATCAACCTTTAGAAGCTTTGTTTTTTGAGTACACATTTACAAATGGGATATCCAGAAGAGAGGTATAGGAAAATCCGATACCAGAAGTAACTACAGGAAAAATAGATTTTTTATCGTGAGCGCTGTTTGTGATGAGACTGCGCGACGTTGATAAAACCTTGAACGTGAGGTTGGAGTTTTGAGCCTTTTCGCCACACCACACCAATTCGGATAACAGGGAGCGAGCCCGATATGTCTCGTGATTCAATGCGATCACCATCCAGCGACCAAGGCCGGTAAACCATATCCGGCAATAAAGTGACTCCTGCGCCAGTAGCGACCATATTACGGACGGCTTCAACGGAGCGCGTGCGGAATACGATGTCTGGGCGCGTATTTAATGCGCTCAACAATTTGTGTGTGGTGGCTTCGATTTCCTCGATATTGAGCATGACCAAGGGTTCATCCGAAATATCGTCGAGTGAGATAGAGTCGCTGGTGGTTAATCTGTGCCCAATCGGCAGCCAGAGCCGATATGGAGAAACATCCAATGTTTCTGCTTCGAGTGCCATTAGGTCCTGATCTTCATCGAGTAGGATCACAGCAGCATCAAGTTCTCCCCCAATCAAAAGATGCTCGAGATATTCACTGTTGTCTTCGATAACGGCGATTTTTACGTAAGGATAAGCACGTTTATAACGTGAAAGAATATCAGCTAATACATAGCCTGAAACTAGCGCCGTCACGCCAATGTTAAGTTCCCCTTTGGAAGTAGAGCTCTCTGGAGAAAGAGATAAGCGTGCATCGGAGACTTGCCCAAGGATTGTTTTGGCATGCCGCAGGAAGTGATGACCATTCCGGGTGATATTCAGGCCCCTTGGATGGCGTTCAAACAAAAGCACCCCGAGATCAGCCTCAAGATCTTTTATCGCGTCCGTTATTGCGGACTGGGAGATAGAAAGCAACTGGGCGGCATGGGACATACTGCCTTGCTCTGCAGTAGCGACGAAGTACTGCAATTGTCGCAACGTAAAAGCCAAAAGTGATTAATCCATTGAAATGACTCTTCTGATTGTAGAGCATTGAAGCGTATTTGAAGCTATCCCAAAGACTGAGATACTTCCTGTAGGCAATTGAGCGAAGGAGAAAATGATCATGTCTGACATTGCGAAAACCCCAGAGCCGCCTTATTACGCTGTGATATTCACCAACCACCGAACAGAGATCGATGAAGGCTATGGAGAGATGGCCGAGCGAATGGTTGAGTTGGCAGCTGAGCAACCTGGTTTTCTGGGCATTGAATCGGTCAGGGAGGGATTAGGTATTACGGTCTCGTACTGGAAAGACCTCGAATCCATCAAGCAATGGAAAGCAAACATGGAGCATGTAGAAGCCCAGAAAATTGGGCGAAAAAAATGGTATGCAGCCTTTACAACGCGAATTGCCAAGGTTGAGAAGGAGTACAGTCTGTCAGACTAAAAATGTTAGTCAAATAAGACTGTTATGGTCGAATGTACAAGATAGATAAATTTTTAACTTGGTTTTCTCAAAAAAGAACCGCTGAGTTAAAAGTAAAGACGTACGTTGACCTTATGTATCTTATCCACAAATACTGTGAATAAAAAAACACCAGTAGCAAATAATAAACAAGTGAATGTTAAATGCGTATAGTTGCGCAAGGCCTACTTCGGCTGTTTGAAGGTGTTTAGTGTATGGGGCTGTAAAAAGTTTGTTTGGCCATCGGCATGTCCGGATTAAGAAAAATACATGATGAATAATCATTCAGATTCATATCCATGATAGGCATACCGATGGCAGTTATCAAATGGCGTGATGGGTTAGCTGATGACTTGTCCCTTCCTCCTGTTGCCACTTATCGATCACTACCGCAGCAATCAGATCCCCTTCAACGTTAACAGCGGTTCTGAAGGTATCGAGTGGGCGTTCAATCAGCAATAGTATGGCAATCGCTTCAAGGGGAATACCCGCCGCCAGAAGTACCATCTGCATACCGGACATAGAACCTGAAGGCATTCCTGGCGCGCCAATGGAAGACACCATGGCCATGATAAAGATCATCACCAATCCTGAGGTTGTCAGATCGACACCAAAGAGCTGAGCAAGAAAAATCGCAGCTACACCCTCAAACAGTGCTGTGCCATCCATGTTCATGACAGAGCCAAGAGGTAAAACCATACTGCTGGTGGTTTGAGATACCCCAAGCTCCTGCTCTGCAGTCTGCATCGAAAGGGGCAGGGTTGCAGAGCTAGAGGAAGTCGCGAATGCCATGGCCATTGGGGCAGACAATGCTTTAAAGAGACGCTTGAAACTTATCCCAGTGATGAATTTGGCAATACCCGGCAACACTATGGCGCCGTGGATTAGGGTGAGCGTAAACACCAATACGGCAAACAGCGCCAATTGCTTGAACAGCAAACTACTGCCGGAGACAGAAAATTCAAAAACGATGGAAAAAACGGCCAATGGAGCCAGCTTGATGATACCGCTGACGATTTTATTCACGCCTTTGTTTAAGCCATTGATCATCTCAAATAACGAATGTTTCTCAGGTAGTGTCGATACTAAGGCCAGACCGAGCATGAATGAGAACAAGACAATCGCGAGAAGGTTACCTTCGGACAGGGCTTGTATTGGGTTGACAAGTGCCATCGAGAATAGTTTTTCTGCAATCGCCCCACCATTAGCGGCTTCAGCGCTAATCAATTTGACCTCTTCGCCCACTGGCACAATCGATGTCAGTGGCTCCCATGGTGGGAGCAGTAACGACGCACCTAGCCCGAGGCTGATAGCAATGAAAGAGGTAAAGCTATAAAACAGTATCGTGGTTCGGCCTATCTTTTTTAACCGCATTGTTGAGCCAATACTGGTGATGCCTTGCAGCAGTGATAGCATCACAACAATGCCTACCACCATTTTGAGCAAACCCAGATAAGTGGTTTTACCCAGTGCGATCAATTGATACCAGTCTTGCTGAGCGACCTGATCGTCAATGGAGAAGAGGCGGGTTATGGCCCAAGCTGAGAAAGCGGCAAACGCTAGCTGTAAAGGGAGAGACTGACGAAGTTTAGTCCACATTATTGTTATTCCAAAAATTCTCAGCGCGCTGGAAAACAGAGCTGAAAAAGCAAGCGATAAGGCACTGAGAAGTGTTTTGCACTTCTCAGTGAGAATGACAAGTGACAGTGTCACCAAATCTTAGGAGATATTGTGCTTGTAGAAAGGATTCAGTGATGCCTTTACACGCTTTAGAAGCACCAGTGCCGTGACGCGACCCCAACCAAATAGAATTTTCTGGTGAAGACGAAATATTGTGTCATACAGGTTGCGTACAAAGCGGCCACGAACGATCAATTTGTTGTTCATCAGGCTGCCTACTGCATAGTCATGGCCAACCGCGATAACCATGCCGCCATCATTGAAAATAAATGGTTTCATCGCTTTACCTTTAAGCATACGGATAAGCTGGCGAGCTAAATGTTCTGCAGCCTGATTTGCTGCTTGCGCTCTTGGTGGTACAAAGCTGCCGTCAGGTTGCGGGCATTCAGCGCTGTCACCGATAACAAAGATATTCTCATCCATCGAGGTACGGAGCGTTTGGTCAACTTTCAACTGGTTCAGGCGGTTTGTTTCCAATCCATCAAGTGTCGCAAGCCATGGTGCACACTTAATGCCTGCCGCCCATAATTGGAGGCTGGCAGTCAGAACTTCACCATTATCAGTAATGAGTTTTCCTTCTTCTGCGCGCGCTATACGCGTGTTTGTTTTAACGTTTACTCCGCTTTTAGTGAGTGCGTGCTGCACTTTCTGGGACATGCACTCAGGGCCAGCAGGCAATACCCGATCAGAGGCTTCAATAAGGGTAATTTTAAGCTCGGCATTTCTGCGGTATCGTTTTAGCTGATTACTGACTTTTGCAAGCTCGGCGGCCAATTCGACGCCTGTTGCACCTGCACCCACGATAGAGATTTGACGCGACTCATCGGCTTTCAGCAAAGGATTAATGTGATCCCATGCTCGCTGGGCTTGTTCTGCAGAGTCTAAAAACAGGCAGTGTTCGCTGACGCCTGCCGTTTTGAAGTCGTTACTTACTGCGCCAACCGCAATCACCAGATAGTCGTAATCGAGCGTCGATATCTGGCCATTGGCATCACGAATTTCAATCTGCTTGTCAGCGCGGCTAAGTGCAGACATTGAAGCTTGGACATATTGATAGCGATTGCAGAAGCTATGTTGGAGGTAGCTAACAGCATCCAATTCTTGGTCGAAGGTTCCGGCCGCGATTTCATGCAGACGAGGCTTCCAGTAATGGTGACTGGCAGGCTCAACCAAAATAACCTCATGTTCACGGCGACGCGCAAACTGTTTACCCAAACGAGTGACTAACTCCAGGCCTGCTGCACCACCACCTACTACAACGATTTTTGACATCGTTCTCTCCCAATACCAACACTCAGAGTGTTGTTGAATACGGTATGCCAGCCTTGTCATCAGGTTTCATAGGCTAGCGGAATGGGGCGCATTATATTGATGATGTGAAAATTGATAATCCAACACATTCGAAATTGATTATTACCAATAGGTAATAATTGCACTGGATCGGATTCAGGTTATTTGGGTATAGGAGAGCAGCACCAAGATGCGATCGTTATTTTCCTTCTTTAACCACTAACTTAGACATCCTTTTCTTCAGTTCTTTTTGAAGGGCATTCTTGTCGTAAGGCTTCATGCCTTTCCACTTTTGGCATTCCTCACGCGTACGACCACACCCTAAACACCATCCTTTGGGGCCAGAAAAATCGCACACATCAATACAGGGACTTTGATTCCGCTTCATCGTGCTCCGTCCTTCAAAGCTCACTTAATGTCTGCTCAATACCGTCTTCAAGTTGCCGGAGACGGTTAAACTCTTCATACAGCTTTTGTTCGAGGTTTTTAAAGTTGAGAGGCAGGTTGCGCTGACAAATATGATAACCGCTTCCTATGGTTTGATAGCCTTTCCAGCCCTTGATTTTCTCCCCTTCAAGTTCCAGAAATTTGCGGACAAATTCAGATTGTGAAGGGCAGTCTTCTTCTGCATGCATACAGATAGGAAACTCTTTCTGCTTTAACTGCGGCGCTTCAATATAGGTTTCAAAGTGGATGCCGCCTTGAGCCTCATTGTGCCAACTTTCCTTATAAAGCTGCATGTACACGCCGCGGTTATATATTTCCCAACCATCATCAAACCATGACGACTGCCGGAGCATTTTCTCGAGATTCCGGAAAATAGGTTTAATGTCTTTCATTCATATGCCTTGAAATACAGACCCAACACGAGCATCTAACATGCTTCTCTACGGTCTGGATTAGCATCCTAGCCAAACTGAGTTGTTATGTTATAACGTAACCTATCAATGTCGCCAAATAGGTGTCAATAGGCGAGGAACAGCAAAAGCAGTGAGAACGAAATAGAGAAGGTGAATATCGAAAATGTCTCTTTAGTGTGACACGTCTGGAGTCTAAATTGGTACAGAAATGATACCCTCCAAGCCAGCTTTTGCAGCTTGCGATTGGCTCTGAATCAGCAAGCAATCTGCTTCAACAATGAAAGGGAAATGAATGAGAATTGCCGTTATCGGTTTAGGTGATATTGCTACTAAAGCCTACCTTCCTTTGCTCACCCGCATGTCAAATCTCGAGCTTATTTTTTGTACCCGGAACCCAGAAAAACTGGCAGAAGTCGCCAACGAATATCGCATTGAGGAAACCTGCCGTGACTACCGCGAGCTGGTAAAGATGAATATCGATGGCGTGATGATCCACACCAGCAGTGAAACACATGCTGCTATTGCGACGTTCTTTATGGAACAGCACATTCCCGTTTTCGTTGATAAGCCTGCCACGCTGAATTTTGCCGACTACCAAAAGCTTCATGATCTGTCAGAGCATAAATCCGTCCCTTTGTTTGTTGGCTTTAACCGTCGTTACATTCCACTTTGGAACACGCTGGTGGGCCGAGCTGAACTTCGAACGCTTACTTGGCACAAACATCGACTCAACCTGACAGGCAAAGCACAGGACTTCATTTTTGATGACATGATCCACGTGATTGACTCGCTCAATATCCATGGAAATATTGACCAGCAAGACATTCAGGTGGTGTGCCAGAAAGCGGGCGATGAAATCACCATGATCAACCTCTCCTGGGAAGAAAATGGCACTCTGTTTAACGGCCAAATGAACCGCCAGTTTGGTAAAACCTGCGAATCAGTATCGTTGGCCTGTGAAAACGAAGCCTATCAATTTAATGGCTTTCTGAAAGGCGAGAAATTCGAGAACGGCATCACCCAAACTGTCGAGCTGCCCGATTGGACAGATACTCTCGAAACCAAGGGCTTTAAAGCTATGCTGGAAGATTGGGTGAGTGTGGTGGCATCAGGCCGAATGGATGAGAAAGCTAAGCAACGAAACCTGTCGACCCATGCGTTTTGTGAGTGGTTGTTGGGGGAGGTTATATGAACCACACTCTGCATCGAAGCTGTAAGCATGGTTCATTGAATGCTTATAAGTCGATAAATAGAAAAAGAGACCTACAATGACCAAACGGATTTACCGTGTAAACCAGTGATATCTGTTGGCGTGCCAATTTGGTCTAGGTGGTAGTGGTAAGCCTCGCAGCCTTAGTCTTCACCTGGCTGTATTCGAAGTGCCTGGCCCAGTTGTTGTTTTGGAGAGTTAACTATAAATATTAACTATTTCTTGAATGACAAGTTGATCTTCATCAGTTACATCATATTGATAAAATACTGATCCAATAACCCTCCCTGGTATACAGCCAGGTATCATAGAAAAACGCTTGACCATTTCTATTTTTTTATCGCTAGATGCTTCATATTTATCTACTAGATAAATAAGCGTTTTAAGAGCGTACGCTTCATCAGCAAGTTTTTCTAATTTGTCCATCTTATTCCTCTGGGATTATTTCTACTGCATCATAGATAACATCTCGTCTGTCGGCGTGCAATTGTACTGCTCCTCCCTTACCGTATTGAGGATAGGCTTCAGCAAACGGTTCTAATCTTGTCGGGTCACTGTCACCAGCCCACCTGGGGACTCTGACTTGCGGTTTTCCATCCTCATATAGCTGAAGCGTATCAAATTTCCCACGAATTCTTGCGTCAGACCATGATCCTATACCATTCTCATCTGGACCTATGTTCGGTCCTTTGATTTGAAACGCATCAAGCGCATCAGCCGCATTCTCATATTCTTCAAAACCAATATAAGTAGGCTTACCTCTCCCAGTTTCGAGCATTTCATGTCCCCATTTATAGGGTGAGCCATTATCTTCTAAAAGCCTTTCGTATCTGTAGCCAGTGCTAGGCAGAGTAGAAGAAGGACCTGAAGGACCAACATAAAAATCCGGTTTTTGACTATCCCCACAACAAGCGCCATTAACAGATACATTCGCCAATCCCAACGGATCCACCCATCCCGTTGGGTTCGGTACATATTGGTAGTTATTTAATCCACCCGCTAACCCGATGGGGTCGGCCGTAACAAACCGCCCAGTGTTTGGGCTGTAGTAACGGTGTCGGTTGTAGTGAAGGCCTGTTTCTTCGTCGAAATACTGCCCCTGAAAACGCAATGGGCTGGAGATCTCTTCAACATGCTGTCTTAGCACATTGCCATATGCGCGGTATTGCACCGACCAGACCGCTCTACCCTGATTGTCGGTAATATCTGTTGGGGTACCGATTTGGTCTAGGTGGTAGTGGTAAGCCTTACAATCTGTGCCTTCACCTGACAGCATTGCCAACGGTTTGAAGGTGCCGGGTTCGTAGATGTAGGTCTGATAATGGTCTTTGCTGGTTTCGGCAATCAGGGTGTCGCCTTGCCAGACAAACTCGGTAGTCTTCACACTGCCAAGCTTGTTTGTCACACGCTTTTTAATGCGTCGGCCAAACGCATCGTATTTGTAGGTGGCGAACGAACCGTCTGGCAATTTGGCTTTGGTTAAGCGGTGCTGGCAGTCGTACTCATACTGTGTGACTAGGCTTTGCTCTTTGCCGCGTTTTTCAGCAATTAGTCGGCCAAATTCGTCATATTCATAGTGACTGTCACCGTGGAATTTGAGCTGGTTACCTTCAACATCGAATGGCTTAGTGCCTGCCTTAGCGCCGATGACTTGGTCAAGCAGGTTACCTGCAGGGTCATGGGCGAACGATTCTTCCACCACGCCCCGTGTTTTCTTGAGTCGTGAAAGCGGGTCGTAGTCGTAATAAACTGTACCGAATCGGCTGTCGGCCATCTCGCTCAGGTTGCCATCAGCACCATAGAGATATTGACGGGATTGTGTCTGTCGCCCGTTTTGGTGCTGGGTATGGGCAGTCAGTCGCCCCTGTTCGTCATGCTGAAAGCGGCTGAGAATGTCGCCTTGTTTACGGGCGGTTTCCAAACCATTTTGGTAATGGTGACGGGTCAGTTGCTCATCATTGAGCAAGATACGGCTCAGCACGCCGCCGGCAGAGCGTTCAAAGCTGAGCTTATTGGCATCAGGCAATTGCCAGTGGGAGAGATGTCCGACACTGTCATACTCGAAGAAGTTCGATGCCCAGCTTTGGTGTTCCTCGGTGAGCCTGCCAAGTAAATCATATTGCCAGGCAAGGGGAGTCTCCCCATCGTCAACACCAATCAACTGTCCGTAAGCGTCGTAGTTGTAGGCGACCTCTTGTCCATCAGGCAGGGTTTTCTTAGTTAGCCTGCCCATGGCGTCGCGCTCAAAAACGGTTTCCAGTTCTGTGCCTTGAGTACCGGTCTCAGTTTTCTTTAGCAGTTTGCCGTTGAGGTCATATTCATAGGCGAAGCGACGGCCATCAAAGGTCGTTTCACTGCGAACCAGACCGTTGGAGCAGTAATCGATGCGATAGGTTTCGTTGCGCTCATTGATGATGGCGGTAACGAAATTTTTGGCGTTTTCGTACTGGTAACGAAGGGTAGAGCCGTCAGGTTGGATGACCTGACTAACAAGGTCGGTGTTCGGGTGATAGTCGTACAGGGTTTCCAGGCCGTTTTCATCAATAACACGGGTTGCCTTGCCGTAAGCATTGTATTCAAAGTGCTTAGTTTGTCCGGAAGGGAGCTTCACCTTGCTCAGTCTGTCAGCATTGTCCCACTCGTATTGAGTGACAGCGCCAATGGCCGATTTTTCAACAATGATGCGACCGAAAATATCGTAGCGATAGGAAGCTTGAGAACCATCGGGATAGGTTTCGCCAATCAGCATCCCCAGTCGGTTCCAAGCCAATTTATGCTTGCTGCCGTCCGGGTAGGCGATTTCGGTTAACTGACCTTGTCCGTTGTATCGGTAGAAGGTGTCTTGGCCAAGTGGATCCCGTTTTTCGGTGATGTCTCCTTGCGCGTTGTATTTGTAGCGCCAGTTGCGCTTGCCTTGAATGACCCGGCGAAGGTTGCCTCGCCAGTATTGGTATTCAATCACCTCACCATCAGGTAGAACGGTCAGGACGCGTTGTTGGAAGTCGTTATAAACATGGCGGGTTTCATTGCCAAGCGGGTCGACAGTGAGGACTAAATCGCCATTTTCATTGAATTCGTTTTTTGTAACGGCGCCGTCGGGGTCTGTCTGCGCTACCAGCTTGGCGTTTTCATCATGTTGGTAAGCGGCAGTGCTGCCGTCTGAATAGGTGATTTCGACGGCATTGGACGCGTCATCCCACTCGAATTTGGTGTCGTAACCCGTATTGCTCCAGTGATGGACACAACGAACTTCTTTCCCTTCACCTTCCCACTGCCAGCCGAACTCGATGCCACCTGCCATTTTACGCAGTGAGATGACGTTGACCTCGTCATATTGATAGTGCTCGCCTTCGCCAGCGGTGTTTAAGGCGTTAACGAGTTGCTGATTTTCGTTGTAGTGATAGGTGAAACTGGTGCGCTCTGTTATCCACTCCTTCTTTGAGCCGTCTGTTTTCAGCGTGCGGAACTCAATCGCAGAAATGAGGCCGCTTTGATACTCAAACCAAAGCGCAATACCCTGTTCGTTGATAACTGCTTGAGGTCGTTGATAGCCGTCGTATTCGATTGTTAAGCGGTTATTGTATTTGTCTGATAAACCCGTTAGCTGAGCAGTATTCCCTCTGCGGGTGAAGTGATGAAAGGGTTGCCCGGCTTGCGCCAAGACATATTCATTCTCTTTTTCACCGAGGAATACTGCTGCACCTGCGAGGTCGTTATAGATTTCAGGTCGCGACTCTGTAGGCTCTGGAAGTTGGGTGCGTTTGCCCTCGGCATCTTTCCAGAACAACTTGCCCGCTTCGAAGATCAGAGATTGGCTGAGAGGGTGACTCCAGCCATAACCCAAACTTGAGTTGAGCTCACAGCTTGATGTTTTGTAGGTTCGGGTAAACGTGTAAGGCAACGCACCGGGAAGCGTGACATCGCTAAGTTGAAGGGTTTCTTCACCCGTGACCATAGATACCGGACAGCCTTCTGACACGTCCTTACCAGCACCTTGTGTTGCGTCGCCTTTCTCGGTGGTGCTTTTTTTGTTATCGATATCCCGAGGTTTTTCAGCAGTGATATGCGAACTTTGGGTCGCAGAGCGTTTCTCCGAAGTCGCACCGTCTAGGTTTTTCCCCTCGACACTCTGGGTGGCTTTAGCCCTGGCGTTGAGCTTTCCATTGCCATGCTGAGTGACCTTTTTTAGTGTGTCGATGTTATCCACCGCGTCCACTTTGGTGATATCAACGACTTCTTTGATTTTCTTCACGGCCTTGACGGCGCGTCCTTTCCTGCTCATTTACGCACCTACCATGGTTGCGGTACCCGCAACATCTCTGAGTCGATTGATATTTCTTAAAACTGCGCCGCCGGGGATAACAATACTGAGGACAACCTCAACCAGAATGGAGGCGAGAGAGACAGACACCAGAGTGAGGATCTGGAGTGGGCTAAGAATTTTGAACCAAGAGATGACTGCGTTGAGACACAAGAAGCAGCGCGCTTCATCTTTTATCAGCGTCAGCATTCTTTCGGCTTCTTCTTTGGCTGAGGCCAGTTTTTCAGCAATCAACTCTGGATTTTCTAAATATTTGGAGAGTTTTTTAGCTAGCTCCGTGGGGTTGGCGAGTAGCTTGAATAAATCAGCAATTTCATCCCAGGCATCAACGACAGCATCCAGCATATTGTCGAGAAACTTCCCCACTTCGTCCCAGACATCAATAGGATCGTTAAGATAGATTTGCCATTCGCTACGCTGCGTCTTCCATTCTTTATCCAACCAAGCAGTGAGCTTGTTGATTGTTGGGTCATAGGAATCGAGCATGGTTTTGATGTCACTTTCGCTCACCTCGGGATAAAAGGTGATGCGGACAGGTTTACCCCGATATTTTGGGTCTAGCGTGACCTCAGCGGTGCCGTCGCTACCGATTGTGCCGGAAACTGCTGGACCATCAGGTTCGTATGAATCGATAAATATCCCATCATCGAATTTGACTGGCTGTACCTTAAATGGCGTGCCTGTGATGGGAACAAAGGCTTCGGCTTCAAAGCAATGAACAAGAGTGATCTTTCCATCAAGTGGACAGGTGATGATATCGGCTTCGATTTTTGAATCGTCTGTATCTGCAGACTGCTCGTTATCGTTGACGATAACCTTTTGTTCCATATCCAGCGCCCACCCATAAAACCAGTTCTCTGAGTGTTTGCGGTATTCATCAATCGAGGTCTCGAAATCCGATTTAATCTTGCTGAACATGTTATCGACGTCAGCCATCGTCATTACGTTACTGCTCACCGATACACCTCTTTATCCAATGCATTTTTGATGTAACTGTTTAACGTGCCGAATTCTTCCTTGTAGCGCTCAACCAAGCGCTTGACCTTGGCTTCAATGGTTCTTTCAGGAAAAGAGAAGTAGATATCGGCGTGATTTTCCCGGAGCCATTTAATGCTGTTGGCGATGAGGACGGATTTATCTTCTTCGCTGAGCTTTTTAACGACCGCTTCAGGCACTTCCCACCACGGAAAGGGTTTCTCAACGACTGAAGATGCAGGGGTAGAATTGGTCACTGTGCGTTGTTTTGAAACCCATTGCTGGCAAGGGCCCATCACTTGGTTGCGCTGTTCTTCATCACAGAAGCGCGCCAGATCGATACTGAATCTTGGGTCATAGAAACGGAAAAAGGCATGGTTGCCTGAGGGCATCCACACCAGTGTGAGACTACGAAAATGTTGGAATATGTCCGGCAAGTGGAGTGTGCTCGCAACGAGAATGCCCCAGTCCTCATTCGCTTCCTGCTCAGTCCAGGTAATGAAGTCAGGCAGGTGCGAAACGTCAGCGATATAGGGCATCACTTCATGCCATTCTGCGTAGGGGGTCCCGCTCCAAAGTGGTTTGGCGTCATTACCGCCAAAGCGATAGAAATCTGCCAATGCTTTGTCATCGCAGGTTCCGTTGAATATGGCATACCAATGGAGAGGAGCCTCTGTCTCTTGGGCTAGATCTCGCATTGGCCATCCTTACATTTTTCACATTCTTCGCAGAATGGCGCTGCGGACTTCATGGTGGCGATTTGTGCCGGTGTCAGCATCGGGAGTGGATTTTCTGGCTTAGGAGGCAGTTCCCCTGGCAATGTGGGTGCTGCACCGCCGTATCCACTTCCGCTTCCTGCTGCGCCGCCTGCATTCAGATCCACTACGGGACCTGAAATATGTACCCCTGAAGTATCAACAGTGACGAAACAGCCCCCCGCTTTTAGCGTGATCTGGCTACCTGCTTCAATCACCAGCTTGGCACCGGACTTTTGGTGTATTTCATTGCCCGCATCGACAAGTTGCCCTGTGCTTTGCTTGATGTGGATCTTGTTGTCACTGATGACTGTTTTGTCACCTTTTACATGCTCTTTGGATTGCCCATCCACTGTCAGGTGGTCATCCACCTTAATATGCTGGAACCTTTCATTCTCGACATCCAGATGGAGGTCATGCTTGATGTTGTCCTTGCGGTCATTCTCGACCAGCAGGTT
>NZ_CANDOD010000026.1:0-47174 GCF_947387585.1 Grimontia sp. SpTr1
GAGGCGTTGAGCTAACTGATACTAATTGCCCGTGAGGCTTAACCATACAACACCCAAGGGGTTTTGACGGACTCGAATAGAACATTGAATGTGTAGAACGAGAATAATAAACAGCTTTCCAAGATTTTAACGAATTTGCTTGGCGACCATAGCGTTATGGACCCACCTGACTCCATGCCGAACTCAGCAGTGAAACGTAACAGCGCCGATGGTAGTGTGGGGTCTCCCCATGTGAGAGTAGGACATCGCCAGGCTTCCAATTTAAGTGTGGAGCGGTAGTTCAGTTGGTTAGAATACCGGCCTGTCACGCCGGGGGTCGCGGGTTCGAGTCCCGTCCGCTCCGCCACTTCTTAGAGAAACCTCAGCAGAAATGCTGAGGTTTTTTGCTATGTGCGCTCCCTGAAAAGTGCTTTGCACCTTCGGTCGCGGCACTGGACGTGCGCAACTAGGCGTCCCCGTTGAGTCCCACTGGTGCGCCAGCCCGGCCGTTCCGAGAAACCTCAGGCTACGCGTCCCGGACGAAAGGCTGAGTTTTTAGCTATCTGCGATCCAGAATAATTCTGCTCACTTTGAGCCGCCGTACCATAGTAAGTAGTGCTTATCGTGCGCGATTAGAGCTCCTTTTGGCAGCCCATCCTCAGCTTCACTTCTTTATGGTTTGAGTCTTCTTTAAAGTGTGACCATGAATTCGTGATTCAACTGGGCAGGTTGCTGTAGATGTTGATTGTCGAAGGACAGGCAGGAAGATGACTCGATGCTATTTAAACTAAAGCCCTGCTGGTTCAGCAGGGCTTTGTCGTTTATGCGTTACTGGTCGCTAGAGGCCTTTTTATACTCATGTGCTTTTGCTGCCTGATAAACAACGCGCAGGCAATGAGGAGAGTAAAGAATTCGGCGAGAGGAAGCGCAGTAAGGAAGTGTTGGTCTTTAAAGAAAATAACCAAACCGAAGATCAATGAAACAGGCATTACCAATCCTCGACTCAACGCGATGGCTGCTGATTGTTTTGGCAGTTGCATTGCGGTGAAGTAAGCGGAAATAAGAACGTTAATTCCGCTGAGCATCAGGCATGGCCATATGATGGCGATGTAACTGAGAGCGTGTGAAGATGCTTTCTCATCCAGATCTGTCAGGAAGAGCTCGGTAACGGTATCGGGCTTTACAAGGCAGAGATAAACCAAGGCACTGCTAATAAATACGATTGTGGTTGCGGCGAGTGCCATGAAACGATTGATACGGTATAGGTTACCCGCTCCTTTGTTTTGACTGACTAAAATATGGATAGCATCGACCACGCCGTAGAACATCATCATACTGACGAACAGAATGTAGTTGGCAATCGAAAAACCTGCGACCGCTTCCTGACCGCCATTTTTCATTAGTAACCAATGTACGGTGAAGATAACGATACCCACTGAAATTTCATTAATGAATTCCGAAGCGCCATTGATAAGCGCGCTCACAAACTTCCTTATCTCTAATCCTGCCTTTGAGAGCGACAAGGTTCTCGAAGGCTTCGCGAAATAGAAAATAAGCACCGACAACTGAAGTAACTGCGCAAAGGTTGTCGCCCATGCTGCCCATTCAATCCCGAGTCCTAATACTCCCAGGAAAACGTAATCAAGAGTGATGTTGGTCGCTGCGCCAACCATAAGTGCAGAGGTTGCGAGCATTGGGAAACCATCAGCGCGTACAAAGTAATAGAGCACCATGGTGGTCAGCTGGACAATCATGCAGACGGTGAGAACGCTGAAATAGCGCTCCATGAGCGGATGAAGTGAAGCTGGGGCGCCTAGAAAGTAAAAGAGTTCTGTGCTGAAGATGGAGCTGATCATCGCCATCGACGAACTGAACCCGAATGCGCCCAACATAGACTGCGTGAAGGCAGCATTAGCTTTATCAAGTTCGTCCTTGCCTATATGTTCCCCTGCTTGAACAGTGCCGCCAATTGCAATCATCAAAGACACGGCGAAAACAAACGTGATGTAAGGAATGAGCAGGTTGATGGCTGCTAGCGCGTCGGCACCCAGAAATCTGCCGACGAACATCCCATCAACAATACTGGCACTAGAAATAGCAACGAGACCAATAAATGAAGGGATGGCGAAATAGAAGAAGGTAGGGACTATCGGTGCGTCCAACACACGGTTCTTGGAAGTCATAATCTTAGTATAGAGAGAATAATGGATGGTCATGATGCGTGAAGAGGATGCCACCTTCACGTGTGGTAAAGGTGATGTGGGACTTACCTTATGACGTGTTGTAACAATGGTAACTTTTAGTGTAATGAGAATTAATATCAATTAGGATCCTTGGCCTTATCAGATTAAACGCCATTCAGGCGCGCTTGGTATAAGGCGAGGGAAACGTGAGTCAGATAGCCAGCAACATCGCAGAGAAAGCATCCTTTCAAGCATTCTTTAACTGTTATCTGAAAGAGGTCGACGCTGGAGATTGGTCTCCCGCTTCACGCTGGCAGATGTCGGTGGGCCGATTGGGGGATGTGGCAAAAGACAAGTGGATTGTCGAGATTTCACTGCCACATTTAGTAGGAAAGCTTGCCGTAAATGTTGAGTACCGCTCATTGGTGGGGAATCACCGATTTGGCGAAGTAATGATCCAATTTGATAAGTTCTCTTGGAAAGTGGTCTCAGAGACGCATGCTTTACAACAACTGATCGAAGGGATTTTCCACGCAAAATCAGCCGCTTTCGAGTGCAAGCAAGAGCTCATGCTGCGTGTGATTGAAAGCCAGCGATTAATGACGCAATACATTGAAGAGCGTCGTGGCGATCCATCGCTCAGGAAGCCAAATTTCATTGATGCCGAGCAATCATTGCTTTTTGGTCATTGGCAGCATCCCACACCGAAAAGCCGTCAGGGAATGCTGGAATATCATCACGCATTCTATGCACCTGAAACAAAAGGGCGCTTTCCCCTTCATTACTTCAGTATTGATCGTGCTCTGATCAAGCAACGGTCTGCGACCCCGTTGACCGCAGAAGAAGTGATCACTGAATCTTTGCCGGCAGCGGCGGATAAACCAGAAACCCATATTGTGGTTCCCATGCATCCCCTTCAAGCGCAGTGGCTTCTTCATCAAAATGATATTCGAGAGTTGATAAAGGCAGGCGATATTAAGGATTTGGGAAGTTATGGCCCAGAGTTTACTGCTACATCTTCTGTGCGCTCTCTCTATCACCCGAATCTGGATTGGATGTACAAATTCTCCCTGCCAGTAAAAATCACCAACTCACTACGTGTTAACAAACGCCATGAGCTGGATGCTGGTGTGGTCATGGCGACCTTATATCGCAAAACGGGTTTCAGTGAGCGCCATGCCTGCTTCAAGGTCATTACTGATCCTGCATACATCACAGTCGATTTGCCTGGTCAGGAAGAAAGTGGTTTTGAAGTTATCATACGCGAGAATCCTTTCCCTGAAGGCAATGATCAATATGTCGTTACCATCGCGGCATTGACTCAGTCTCCAATGCCAGGTGAAAGCTCAATGCTTTATGACGTTATCAGCAAGCTTGCGAACCGAAATGAAGTAGATT
This sequence comes from Grimontia sp. SpTr1, assembly GCF_947387585.1. Taxonomy (NCBI): domain Bacteria; kingdom Pseudomonadati; phylum Pseudomonadota; class Gammaproteobacteria; order Vibrionales; family Vibrionaceae; genus Grimontia; species Grimontia sp. SpTr1. Next base: position 3,561 of record NZ_CANDOD010000026.1, read on the forward strand.
ACCTGCGCATTGCCATCAAGTGGTTTGCCAAATACTGGGAATGCGCGATAGAGCCAATGATTGCGCTTTATGACGAACATGGCATTGCACTTGAAGCTCACCAGCAAAACAGTTTGATTGAGATGAAAGAGGGGCTTCCGTCGGTTTATTACTTCCGTGATAACCAGGGGTTCTACCTTTCCAAAGCGTATCGTGGATATCTGGCAACCATGGAGCCGGATTCTGTCACCGTAGACTCTCTCTATTTCGATGACGATGTTATCTGCGATCGTTTTGCTTATTACCTGTTCATCAACCATCTGTTCTCCATCATTGGCCGCATGGGAGCAGATGGTTTGGTTGAAGAGCGAATTCTTATCAGCTTCGTTCAGCAGAGGCTATATGCGCTGAGAAACACCCTTTCCGGTGCGGGAAAACTGTTTGTCGAAAAGCTGCTGTCAGAATCAGCTATCCCAGTAAAAGCCAACTTGTTAACCCGTGTTCATGATGTTGATGAACTGCTGGCAGACAACGAACAAGCTATCTATTGCACGATTTCCAACCCGCTCGTGATGACATGCCTGGAAGAGCCGATGGAGGTGAACTATGCCTCTGCCTAATAGCCAGAACTTGTCAGCGATTGAAAGAGTCATCAAGCAACTGTTAGAAGCGGTACTGTTTGAAAATTGTGTTGAAGCCTCTGATAAAGTGGGGAAGTTCGCTTGGAAGCTTGGGGAAAGAGAATATCTCATCTCGGGTCAGCGAGGCGCATTTGGTCGCTATCGACTCGATATTCAGTCGTTATGTATCGATGGTGTTCGAGCCAATGTTGCTGCGCATTGGCAGCAGATCATTGAAGATTTGCCTGCGACAGAGAAAACCAAGTACGCGCTTGCCGAAGAGTTCTCACAAACAGCAGCTCTATGCGAATGGAACCGTCGATACGTCAGTAAGCCTGAATCCCGTCGGTACCAAAATTTTGAAACCTTGGAAGGCTCGCTGGATGAAGGACATCCTTACCATCCATCCTTCAAGGCGCGTACCGGATTCAGTGCTGCAGATCATGAGGCTTATGGCCCTGAATCTTCCAAGCCCTTTTACCTTTGTTGGCTCGCCGTTAAGCGCACTCACATCAAACAAAATTTGCCTCAGCTCCATGACGCTTTCTGGCTCAGAGAGCTTGGCCGAACTCAATGGTTAAGACTGTCTGGGGCACTGAGTGCACAGGACAAAAGTTGGGATGAATATTCGCTGTTGCCTATGCATCCATGGCAATGGCAACAGTTGAAGCAAGAACAATTGCTAGAGCCACTTGCTGATCAAACCCTCATATTTCTGGGCTTGGGAGCTGATCAATACACCGCATCGCAATCTGTTCGCACCTTAATGAATGCAAGCTATTCCGATAGAGCCAATATCAAATTGCCTTTGAGCATGGTGAATACCTCATCGAAGCGCACATTGGCACCGCACTCTATTTGTCTGGCGCCAGTGGTTTCTTCCTGGCTTAACCGGATTATTGAAAGTGACTTCGAACTGTCGGCGCTCTCTATTTTGGAAGAGTACGCCGGTGCCCGTTTCCATGTGCCAGAGATGTCATCTGAAACGTCTCCGTTGGCTTCAGAAGTTGCGGTTATCTTTCGCGAAAGTGTGCAGCCCAAATTGCATGAGGGTGAGTCAGCGATTCCCTTTAACGCATTAATGATGCTTGAAGACGACGGCTTACCTTTCATTGCTGGCTGGGTAGAAACCTATGGCTTGAATATCTGGTTGAGCCGTTTAATCGATGTCGTGGTGCTACCTGTATGGCACTTGCTGGTCAAACACGGCATTGGTATTGAACCTCATGGTCAGAACATGGTGTTGGTTCATCGTGATGGCTGGCCGGAACGAGTCATAGTGCGGGATTTCCATGAAAGTGTGGAATACCACCTGCCATTTCTGGCCAACCCAGAATGGTTACCAGATTTTGCTTCCATTGAACCTTTCCTCGCAGATGCTCCGATCGATGACTACTACGGCATGAGTTCGGTGGAGTTATTGCGTGAATTGGTGATGGACACCCTCTTTGTTTACAGCCTGACAGAGGTCTCTTTTCTCATAGAAAAAAGCTACGGCATGAGCGAACAAAGCTTTTGGAACATGGTAGGCCAAAAGCTCGAAGACTATGCCGATGACCACCCAGAACTTGATAGCCGCTTGCAGCAACTTGGCTACACCGAGGCGCAGGTACTGACGGAGTCTCTGATGACCCGAAAGTTCAAAGGAAGCCAGGCTGAGTGTCACCACTTGGTGCCCAACCCATTTCATAAATATTCTCAAAAATAGGGACGTTATGATTTACGTAAATGATGACTTTTTCAGTCATGAATTCTTTGAGCGCAGTAACGAAGCGTTCCGCTCACACCCTGAACTTGGCAGCTGCGCAGGGAAGCGCTTTGCTGTTTGCACAGAAGACCCAGCTTATCTGCTGGCGGTGTGTTTGTACCTTAAAGCCAATGGCGGCTCTTTTTACCCCATTTTCGCCCCGACGCCCCGTCTTGCTGCCAAACGATTAGCAACACGCGCCCAGTGCCACGTCCTGCTATTTGAACAAGGGCAACCTGCGATGTCGCTTCAGCAAGAAGGTGATGATGACGTGGCTGTGCTGGTGCAAACCAGCTCCGGCACCACCGGTGAGCCAAAGGTGATCACCCGAAGCTGGTCTTCAATCGACGAAGAAGTAGAAAGCTACGTCGCGAAGTTCAAAAAGCCGAACAAGATGACTCCACTGATTGCCTGCCCGATCACCCATTCCTATGGCTTGATTGCCGGTGTATTTGTGGCACTGAAGCGTGGTCAATCACCAGTCATCATTAACAACATTAACCCGAAATTCCTGCTGAAAAAGCTGATGACTACGCCGGATCATTTGCTGTATTCGTCCCCAGCTTTGATTCACTCAGTGGTACAGCTTTACCCGAAAGGCCAACAACTGAATGCCGTGATGACCTCGGGCACTGTGTTACCCAAAGCCTGGTTTGAGGCGTTGCGTGAAAAAGCCAAGTATGTCTTCCAGCAATATGGCTGCTCAGAAGCTGGCTGTATTGCCATTAACTCGGATACCAAAGCGGCGAATCACATCGGTACCCCGCTTGGACATCTCAAGGTCAATGCCGGTATCGACACTTCAAGACCGGGAGAGATCGTGGTGCAAAAAGGGGATGACATCATCTTCACCAAAGATCTTGGCTATTTCGATGAGCAGGGTCAGTTGATCTTCGTTTCCCGTGCAGACGACATGATTAATGTTTCTGGCCTGAATGTGTACCCACAGGACGTTGAGAACGTGGTACTTGAGATCGCTGAGATCTCCGAAGCTGTGGTCTTCAAACGCTCGGATCCGCTATCAGGTGAACGGGTCTGTCTGCAGTTTGTAGCAAGCGATACGCTAGAACCAAGCCGGATCCGAAAATGGTGTTCGACACGGCTGGCATCCTACCAACTGCCCGTCGATATCGAGCAATGCACAGTGATTGAAAAGATGGCCAACGGAAAGATCAACCGTAACGTGCTGTCTCAAAGCAAAATTTCCATTCCAGCGATAGGTTAAGGAGCGCCCATGGAACGCGAACAATTGATTGCATCCATTCGCCAGGTATTGAGCGACAATATGCAAAATGCCCACATGGAAAAATTCAGTGAGAGTGCAAGGCTGAATGAAGACCTTTATCTGGATTCGGTGCTGATCCTTCAGCTAATTCTGCACCTTGAGCTGGATCTGGGATTGACCGTGCCGGAGGAAAATATTACCGCGGCAGACTATGCGACGGTTTCCAGTCTGGCGGATTTCCTGTGTCGCATTGAACGTAATGAGCCTGCCCCAAAAGAGCAGGAGGAAGAATTTGAAGACGTCAAAGTACATTGCTTTGTCAGTTGCGTCTGTGAGTCCTTGAAGCGAAAAGGCATTGATCACCGTCCGTTTTACTTCGGCGTTTGGGATGCGACCTTCACCATCAGTGAGAACTACCAGCTTCAATACCACTCCAACGAGATAAACCATGGCAGTTTCCTTGATTGGTACCACCGCTTGTATGGTGTGGCGCTGGCTCCTTGGTATGACGAAGGCAAAACCAAACAAGACAACATTGAAGAAATGCAGCGCCTGTTGGCAACCAAAGCAGAAACCTCACACCTAATGGTGATGCTGGATATGTATCAATTACCGGAGCGTGAGAATAAGTTCAACCAGAACCCTTTTCCACACTATGTGATGCTTGAGAACACCCATGATCCTAAAACCCTGTTTATGTCTGATCCGGATTTCCGCTGGGAAGGAGAGCTCGAAAGCGCGCGTATCTTCAATGCAATTTCCCAACCCAGTGTGGCAGGCGGCTACCTGCTGGATGAAACCGGTTTAAAGCATGCGGATGACCGCGATGTTCAAGCTTACTTTGAGACGTGCTTTATTGCTGACGGCAATCCGCTGACGAGTGCCATTAGACGTATTCTGGACGCTCATGTCCGCGGTTATGCAGGGGTAAAACTCACGGATCTGTCACTGGCGTTGCGTGAAATTCGGGTGATTGCGGTGCGCAAATATGCCTATGAGCATGGCTTTGCTTTCTTCTGGCGCGCGCTTGGTCTGCCCGATGATGATTTTGAGATCTGGTGTGATGTGATTGAAGAGCTCATCCAAACCTATAGTCGGATCCAATACCAAATCATGAAACTGGCAGAAACTGGCGATCTGGATCTGCAGGTTGAGATCTACGCCTTGCTGAATAAGCAGGATCGTACGGAGTTTCGCATCAAAAAACGCCTCAACGAAGTCTATCGTGATTGGTGTGAACTGAACGATTTACCGCTTGAAGCGGCAGTTGAGGTTGCCTGATATGCAGCTTTCAATCTGTACCATTTCATTCCGACACCAGCTTGTTTCTATGGACAATCTGGCGGAATGGGCTTGTTGCCACGGGTTTCAGGGTATTGAGCTTTGGGGAGCTCATGCCCTGAGCCTAGAGGCACAGCCGCAATATGATGCCAAGTGGCTTAACGACATGGGACTATCGATTTCCATGTTGAGTGACTATTTGCCCATTGCGGGTGATAAGCGCAATGCCTGGCAAAAATGCCGCCATATCTGTCGATTGGCAAAACAGTGGGATACCAAGAAGGTACGCACTTTTGCCGGTCACCAAGCGAGTAGCGAAGTGGGAGTAATAGCGCGCAAAGAAATGACTCAGCGCCTGAGAGGGATCTGTGAGTACGCCGCCGATCAGGGTTTGGATGTGTTAGTAGAAACCCATCCCGGTACGTTGGCCGACACCTCATCATCAATCGTGCAGTTGATTGAAGAAGTTGATCATCCAGCACTGAAGCTGAATTACGACACCTTGCATGTGTGGGAGTCCGGCGAGGATCCAGCTCAATTTCACCAGCAGGTAGAAGAGCACGTTGGTCATTATCACCTTAAGAATGTGCTGTCGCGGGAACTGCTAACCGTTTTCGCTCCGGAAAACGTCTACTCGCCAGCAGGGAGTCGATACGGCATGGTGCCGTTGTTGGAAGGGGCAATGGACTACCAACAGTTTTTGCCACAGGTGCTCGGTAAGCCTACAGCGACGGCTTCATTGGAATGGTTTGGACATAATGTTAAACAGACATTATTGGATGACAAAGCGGCATTGGATGAGATGAAACTGAGTTTACTGAGAGAGAACTCATCAAGAGTTGTTGGTTGCTCAGATTATTTAACCTGATTATGTGATATTGATCGCTACAGGGCAGGTTTGAACTTTAACTTTAACTGATGATATTGATAATCGTAATCATTATCGTTTGAGAGTTATTGACCATTAGGTAATCGAATGTCCCTACACAGTGCTCCATCGGCAGGGCAAATCCTGATTGTTGACAGAAATCGAGCGTATTGCGAAAAGCTAATACATCGATTCAATGAGAAAGGCTTTGCCATCAGGCGTTGTGTCTCAGATTCACAGGCTTCAGACATCTATCGAACCACCAATCTCGATCTTGTCATCTTTGCTGCCGACCTGCCGGAAATGGAAGGTTTTCGTTTGCTGAAACGCTACCGGGAGGAGACTGCAACGCCGATTCTGATGCTAGATGATACTTACAATCATCATGATTGCATGAACTGCTTTTTGTTTGGCGCTGATGACTATATAACGAGACAGCAGCCTCTGGATGAAATCGTTTGGCGTGCTGCTGCCGTGTTAAGGCGAAGTGCCCAGATACCTGCGAAAGAAAGCAAAACCCAATTGGTGGTGGACGAGTTGGTTCTGGACAGAAAATATCAGACAGTTTTCTATGATGGAGAGCAAGTCTCTGTCACACCCATTCAGTTCAAATTGCTCTGGACATTGGTGTTCCAGCAGCATCAGGTGTTATCCAAAGACTTTCTCTACAGGCAGGTATTGGCGAGGGACTTCCAAAAATACGATCGCAGTCTTGATATGCATTTGAGCAGAGTGCGAAAGAAGCTGGTGGGGGTCGGTATGGCGGCTGAGCGATTACAGACCGCCCATGGCAAAGGATATTGCTTCTCTTAAATAGCGCCATCTGGCGCTATTTTTATATATGCCTTACTTATCAATCAATTAGTTTTATTAGGCTGACTTTGTAACAGTTGTAAAAGGCGTTTACAGCACAACGTATCAATGAATAATAATGCGAATCATTATCATTGTAGTTGCAGGACGTTGTAATGTTTCAAGGAAGCTCTTTTAAAATCTCTCCCCTCAGTGCCGCTGTTATCGCCGCTCTGTTTTCTCAATCTGCTATCGCAAATACCACTGAAGATCATGAAACTGTAGTGGTAACTGGCAATCCACTCGCTGCCACAGAAGTGTTTATTGATGCCAAGCAGTTGGAAGAACGCCAGGCGAATGACATCAATGACATTTTCAGAAGTGATGCCGAGGTATCAATCGGAGGTGGCTCTGGTGTGTCACAGAAAATTTATGTTCGTGGTCTTGAAGATACCATGTTGAATGTCACCATTGATGGAGCGGTTCAATCCGGGAATATTTACCACCATCAGGGACGTATTTCTATTGAACCGGATCTGCTTAAGCAGGTTGAAGTTTCCGCCGGTGCTGGTCGCGCTACCGACGGTGCGGGCGCACTGGGTGGTGCTATCCGTTTTGAAACCAAAGATGCCGAAGATTTGTTGCAGCCAGGTCAGCGCTTTGGGGCGTCAGCTAAGGCAGGTTATTACTCCAATACCGAAGGCTACAAAGGGACACTCAGCGCATATGGTCTGTTGTCTGATAATGTTAGTGCGCTTGCTACCCTGTCTTATCAGGATTTGGACAACTTTGTTGACGGTGATGGCAATGAACAACCTTACACGGGAGCAGAAAATTCAGTAGGTTATCTGAAATTGGTTGGAAACCTGACTGATGCTCAAAAACTGACGTTCAGCTATGACAACCGTCAGGATGAAGCACACCGCTACCACCGTCCCCAGTGGGAACCGAGCAAGAAAAATGCGCCGATTAACCAGGAAATGGAGCGTGAGACCATTACGGGCAAGTATCAGCTGAATCCTTCAGATGTTGCCTGGTTGGATCTGTCACTCACGGCTTACAACACTGAAACCTCACTCAAACATATCGATGGCCCTTGGGGTGACTATCTGGGTGAGGCAAAATCTGTAGGTGCTGATCTCCGCAATACTTCATCGTTCGGTGCCCATGCGTTGATTTATGGCGTGGATTATCGCAAAGACAAAGGTTGGCTCGGTAGTCCGACATACGGCTCGGATGAAGATAAGGGCGATGTAACCGGTGTTTATTTGCAAGGTGACTTTGCCTTGACCGAAGCCCTGCTGTTCAGCGCTGGTGGCCGCTATGACAGCTACTCATTGACTGAGTCGAATGCACACAGCTTTAGTCATGATGGTTTTAGCCCGAACGTGAGCCTTAACTACGCCATAATCGATGGCTTAAGTGTTTTCGCTGGCTATGCGGAAGCATTCCGTGGCGCTCAGGTACGTGAAATTTTCCGTCTGGATGGTGCTAAAAGTGCCGCTGACCGAAAAGCAGAGCGGGCAAAGAACTCGGAAGTGGGCGTGAGCTGGCTGACGGGTAACCTGAGTCTTTCTGCAACAGCTTACGTCAGTGAAGTGAAGGATATTGTTGGCAAAGAAGGCAAAGAGCTGACCAATATTGGTGACTTAGAAAGCAAGGGCTTTACAGCACGCGCTGGTTACTACTGGGAAAGCATCTCAACCAGCCTGAGCTACAACCAGTCCCGTCCAGAATTGGATGGTGTTCCATTGAGTGACGATACCAAAGGAATTGGTACATCAATCGGCGATACCTGGATAGCAGAAGTAAATTATCAGGTAACCGATGCTATCGCAGTAGGCTACACAGGTCGACTCGTTGAACGACTGACCCACGCAGCAGAAGGTTATGAAGAGAAAGATGGTTATGCACTGCATGATATTTACGGGCAGTGGAATCCGATTTCCAACGAAGAACTAACGCTGTCACTGGCGGTGAAGAACCTGTTTGATGAGTCCTACCGTGACCACGCAAGTTATGGCGAAGTGAATGCCATTGCCAAAGGAACGATGGACCCGGGACGAGATATCCGATTCAATGTGGCTTACGCTTTTTAATGCAGCAGGAGAGGCTTAGGCCTCTCCTTTTTGATCTTCACGACAGATTTTTCTTCTTCAAGTAACCTTCCATAAACTTCGTAAGTCCCGACTGCTAAGCTTCAATAGATACCTTCAGTGGCGATGACACCATGAAAAAAGACCTTCTGATGATTCTGTTTATCTTCATGTTTCTGCTTGGATTCTGGATGGCGATGTCGCCAGCAGAAGCCAACCCTTGGGAAGAGGTGCAGGAACCGTATCTTGGTGTGGAGCAGTCGATTGGTAGTTACGCCAATGGCTGCCTGAGTGGTGGTGAGGCCTTGCCGTTGAAAGGGGAGGGGTATCAGGTCATTCGCCCTTCAAGGAACCGTTATTACGGCCACCCGAACATGATTGCTTATCTCTCCAAGCTCGCAAAGAAAACCAAAGGTTTTGGCTTGGACGACTTGATGATTGCGGATATTTCCATGCCTCGTGGCGGTAATTTCACTAAAGGACATTCCAGCCACCAGACCGGATTAGACGCCGATATCTGGCTGAGCTTTGCGCCGGAATCGCTAACCAAAGATTCTCTGGAAAGCCCAACCGCCGTCAGCTTGGTGGATTTGCAGAATTACGCGCTTAAACGTGATAACTGGATGAAAGAGCATGCCATCCTGTTTCAAGTGGCGGCATCTGAGCCTGAAGTAGCGCGTATTTTTGTCCACCCTGTGATTAAAGAAACCTTGTGTGAAATGGCATGGGAAGACAGAAACTGGCTGCGCAAAGTTCGCCCTTGGTGGGGACATCATTACCACATGCATGTCAGGCTTCAATGTCCGGAGGGAAGCTTAAACTGTATTTCCCAGAATGCACCGCCAGCGGGTGATGGTTGCGGTGCGGAGTTGATCAGTTGGCGTCCGAAACCTGTCGACGAGATAAAAACAGTAGCGACCACCACCAAGAAAAAGCGGGTGAAGATAAAACCGGGTCAGTGTGAGGTGGTATTAACTCAGTAATTTCCCTAGCCAATGCCCAGATACAAGAAAAGCGCCGAAAGGCGCTTTTCTTCATTAACCCAGTAATGTTTAAACCAAACCCTGGAGTTTGACGAATTTTTCCAGTAACTCATCATTGGATTCCTTATGCTCAGGATCAATGATGATGCAGTTGGTGATAGGGCACACCGACTGACAGGTTGGCTTTTCATAGTGACCCACGCATTCCGTGCATTTGTCCGGATCAATTTCGTAGATCTCTGCGCCGAATGTAATCGCTTCATTCGGACATTCAGGATCACACATATCGCAGTTAATGCACTTCTCGGTGATCAGCAGTGCCATCGATTACGCACTCACCGCTTGTGGAGCATTTGGGTTACGGGTGTTCGCACCGTCGGTCAGGTTACGCATCAGCAGTGCAAATTCCAGATCCATGTCTTCCGGCACTGGAATGTAAACGAAGTGACCATTACCTTTAGCATCGTCAATCGTTTCACCTTTGCGGTTTTCCATCGCGTCCAGTTTGAAGACGACATTGCCTTTCGGCGTCATCAGCTCCAGTGAATCACCAGTGATGAATTTGTTCTTCACTTCCACTTCCGCCATGCCTTCGCGGCGCTTACCGGTGAATTCGCCCACAAACTGCTGGCTGTCAGACACTGAGTAGCCGTAGTCATAGTTTTGGTATTCGCTGTGGGTGTGACGGCGCAGGAAGCCTTCGGTGTAACCACGGTGAGCCAAGCTTTCCAGTGTGGTCATCAGGGTTTCATCGAACGGTTTGCCTGCAACGGCATCATCAATCGCTTTACGGTAAACCTGTGCTGTACGCGCACAGTAATAGAAAGACTTGGTACGGCCTTCGATCTTCAGCGAGTGAACGCCCATCTTAGTCAGACGATCAACGTGTTGAATCGCACGCAGATCTTTCGAGTTCATGATGTAAGTGCCGTGCTCGTCTTCAAACGCCGCCATTTTTTCGTCTGGGCGATGTGCTTCGCTCAGCAGAACCACTTCATCAGTAGGTTTGCCGAGACCAATGGTGTTGTCTGGACGCTCTTCAGCTTCTTGGATTTGAACCGATGCTGCAGGCTGGATCTCAACGATTTGGCCTGTTTCGTCTTCAGTCGCTTTCTCTGTTTTGTATTCCCAGCGGCATGCGTTGGTGCAGGTGCCTTGGTTAGGGTCACGTTTGTTGATGTAGCCAGACAGCAGACAACGGCCAGAGTAAGCCATGCAAAGTGCACCGTGAACGAAGATTTCCAGCTCCATTTCAGGCACTTCTTTGCGGATTTCTTCGATTTCTTCCAGCGACAGCTCGCGGGAAAGAATCACACGCTCAACGCCTTGGGTTTGCCAGAACTTAACCGTCGCCCAGTTCACCGCGTTCGCCTGTACGGACAGGTGAATAGCCATCTCAGGGAATGCTTCACGTACCATCATGATCAGACCTGGGTCAGACATGATCAGCGCGTCAGGGCCCATATCAACCACCGGCTTCAGGTCACGGATAAAGGTTTTCAGCTTTGAGTTGTGAGGCTGGATGTTACATACCACGTAGAACTTCTTGCCAAGCGCATGCGCTTCATCGATACCGATTTGCAGGTTCTCGTGGTTGAACTCATTGTTACGCACGCGAAGGCTGTAACGAGGTTGGCCGGCATATACCGCGTCAGCGCCATAGGCAAAGGCGTAGCGCATGTTTTTCAAGCTACCGGCTGGGGACAAAAGTTCTGGTACAAACATAGTCATTGCTTCTACTAATTCTGAGTATAAGTCAGGCCGCATCAAAAAGTGGTGCGGGGAAGCGGGCGATTTTACTGTGATCTTGTTAACATAGCCAGTTCCGATCGGGAAACCATTTGCAGAAAAGGTTGTCTTTTGGATGATTCAGGTCGACATTCATTTTTAGTGAATGATTTGACACAAGTTTGAAAAGGTATGTACGTTGTAAGGATATTCTCGGCTTTTTTAAGGCGAAAGAACCTGCAACATTGAGATGTGGACTGATGTACGAAAAGAAAACCAAGAGATTTAGCATGCTGTCTAAATCGATGCTTGGCCTGATGGGCTTGTCGCTCGTGACGGTAGCAGTATCCTTTAATACGCTACAACAAGAGCCGGTCCGGATTGTCCCTCTCAATCTGCCAGAATCTGTCGTCCCTTCTTTTATTCAGAAAGAAGAACCAGTAAAGACGGAAAGTGCCGTCGACCTTCCTGCTTACGAATACACGATTCAGACTGGCGACAGTCTGAGCGAAATCTTCATGAAGCTCGGCATTCCGTATAGTGACCTGTTAAAGCTGATGGAAGCTGACCTTAACCACCTTCGCATCGATACCCTGCAACCCAATGACATCCTGCGGTTTTGGGTTGACCCTGATGGAAAACATCTGCAAAAACTGGAGCTTGAGTTCAATATCGCCTCGAAAGTGCAATATGTACAACTTGATGATGGCAGCTATGAATTCAACGAAGTGTCGATTCCGGGGACTTGGGTCGAAACTGTCACAGTTGGCGATATTGAAGGCAGCTTCTCGGTCTCTGCGCGTCGTGCGGGCCTGAGCTACAACGATGTGGAAGTGATTACCAATCTGCTCAAGGACAAGATGAACTTCTCCCGCGATCTTCGCGCCGGAGATAAGTTTGAAGTGGTCCGTGCAGAGCAATTTGTGGATGGGCAGGCGAGTGGAGCGCGTGAAATTAAAGCGATCCGCATTGAACGCCGTGGCCGACCCATCACGGCTTACCTGCACACCGATGGTAACTACTACGATAAAGACGGTCAGAGTCTGCAACGCGCCTTCCAGCGTTATCCGACCAATCGTAAAGAGCGTATCAGTTCGCACTTTAACCCACGTCGTAAACACCCGGTTACTGGCCGTGTTTCGCCGCACAACGGGACTGACTTCGCGGTGAGAACAGGTACGCCTGTGGTTTCTACCGGTGATGGTGTGGTAGTGATGGTGCGTAATCACCCTTACGCAGGCAAATACGTGGTGATCGATCACGGTAACCAGTACAAAACCCGCTACTTGCACAACAGTAAGATTTTGGTGCGTAAAGGGCAGCGTGTGACCCGCGGTCAACGTATTGCGCTGTCTGGTCGGAGTGGCCGTGTTACTGGCCCGCACATTCACTACGAATTGTTGATTCGTGGCCGCGCGGTGAACCCGATGACGGCGAAGATCCCGATGGCCACTTCAGTAGCCCGTGCCGAAATGACCGACTTTAAGAAATCTGTCGCGGCTTACGATAAGAAAATGCTGAAAGCGCAGTTCAAGTAATCACGAACCAAAGAAATAAAAAAACGGGGCTCTAAGCCCCGTTTTCTGTTTTTGGCAAAGTGTAGAAGACGATTACTCGCCTTTGTCGACACCGCCAAGTTCTTCGTACAGATTCGGCAGGAAAGCACCCAGCTCACCGCACATCAGCGACAGGTCTGCATCCAGACGCTGAGCCACATCTTCACGGTCGATATCCGCGTTCTGGTCGCGAAGTTCTTCCGAGAACTTGATGCGTTTGATGGACATGTCTTCACACAGCATCAGCTCAATGCGGTCTTGCCAGTTCATCGCCAGCTTAGTCACTAACTTTTCTGCTTCGATGTGAGCCAGAATTTCATCGCTCGATAGATCCTGCTGCTTACAACGGATCACGCCACCTTGTTCCAGAATGGCTTTCAGCTCAGCTTCTTCACCGATTTCGAAGCCTTTTGGTGCGTTGCCAGAGCGAACCCACTCAGTCATTGCCAGCTCAACTGGCTTGTTGGTTTCAACAGGTACCACTGGCAGACTGCCTAGGGATTTGCGCAGCAGCGCGAGAATGTCTTCTGCTTTCTTAGAACTACCTGCATCAACCAGTACCAGACCTGCTTTTGGCATAATCAGCGCGTAGGTTTGGCTCATGCGGCTGAACGCACGTGGCAGCAGATCCATCACGATGTCATCTTTGATGCTGTCTTTTTCTTTTTTCTTCAGCGGACGGCCTTGTTCTTTTTCCATTGCGTCCACTTTGGCGGTCAGTGAATCTTTGATCACTGAGGCTGGCAGCATTTTCTCTTCTTTACGGGCACAGATAAGAATGTTGCCATCGCTGACGTGCGTCATCATGTCGCCGTGTTTGCCCAGCGCGGTGGTCCAGCCGAACTTTTGCATGTCCTGACTGCCACAAGGCGTGAAGCGGAATTCAGACAGTTGTTTTTCAATATGCTCCGGGTCGAGGTCGATGTCTCGGGTCAGGCGGTAGGTGAAAATATTCTTGAACCAAATCATGGCGAGGCTTTATCCATCCGGTAATGACAAAGGCCACATGGTATTGCATCAGGCAGAGAATGTCGCTTCAAATACGGTACAATCAGGCACTGAGCACAAGAACAGGCGCACACCTTTCAATGAAAATACTCCACACGTCAGACTGGCATTTAGGACAAAACTTTTTCACCAAAAGCCGCAAGCAGGAACACCAGGCTTTTCTGGACTGGCTTTTACAGGAAATAGATAAAAATCAGATTGATGCCGTCATCGTGGCTGGAGATGTTTTCGACACAGGTTCGCCGCCAAGTTACGCCCGTGAGATGTATAACCAGTTTGTGGTTTCCATCAGTCAGCGCAACTGTGCGTTGGTGGTACTGGGCGGTAACCATGACTCGGTTTCCACGCTCAGAGAATCCAAATCCCTGCTGGCTTGCCTGCATACCCATGTGGTGGCAAACACCAGCGACGATCTGCAAAGCCAACTCATCGCGTTGAAAAACCACGATGGCGAAATCGGTGCGATTGTGTGTGCGGTGCCTTTCGTGCGCCCGCGTGATGTGTTGACCAGTCAAGCTGGCGAATCCGGCACTGATAAGCGCCAGGCGCTGGGTGATGCCATTAAATCCCACTACCACGACTTGTATCAGGCAGCAGTGAAGCTACGCGATGATAAAGGCTGGAAAGTGCCAATTATCGCGACAGGCCATCTAACCGCACTTGGCGTGAGCCCATGTAAATCTGTGCGTGATATCTACATTGGTACGCTCGATGGCTTTGCGGCAGATGGCTTTCCGCCTGCTGACTACATTGCCCTGGGGCATATCCATCGCCCTCAGATTGTCGCCAAGTCTGAACATATCCGATACAGCGGCTCTCCGATCCCTTTGAGCTTTGATGAACTCAAATTCAACAAACAGGTAGTGCTGGTGGAATTCGACGGTGACCAGCGCGTGCGTATCGAGCCGATCAGCGTCCCGAGCTTTCAGCCTATGGGTGTCCTAAAAGGGTCACTGGAAGAGATAGAAGTGCAGCTTTCAGAGTATTTGGAACATGATGATCCAAAAGCTGTCTGGCTGCACATTGAGGTCTCTGTGCAGGACTATCTATCTGATTTACAACAACGTATTCAACTGATGACTGAAGGGCTCAATGTAGAGGTGTTACAGCTTCAGCGCACCCGTGGGCCAAAAGCTCAGGCGCTGACACAAGAGGCGAAAGAAACCCTGTCTGAGCTGACACCGAATGATGTTTTCCAAAAACGACTTGCCCTAGAGGTGTTTGAAGGGGAGGACGAGCTTGCGCGTAAAGAGCGGATTCAAACCCAGTTCACCAAAATTGTGGCAGAAGTTGAGCATGCGGAGGGTGAAGAATGAAAATCCTGAGCCTTCGCTTTAAAAACCTGAACTCGCTGAAAGGCGAATGGAAGATTGATTTCTCTCAAACACCATTTTCGGACAATGGCCTGTTCGCCATTACCGGCGCAACGGGCGCGGGTAAAACCACGCTGCTTGATGCGATTTGTCTGGCGCTTTATCACCAGACCCCACGATTGGGGCTGATCTCCACTTCCAGCAATGAAATCATGACCCGTGGCACGGCGGAGTGTTCTGCCGAAGTAGAATTCGAAGTAAAAGGCCACCCGTACCGCGCGTTTTGGAGCATGCGCCGCTCCCGTGGAAAAGCGGACGGTAATTTACAGCAAGCGGATGTGGAGCTGGTGGACGCGAAAACCGACAAGGTACTGGCCACACAGGTGAAGCAGAAAAATGAATTGGTTGAGCGTGTTACGGGTCTCGACTTTGCCCGTTTCACCAAATCAATGATGCTTTCCCAAGGTGAATTTGCCGCTTTCCTGAATGCTAAGGAAAACGAGCGTGCAGAGCTTTTAGAAGAGCTGACCGGAACGGAAATTTATGGCCGGATTTCTGAAAAAGTACATGAGTATTTTTCCGCAGCAAAGCAGGCTTTGAGCCAGAAAGAGGCCGAAGCGAAAGGCGTGCAGTTGCTGAGTAGCGAGGAGCTTGAAGCCCTCGAAAAAGAACAGGAAGAAACAGAAGCCTTGCTCAAGAGTGAGCGCGAAAAACAGACCGAGCTCACGGCGCACCTGACATGGTGGAAAGAGCACCAAAAAAGCCATCAAGAGAAAAGTCAGGCCGAAGCACAGCTACAAACTGCAGAAGAAAACTGGAAGGCAGCCAAACCACAACTGGATAAACTCACCAACAGTGAGCCAGCGGAAAAGCTGCGTATGCCTTATGAGCGTTGGCAGTCATCGTTGAAAAGCGTGGAATCAACGACCGCTTGGCTGGCTATCAAACAGGAAGCATTGAAAGCTAACACAGAAAAGAGCGCGCAGGCTGACGAAGGGTTAGTGAAAGCTTCAGAAGCGCTCACACTGGCGAAAACCCAGCAAAGCGAGCTGGAAGAGCTTATCAGTGAGAAAGTCTTGCCGCTCGATACCGACATCAAACACCAATCTCTGCGGCTGCAGGAGTTTTTGCAGCAACAGGTGGGCCTGAAAACGAAGCAGGTTACTCTGTCTTCATCACAGGAAAAAACCACAGAGAACCTTGAGACCAAAAAGCAGGCTCTGGAAGCCGTTTCCACCTACCTGACCACCAATCAGTTTGCAGGCCAGCTTAAACAACACCTTGGTCAATGGGCGCAGATGGGCCAGCAGATCGCACAAGAACAAAATGCGATTGGCAAACTGACGCAATACGAAAGTGAGCTTAATGCCCAATTGCAGACAGAGATCGCGAAAGCGGAAAATGCCGAGAAAGAAAAACAGGCGGCACTAAGCCAAAGCGAACAAGCCAAACAAGCATGGGAAGCACAGCAAGAAGCGTTTAAGCAAGCAACCTCAAACGGTGATGTTGACGCTCTGGATAAACAGCGCGAGCAGCTAAATGCGCAACTTTCCACTTACTTCCAGTTAGGCCAATGGCAGCAGCAATGGCTGGAACTGGACAAAGAGAGCGCGGAAAAGCGCCAAACGCTAGCGGAACAGACTCAACAAGCCAAAGGCTTAGAGCTTGAAGTTACTTCGCTTCGACAGCAATACAAAGACAAAAAGCAACTGATAGAGGCACTGTCAAAGCTGGTCAGTCAGGAAGAACATCTCTCGCAATATCGTGCGGCATTGCAGCCACATGAAGCCTGCCCGCTTTGTGGCTCCACCGAGCATCCGGCCTTGTCTGGAGCTGTCCTCAATGTCTCTGAAACCCTGCAGCAAAAATCAGCAGCAGAGGTGGCGTTGAAAGATCTCGAGCATACGGGCAAAGAGACCGGTATGAAGCTTGAGGCGGCGAAGCGTTACATCGAAGAGCTGGATAAGCATCTCCTGCGTTGTCAGCAGCAACAAATGGCGCTTAGCGAGCAATGGGCCCAGGCGGCAGTACCACTCAACTTAGCTCTGACTATCGATCAGCGTGACGCCTACGTTGCATTCAACGAGCAGCAAACCCAGCAGCGTGATGCACTGACTCAAACTTTGAATGCACTCAAAGCGCAAGAGAAAACCCTGCAGCAGGCAAAACAGTATTGGGATGAGGCTACCCGTGCATTGGATAGCACCGAGAAACACTTCTCCATTCTGTCAGTGACGATTGAAAGCAAAAAACAGGAAGCGCAGAAGCTGGCTGCTGATAAGCGCCAGAAGCTTGATTACCTCGAGACCCTCGAAAGCGTGCTGAGCCAGCAAATCGCAGACAGTGGTTACCAAGCCCCTGAGCATGATGAACTTCAAGTCTGGTTGGCGTCGAGAAAGCAAGACGCCGAAAAATGGGAGCGAAACCAGCAGCAAAAAGAAGTCTTGGCCAAAGAGGTGGCATTGCTTGAGGCTGAGCTTTCAAATTGCCTGAAAGAGAGCCAGGCATTGGCTGAGCAGCTGGGTGCGCTTCAGTCTGAGATTGATGCGCTGACTGGCAAGCTTGAAGCTGCGAAAGCAAAACGCGCTGAGCTCTTTGGTGACAAGCAGGTAGAAGATGAAAAGCGCCGCGCTGCTGTTCAGACGGAACAAGGGGAAGCTTCCTATCAAGCAGCACAAGCCTTTGCGCAGCAATGTCTGGGCGATCTGCGCGCGATTCAGGCAGAAGTGACAAGTCAAACTCAGTCGCTGGCATCGCTGAATGCCGAGGCACAGAGTTATGCATCCCAATGGGAAGAAAGTCTTGGGGCTTCGCCTTTTGATTCTCTGGAAATGTTCCAAGCTGCATTGCTTCCGGAGGAAGAAAAACAGCAGTTACTTGCCGATAAACGCGCCCTGGAAAATACCCTTGAAGGTTCCAAAGTGCTGCTGGAGAAAGCCTGTCAGCATGTGGTTGAAGTGCTAGCCCATGACCGGGCAGAATTTTGGCAGCAAACTTCGCGTGATGAGGTGGAATCGACGCTAACAGCACAATCAGAGGCCGTGGATACGCTTGTGCGCAGAAGTGGTGAGCTGAGCCATGCTTTGGCATCTGATCATCAAAGACGAGAGAACCAACGGGCGCTGTTTGCTGAGATCGAACGCCTGCGTGCGGAATACGATGATATCCAGTATCTGCATTCCCTGATTGGCTCACAAAAAGGCGATAAATTCCGTAAGTTTGCGCAGGGTTTGACGCTGGATAATCTGGTGTATCTGGCGAATAAACAACTCGACCGAATCCATGGACGTTACCAACTGAACCGCAAGCAGGGTGAAGGGTTGGAACTCAGCGTGCTGGATACCTGGCAGGGTGATATTGAGCGTGATACTAAAACCCTGTCGGGCGGTGAGAGTTTCCTTGTCAGCTTGGCATTGGCTTTGGCGTTATCGGATCTCGTCAGTCACAAGACCAGCATCGACTCACTGTTCCTCGATGAAGGCTTTGGCACACTGGATAGTGAAACCTTGGATGTGGCGCTGGATGCACTGGATAACCTGAATGCATCCGGCAAGATGATCGGGGTGATCAGTCACATTGAAGCGATGAAAGAACGCATTCCTACCCAGCTTCATGTTTCGAAAAAAACAGGCTTGGGTGTTAGTGAGCTGGATAACAAATTCCGCGTTTCTTGATAAAAGAGAAGCAGTTAGCCCGAAGCGAAGGCTGATGCTGTGTCCAGTAGGTTAGGCGGGTGAAAAACAGTCAGTAAATATCTGGATTAAAAGGCAGTATCTGGTTGTCTACCGCGCCAAACCTCGCGAAAGGTCACAAAAATGTCATAATATAATCACATAATGGCATCCAAGAAATGCAAATAAACCACTCTAACTGGGTATGGAAAAATGGTAAGACGGATACTTGTTGTCGAAGATGAAGCACCTATTCGCGAAATGCTGTGTTTCGTGCTGGAACAAAAAGGTTATCAGGCCGTAGAAGCAGAAGATTATGACAGTGCTCTGGAAAAAATCTGCGAGCCTTACCCTGAACTGATCCTGATGGACTGGATGCTGCCTGGCGGCTCAGGGATCAACCTGATCAAACATCTCAAGCGTGATGAACTGACCCGCCAAATCCCAGTTGTGATGCTCACAGCGCGTGGCGAGGAAGAAGATAAAGTACGCGGCCTGGAAGTTGGTGCGGATGATTACATCACCAAGCCTTTCTCACCAAAAGAGCTGATGGCTCGCCTGAAAGCCGTGATGCGCCGGGTATCACCAACGTCGCTGGATGACGTGATTGATGTGCATGGTCTGAAGCTTGATCCTGTTTCACACCGCGTCACTTCAAATGAAAAGCCGCTGGAAATGGGTCCAACCGAGTTTAAGATGTTGCACTTTTTCATGACCCACCAAGAGCGTGTTTATAGTCGTGAGCAACTTCTTAATAACGTTTGGGGCACTAACGTTTATGTTGAAGATCGTACCGTTGACGTGCATATTCGTCGACTAAGAAAAGCGCTGGAAGAAGACGGTCACGACAAGTTGGTACAAACGGTTCGTGGCGCAGGCTACCGTTTCTCAACGCGCACCTGATAACGCATTATTGTCATAGGTCATCCGAAGGCCACCGGGTGGCATCTTGGAGACATTGATGGTCGAAAGACTTACATGGAAAAAGCTGGCTCTTGAGCTGGCTTTTTTTTATCTACCCTGGTTTCTCATAGGCTGGTTCTTTGGCGGTCTGCCTTGGCTGTTGCTATTGGCAACGGTTTTGGTGTTGCTGTGGAACTTCTACCACCAACTCAAACTCTCTGATTGGCTTTGGAAAGAGCGCAGCCTGACACCACCAACCGGCTCAGGAAGCTGGACGCCGCTGTTTAACGGTATCTATCGTCTGCAAAAGCGTAACCGTCGTCGTCGTAAAGAGCTTGCCAATCTTATCCGCCGTTTCCGCAATGGTGCAGAATCTCTGCCCGATGCGGTCGTAGTGTTTGAGCACGACGGCTCGATTGTCTGGTGTAACAAGCTGGCGCAGGAGCTACTGGGCTTCCGTATGCCTGACGATGCCGGTCAGTACATTGCCAACCTGATCCGTACGCCGGAGTTTATTGAGTATCTCAGTCGTGCCGAATTGGGTGAACCTTTCGAAATGCGTTCGACCTTGCACGCTTCGAAAACCCTCGAATTCCGGACCATGCCTTACGCCGAAGGCGAGTACCTGATGGTGGTGCGTGATATTACCCAGCTTAAACAGCTCGAAGGTATGCGCCGCAACTTCTTCGCCAACGTTTCCCATGAACTTCGTACGCCAATGACGGTGCTGCGTGGTTATCTGGAAATGTCTGAAGATCCAGAAATGCTGGTGGGGCCTATGTGGGGTAAAGCCCACGGTGTCATGACAGAGCAGTTGACCCGAATGGAAGGTTTGGTGGAACAGCTTCTGACCCTGTCGAAAATTGAGGCGAGTGTGAAGATCGCGCTGGATCAGAAAGTAGATGTGCCAGCAATGCTTGATGTGTTGGAAAAAGAAGCTCAGACACTCAGTGGCGATCAGGCGCATGACTTTGAGTTTGAAATCGATCATTCGCTTAAAGTGTTGGGTGATGAAGATCAGCTTCGCAGCGCCATTTCTAACCTGGTGTATAACGCGGTGAAACACACGCCAGCCAGTGCCAAAATTAAAGTCCGATGGTTTAAGTCCCGCAAAGGACCGAGACTGGAGGTGATTGATAGTGGTGAAGGTATTGCGCCCCAACATATCGATAGACTGACCGAGCGTTTTTATCGCGTTGATAAAGCGCGATCACGTGAAACAGGCGGCAGTGGGCTTGGCTTAGCCATTGTGAAGCATGCGCTGAATCATCACGAGTCCGAGCTTGAAATCAAAAGTAAGGTGGGACAGGGTAGTACGTTCTCGTTCACCCTTCCGGAGCGTCTGGCATGTTAAAACGGGCTTTGACCCTGATTGGACTCCTGTTAGCAGTAGCGCCTGCTACCGCTGACGATCACCTGCCTTTGTATCACCGTGTAGATAATGTCTCCGGTAACCTGTCGACTGTTGGCTCAGACACTCTGGCTAATTTGGTCACTCAATGGGGCGTGCTTTTCAAAAAGTATTATCCAAGCGTCAATGTGCAAATCCAGACGTCGGGCTCTTCTACTGCGGTTCCAGCGTTGATTGAGGCAACGGCGCAGTTTGGCACCATGAGCCGGGAAATGCGCCCGCGTGAAATTGAATTGTTTGAACGAAAGTATGGCTATCCGCCAACGGCGATTAAAGTCGCGATTGATGCGATGGCGATATTTGTTCATCAAGACAACCCGCTTGATGTACTGAACATGACGCAGGTTGATGCCTTGTTTTCCAAAACGCTGCGTTGTGGTTCCAACGAGCGGATTGATAAATGGGGACAGCTCGGTCTTCCAGGAAGCTGGGAAAAGCGAAATATTCAGCTGTTTGGCCGCAACTCGGTGTCGGGCACTTATGGATTTTTCAAAGATCAGGCGCTTTGCGATGGCGATTTTCGCCCGGATGTGAATGAGCAACCGGGCTCTGCTTCTGTGGTGCAATCGGTAAGCTCATCACTCAACGCGGTTGGATATGCTGGGGTGGGCTATCGCACAGCGGGGGCGAAGATGCTGCCACTGGATGTCGAGGGCGAGCAGGTTTATGCCACCGTCGATAATGTCATCTCCGGTGTTTATCCGCTCTCACGTTACCTGTTTGTTTACGTGAACAAGGTGCCGGATAAGCCTTTACCGAGAATGGAAGCGGAATTCGTTAAGCTTATCCTTTCCCGTCAGGGACAGGCTTTGGTGGGAGCAGAAGGCTTTGTGCCGCTACCGGATGAATTGATCGAACAGCAACTAATCCTGCTCGGACTAGAAAAATAAAAAAACGGTGCTTCGGCACCGTTTTTTATTGTTGTTGGTTAGGGTGTTTTATACCAATCACAGTAGGTGGCTGATCAGAAATAGCGCAGGAAAAATGCTCGAGAATAAGGCGGAAAATTTCGATAAGTAGTTATTCTACAATCAAATTTTTCAACGCAGTTATCGAGCATTTTAACAAGCTAGGATGAGCAGACATTTACTACGATTGGTATTAGTCATTAACCAACAGTTTCCAGCCCACCGAATCCCAAAGGCTCTTTTCTACTTCCAAGTCGGCAGCCAATAACTTGTTCTGGCTTAGCCAGTTCTCAGGAAACGTGAGTGACCAACTGTCATCCTTAGCGTCGAGCTTTACCTTGGGCATGGGTTCACCACTGCGCTGCACATTCAGCACGCAAGCCAACCTTAAAGAGCGGATAAGCGGATAAATTTGCTTGGCTTTGAACAGAGTGAACTCAGGCATTTCATCAAGCTTCAACGCTTTACGGTGGAAGCGGGTGAGGGTTGCCAGCACGGTTTGCTGCTCTTGGTTAAAGCCGGGTAGATTGGTGTTTTGCAGAATATACGCCGAGTGTTTGTGGAAACCGGAGTGCGAGATGCTTAATCCAACTTCGTGCAGCAGCGCTGCCCAGCTTAGCAATATGGCAAGTTCGGCTTTTTTTGTGCCAAGTTTTGGCTCTGCCTGGAGATAAAAACTCTCTGCAGTTTGCTGGACGTTTTCTGCGTGTTGCCTGTCGATATGATAGCGCTCTGCGAGGTCTGCTGCGGTGCGGCTCCGTATATCGCTTTGTTGGAAACGGTCTTCCATTTCGTACAAAAGGCCTTCACGAAGCGCGCCATCGGAATACACCATCTTCTCAATGCTCAGTGCGTGAAACACGCCGGAGAGAATCGCAAGACCCGCGGCAAATACAGGTTGTCTGTCTTCCGTTAATCCGGGCAGCTTCAGCTCGCTGGCCGACTTCACCTGCAGTACCTGTTCAATTAAGCCATCCAACCGCTTACGGGTGATGATGCCATCGTCGTGCCCACTGGCAATCAAGACTTCACGAATAGCTTTGATGGTGCCAGAGGAACCTACGGCTTCTCCCCAGCCGCAATCCTTGTACTGTTTGGCGATGCTTTCTAACTTCAGCTCTGCCGCGAGCTGGGCTTGAGCAAAGCGTTTGATAGAAATTTGTCCATCTTTGAAAAAGCGATGGTTATAGCTGACACAACCCATATGTTTACTGTTGGTGAGTGTTGGGCTAAAACCTTTGCCAATAACAAGCTCAGTGCTGCCCCCACCAATGTCTACCACCAGTTTTCGGCCATCACCTGGCTGGGTGTGGCTAACACCAAGGTAGATCAAACGGGCTTCTTCCACGCCGGGGATGATCTCTATCGGATAGGGGAAGACATTGCGGGCCCGCTGCACAAAAATATGACTGTTTTTCGCTTCACGCAGGGTAAATGTTGCCGCAACGCGGACGTTTGCTTCATCGAAGCCTTGAAGGCGCTCGGCGAACATAGCCAAACATTCCACACCGCGGTTGATAGCTGCATTATCGAGGTTGAGGTAATCGTCGAGTCCTGAAGCCAGCCGCACACGCTGTTTGTGGCGGCTGATGATTTGAAGGCCTTGCCCGACGACGCGGGCAACGACCATGTGGAAGCTGTTGGAACCTAAATCTATTGCGGCGATTTCCCTTGGCTTTTCAGCCGGGGTCGTGTCATTCATTCTTTTGTTTGCTCGCTTGCCGTTTTTCTGTACGTTCTACTTGTTTAAGGTAATCGTAAATTTCAATTTGTGAACGTACTTTTTTGCGATTTCCGCGTTTCACGTAAGCGTTGGACATGTCTTTATCAATGACACGTGCTTTGGCGCGGTCTGCAAATTGAAGTTCGAGAATGTCCATGATGCGCTGTTTAAGGCGCTCATCTTTGATAGGCGCACCCACTTCGATGCGGTTATCGATATTACGGGTCATCCAGTCTGCCGATGAAATGTAAACGTCGCGATCGCCGCCATTCTCAAACGCGAATACACGTGGATGCTCAAGGAAACGGTCTACAATACTGATGGCTTTGATGTTGTGGCTAAGACCTCTCACACCCGGGATAAGCGAACACATACCACGCACAATCATGCGAATTTTTACGCCTTCATTGCTCGCCTTGTAGAGCAAGTCCACCAAGCCTTTGTCCACCAGATTGTTCACCTTCAAGGTGATGCCCGCTTTCCTGCGGTTCTTGGCATGTTCGATTTCACGTTCGATCAAACGATAAATGCGCGTGCGCGAGTTACGCGGCGATACAATCAGGTGAGAGAATTTTACTGGTTTGTATGGGTTCTCGATAAAGTTGAATACCTTACGTACTTCCGTGGTGATCGATTTATCTGCGGTAAACAGCGAGAAGTCGGTATAGATACGCGCGGTTTTTTCGTGGAAGTTACCGGTACCTATGTGGGCATACTCGCGTAAGCCATCGTCTTCACGACGAGTGATGAGGCAAAGCTTAGAGTGAATTTTTAGCCCTGGTGTACCGAATACCACTTTTACGCCAGCGTCGGTCAGTACGCGCGCCCATTCGATATTGGCTTCTTCGTCGAATCTCGCTTGAAGCTCTACCACAACCGTGACGCGCTTGCCGTTGTTGGCAGCATCAATCATGGAGTTGATGATGCGGCTGTTTTTCGCCACGCGATAAATATTGATGCGGATGCTGCGCACTTTTGGGTCAAAAGACGCCTGACGCACCAGTTCCGTCATATGTCGGAAAGTGTGGTAGGGATAGTAGAGCAGCACATCACGCTGACGAATAGCGTCAAATGCATTGGCGTTGGTGGTGAAGTCGGCAGATTCAATCGGCGGTAGCGGAGGGTTTTCCAGATATTTCATCCCGACATTCGGGAAGCCGATAAAGTCTTTAAAATTATGATAACGGGCGCCGGGAAGTACGCTGTCGTAATCGGAGATCCTCAGCATGCTGAGGATATGTTTTACCATATCCTGTGGCATGTCCCTTTGATAAACAAATCGGACCGGAAGGGCAGTTAAGCGCTGATCCAGGCTGTCTGACATGTTTTCTAGCAGGCTGTGGTCAACCTCATTGGTGAGGTCGTATTCCGCATCACGGGTCATTTTCATGGCATAAGCTTCGACACTGTCGTAATCAAAGAAACCACTGAAAATCTCATCGAGACATAAACGAATGATGTTATCGAGCAGGATGATGGTCTTGCGGCGGCGCTTCCCCTTTGGCTCCGGCACCTTGATAAAGCGCTCTATTTCGTCCGTTGGGATCTCAATCAGTGCGTAGCGGTTAGGCTGGCCTTCTTTTTTCATTTCAACGGCAAGGTAAGAGTACGCATCTTTAAGGAAAGAGAGCACGTCCATGTCGTCGGTGAGAATGATAGGGGTGATGTGCGGAAGCAGATTACTGACGAAATGTCTTTTCAACCAGTTTTGTTGGTATTCCGTCAGTTGTCGCTCGTTAACCAGAAAAATATGGCGACGTGCCATTTCGAGTAGAATGTCGTTATAAAGGTGGTCGAAATCCTGGTTGAGCTTGAGAACCTTGTCCTGAATTTTATTGAGGAGCTCCTTGGCTTTACTGTCGCCACCTTGCTCCTCGTTGATCAGGATACGGCGCTTTACGTCAGCAAAACGGACTTGATAGAACTCATCCAGATTGCTGGAAAAGATACCGAGAAATCGCACACGTTCGATGATAGGAACATTTTTGTCTGCAGCTTCCTGAAGTACCCTTTCGTTAAAAGACAGCCAACTTAACTCTTTGTCTACGTAAAGCGTATCCGCGCTCATTTTTCCCCTTTCCTTAATTAAATGTCGCTTTCGTCAAACTCCACGATCAGGTCATCTGACAGCCCTTCAAGAGCTGTACCAAGGTCATCCAGCGAGATGTTGTTGGCGATGTCGAGATCAAACTCAGCTTTAAATATCACGCCACCAAAGTTGGCTGCGCTTTCTGCATCGGTTTCCAGATTGTTGATGTTGATACCAAACTTGGCGATTTCCCTTGTCACTTCCTGAACAATGCCAGGGCGATCGTTGCCTGTAACAGACAGGGTATGCGTTGTTGTATCAGTTTCTGCTTGATGTGCAGCTTCTGCGATAAGAACGTTAAGATCAGGAATGTTATTTAGCGCGTCTGTCAGCGCTTTGACATTTTCTTCTTTAATATCAATCTGAACAATACCAGCGAACTTGCCCGCAAGTTTACTAAGGCTACTGGCTTGCCAGCTTCCGTGATGCTGGAATACGGTGTCGGAGAGTGTTTCTACCAGACCTGAGCGATCCGTGCCGATGAGGGTGATAACTAACTGCTTCATGGTCGATCCTTTGCGTCAACAGCGGAGGGGAAAGGTCATTATTAAGGCGGTTTTAAAACCCTGTCTACCCCTCGACGAAGCAGGCACCTCCGAACTGTGCCTCACATCAACGTTAGAGGAGGCTAAACATGTTTTATTACACTTTTATTTCATGGGCTTAACTTGTCTTGATTTTTCGACTGTCACATTTATGTCATCAAAAAGAAATATTATGAGCCGCTTAACCAAAATATGAGGTACCAATGGCAAACGCCACACATGCGCTGACTCAGGGAGACTCCCGGCGGCGTTTCAAAGACAGACTTGCGCGCCTATCCGTGAAGGGAGGTGGCATTGCTGTTTTGTTGGCATTGTTGTTGATATTCTTCTACCTCGCGTATGTGGTTCTCCCCCTGTTCAAAAGCCCGTCGGTCACGCTTGAAGGCACCTTCGACCTCGGCTTTGAAAGCCCTGCCGTCCAGCTTGGCATGGATGACAATAATCAACTTGGCTTCCGTTATTCCGATGATGGGTTTCTATCCATCTTCTCTTTGAGTGGAAAAGGGCAGTTGGTTTCCCGTGAGAAGCTCGCTGAATTTCCAAGCAGCTTTTACGCACCTCAACCTTATGCAGGTGTTAGCGCCTATGGGCTTGAAGATGGCTCTGTGAGTTTTCAGCGCCTGCGCTTTTTGTCTCACTATGCAGACGGAAAAAGAACCTTCACGCCGGATATCCAGCGTATGGATTCTGTAAAACTCAGCAATGGCCTACCGATTTCCAGTCTTTCCTTTGCCAAACGTCACAATGACCGCGTTGTTGCAGGTGTGGCAGGAGACTGGCTGAACATTGTTATCGAGCGCGATGGCAATGAAATACTGCATGCTGCTGTCCCGACAAGCACAGACGCCAGCGTGCTGATTGCGCCCCGGGGTCAGAAGTTGTTTGAGATGGTCGGTAATGAGCTCAATGTGTATTCGGTTTCAGATCGTAGAATCGATTTGCGCGAGTCAGTGGACATTGAACTCGTGACCGGCGCGATGCCAGAGTCTATGACATTGCTGGCTGGTGGACATTCGCTGATGGTGCGTCTGGATGATGGCAGACTGACGCAGTGGTTTGATGTGGTGAAGTCTGGTGAGCGTTCGCTGACCATGGTGCGTGAGTTTGACACTCAAGGTGGCTTCCTTGCTGTGGAGCCTCATCGCAATGTTTTTGCAAATCTGACGCCGAGCGGTGACCTGACGCTTTGGCATGCGCCAAGTGAAATACGTGACAACTTTGAGTTGCCCGAAATAGCTGGCCAAATTGACACCTTGGGTTTCTCACCTCGGGCAGATCGTCTGTTGGTGGAGAAGGGCGATACCCTGACATTGTTGAATGTTGATAATCCTCACCCTGAAGTCAACGTCCGTTCATTGTGGAATCGCATATGGTATGAAGGCTATGGAGAACCGGAGTTTGTTTGGCAATCCACATCTGGCAGCGAGTCTTTTGAAGGCAAGCTGAGTGTCGTTCCTGTGGTATTCGGTACGATTAAAGTGGCAGCTTACGCGCTGCTCTTTGCGATTCCACTCGCGGTCGGTGGCGCGATTTATACTGCGTATTTCATGCCGTCTGGTCTTCGTAAGGTGGTGAAACCCACTATCGAAATCATGGAAGCTTTGCCAACGGTTATCTTGGGTTTTTTAGCCGGATTGTGGCTGGCGCCTATCGTTGAAACCCATTTACCCGCAGTCTTTCTGATTTTCGTCGCCATGCCGGTTTCCTTCCTGTTGACCGCATTCGTCTGGACGGCGCTGCCACGCTCCGTGCGCAAGAAACTGCCACCAGGTGGTCATTTGTTTGTGCTGGTGCCACTGATTCTGGTGTTGGGATATCTCGCATTTGCTCTTGGCCCCTGGGTGGAAGATACCTTTATGGGAGGGGACAGCCGGGTGTTTGTGACTGACGTATTGGGCGTGAATTTCGATCAGCGCAATGCCATTGTGGTGGGCTTGGCGATGGGTTTTGCGGTGATCCCGACGATTTTTACCATTGCGGAAGATGCGATTTTTTCAGTGCCCAGTCACCTGACCAATGGATCACTGGCGTTAGGTGCGACCCATTGGCAGACGCTGACACGCGTTGTTTTACTGACCGCAAGCCCGGGTATTTTCTCTGCCGTGATGATGGGGCTTGGCCGCGCTGTGGGCGAAACCATGATTGTATTGATGGCGACGGGAAATACGCCATTAATGGAATGGAACCCGTTTGAGGGGTTGCGAACTTTGTCAGCGAACATTGCGGTGGAAATGCCGGAATCTGAAGTGGGAAGCTCTCACTATCGCGTGTTGTTCCTGACAGCCTTTATTCTGTTTTCATTTACGTTCCTATTTAACACTGTGGCGGAATTTGTTCGCCAGCAGTTGAGAGAGAAGTACCGTGCGTTGTAAAGCGTTAGCCTTCAATTCAATCCATCTGGAGTCTGTTTATGCTTAAGCGTTTAAACAGCAGCTCTCCTTGGGTGTGGATGACTGCAGGCATGGTCAGCCTCTGTTTGATTGCTGTGCTGGGCGTGATGTTGTTGATTGGCTGGAAAGGTCTGGCGTACTTCTGGCCAGCTCCGGTTTACGAGTTCAAGATTGAAACTCCGTTTGGTGAAGAGACGGTATTTGGTCAGATTTATGGTGTCGAGACAATCTCTTCACGTCAGTTACAAGAGGCGGGTGTTGTACTCAAAGAGCCAAATCAGGAAGAGCATCAGAGACTGCTGATAAAGGTGGCCAACCGTGAACGGGAAGCGCATGATTTTATTTCGGTGCTTGAGCAAAACATCCTGTCGCAGGTAGCCAACCCCAATATTGCTGTGATTGAACGGATCGAAAATGGCGATTTCTATGGTGTTCCTGTGGGATACCTAGACCAAGGAAAAGTCACCACATCCTCACCAAACCATGCATTCTTTGAAGAAAAAATCGCGTTGGCGGAAAAGCGGCGTAGCGAAATCACAGCCATCGAGCAACGCGAAATAGAGAAGGTGAACTACCAGCTCACGGCACTGAAAAAAGAGAAAGCCTCCTACCTTAGCAATGGTAAGGCGGTGCCAGAGAAAGTTCAGGATGGCATCGACACTTTGGCGTTTCGTTATCAATCTCTAGAAGAAGTCTTAATGCAACGCCGCGCGGATTTGTCTCTGGACAGCCTGATTGTTAAAGACCGCTACGGTAACAATGTCCGCATCGCACTCAATAATGTGCTCGGGCTTTGGTATCCCAATGACATGAGCGGGTTTGAGAAGGTGCTGCATTGGGCAAGTCAGATTGCCAACTTCGTGACAGATAACCCGCGGGAAGCCAATTCAGAGGGCGGTGTTTTTCCTGCTATTTTCGGCACAGTGCTGATGGTGCTATTGATGTCCATTATGGTGACCCCGCTCGGCGTGTTGGCGGCTGTCTACCTTCATGAATATGCCGGAAAGAATGCTTTCACCCGCGTGATCCGCATTGCGGTGGTGAATCTGGCAGGTGTGCCCTCAATCGTTTATGGCGTATTTGGCCTGGGCTTTTTTGTTTACTTTGTCGGCGGCAGTATCGACTCACTGTTTTACTCCGAGACACTGCCTAACCCAACGTTCGGCACGCCAGGGATATTGTGGTCGTCGTTGACGCTGGCAATCCTGACGTTGCCTGTGGTGATTGTGTCAACAGAAGAAGGCTTGGCTCGAATCCCGACCTCTGTGCGTCACGGGTCTATGGCACTTGGCGCCACACAGGCTGAGACGCTTTGGCGTATAGTTTTACCTATGGCGAGTCCTGCTATTATGACGGGACTGATTCTGGCTATCGCCCGCGCAGCGGGTGAAGTGGCCCCCCTTATGCTGGTAGGTGTAGTAAAGGTGGCACCGAGTCTGCCACTCGATGGAAACTTCCCGTTCCTGCATTTGGACAGAAAGTTCATGCACCTTGGTTACCACGTTTACGATGTGGGTTTCCAAAGCCCGAATATTGAAGCGGCTAGGCCGTTGGTTTACGCCACATCCTTGCTGTTGGTGACTGTGATTGTCAGCCTGAATCTGGCGGCTATCACCATCCGTAACCACTTGCGCGAAAAGTACCGCGCGCTGGAACAAGAAATTTAAGCGTTAGAGGAAATCGCGACGAAATGATATCTATCAATGCCAACATTGGATTACCGGGACCTGTCGATCTGTCATCGCTTCCAGATGAGCAGACGGCGCTGGTTATCCAGAATTTGAATCTCCATTACGGTAATTCTCAGGCATTGTTCGATATTAATATGCGTATTCCTAAAGGTAAGGTCACGGCGTTTATCGGCCCTTCCGGTTGTGGGAAATCTACACTGCTTCGCTGCATCAATCGTATGAATGACTTGGTGGATGGCTGTAAGGTAGAGGGGGAAATTCTGCTTCATGGCACCAATGTCTATGATGAAACGGTGGATGTGCCAGCACTTCGCCGTCAGGTGGGCATGGTGTTCCAACGACCGAATCCTTTTCCAAAGTCTATCTACGAAAATGTTATCTACGGATTGCGACTGCAAGGCGTGAAAAACATACGTACGCTGGACGACGCGGTTGAACGTTCGCTTCGAGCGGCAGCGTTATGGGATGAGGTGAAAGATCGCCTTCATGACAACGCGTTTGGTTTGTCTGGCGGCCAGCAACAACGATTGGTGATAGCGCGCGCTATCGCCATTGAGCCAGAAGTCCTTTTGCTTGATGAGCCTACATCGGCACTGGATCCGATCTCCACGCTGACGATTGAAGAACTCATCAACGATCTTAAACGTAAATATACTGTGGTGATCGTTACCCATAATATGCAACAAGCTGCGCGTGTATCTGATCAAACTGCCTTTATCAACCTAGGTAAACTGGTAGAATACGCCGATACAGATACGCTGTTTACCACACCGAAAAACAAGCAAACTGAAGACTATATCACTGGCCGATACGGCTAAGGACACGCACGCAAATGATGGACAACCAAAATATCAGTCGTCATATTTCAGGCCAGTTTAATGCTGAACTGGAAGCTATCCGCACCCATGTGCTCGCGATGGGCGGATTGGTAGAGCGACAGCTGACTGACGCTTTGCGTGCGATGCATTATCAGGATGTAGAGCTGGCAAAACAGGTGATCCGCGAAGACCATAAGGTCAACTCTATGGAAGTCGCTATCGATGAAGCCTGTACCCGAATCATTGCCAAACGCCAACCTACAGCAGGCGATTTGCGTTTGGTGATTGCGATTATCAAGACCATTACCGACCTTGAACGTATTGGTGATGTCGCGGACAGTATTGCGAAGATGGCGTTGGATAATTTTTCCAATCATCAACAGCCGTTTTTGGTGTCACTGGAAAATCTGGGCCACAAAGCTGCACGTATGCTGCATGATGTGCTGGATGCGTTTGCGCGCATGGACGTGGATGCGGCAATGAAGGTTTACCACAGCGATGATCATCTGGATAAAGAATACGAAGCGATTATACGTCAGTTGATGACTTACATGATGGAAGATCCGCGCTCTATACCTAATGTTCTCAAAGTGATGTGGTCTGCTCGCGCGATTGAGCGGGTGGGTGACAGATGCCAGAACATCTGCGAATACATCATTTACTTTGTGAAA
The DNA here is from genome assembly GCF_947387585.1 of Grimontia sp. SpTr1. Lineage (NCBI taxonomy): Bacteria > Pseudomonadati > Pseudomonadota > Gammaproteobacteria > Vibrionales > Vibrionaceae > Grimontia > Grimontia sp. SpTr1. The sequence continues at coordinate 35,577 of NZ_CANDOD010000026.1, forward strand.
GGTAAAGACATCCGCCATACCAACAAAGAACAGTTGGAAAAAATGCTGAAATAGCGCTTTAGGAAATTAGAGTACAAAGACTATAAAAAAACCCGCAATTAGCGGGTTTTTTGATTCTGGCATTTAGGCATCAAATTAACGAACGGCTTCGAAAAATCCAGTACCTGGCTGATAGTCACCTTTCATGCCAACCAACTGACCGTTGTCGTCGAAAGAAAGAACCAGTTCTTTCTGTTCTGGTTCGTCATGTCCAGGCTTCAGATATTGAACAAAATACCAAGTATTTGGATAGCCGGATTCAACCAACATAGGTGGACCAAGTAAGAACTTAACCTGCTCTTTGGTCATGCCAAATTTGAGCTCTTCGACCGCGGTTTGGTCGATATAATTTCCCTGATTAATATCTATGCGATAAACCAGCTTGTTAACCCAAGAACAGCCTGAGAGGCTAGCCAGAACAAGGGATGCCGCAACGATGTGTTTCCAACGCATGACTTCTTACTTCATTTCCAAAATAGGGGACGATGATAAACAAGCAAGTGAGAGAAGTAAAAAACTCTTGTCTCAACTTGCTTGTTCGACCGTGCTATTAGGGAAAAGTTTCTTTCTCTTTAGGCTAAGAGCCTCTATGCCGCAATAAGCAGCTCTTTAGCGTTGGCGAGTGTGTGCTCAGTAATTTCGCTGCCACCGAGCAGTCGCGCCAGTTCCTGAACGCGGGACTGAGTATCCAGCTGAATCATGCTGGTGGTGGTTTTCCCTTTCTCGCTGGCTTTCGCCACGAACATTTGCTGATGACCACAGCCGGCAACTTGCGGCAAGTGCGTCACACACATCACTTGGGTTGACTCACCTAGCTTGCGAAGCAGTTTGCCGACAATGGCAGCTGTTGGCCCACTGATACCCACATCCACTTCATCGAAGATAAGGCTTGGTGTATCCACTTTCTGTGCAGTAATAACCTGAATTGCCAAAGAAATACGGGAAAGCTCACCACCGGATGCTACGCGCCCCAATGCTTGCATTGGCTGACCTGGGTTGGTGGAAACCAAAAGCTCGATACTGTCGAAGCCCAGCGGTGACAAATGACTTTCTGGCTGGCTATCCAGTGCAATATGGAATTTGCCGTTTTGCATACTGAGCTCATGCATGCTGGCAGAAATCAGCTTATCCAGCTCTTTGGCATAACGCTTACGGCTCTTACTGAGTTTTTCTGCTGCTGCAAGACAAGCTTGGTGCTTCAGTTCGACTTGAGCGGCAAGCTGTTCAATCTGGTTATCGCTGTCATTGAGGTTTTCAAGCTCATTCACCAGAGACTGATGGGAAGTGAAAAGCTCTTCAGGAGAAACCTGATGTTTACGTGAAAGACGCATTATGGTCGCCATGCGCTCATCCAAATAGCTCAGGCGCGCAGGATCCATATCCAGGCTATCCATATAGCTTGAGATCTCGTGGCTGGTTTCCTGAACTTGAATACAAGCTTCGTCCAGCATCTGTGTTAGATCGTTAAAACGGCTGTCCATCGCAGCGAGTTCGGCAAGCTTCTGCTGGGCAAACTGCAGCAACTGCATCGCGTTGTTTTCATCATCTTCACTTAATGCCTGCAGGACACTTTGGCTGCAAATCGCAATGTCGCCACAGTTGGAAAGGCGCTTGTGCTCCGCTTCCAGCTCTGGATATTCGGTTTCACCTAACGCCAGTTCATTGAGCTCATTTACCTGGTATTCCAAAAGCTGGCGTTGGGCTTCGAACGCTTCTTTGTTCTTTTCTAGCTGTTTGAGCTCGTTTCGTGCGGCACGCCAGTCTTGATAACGCTGGCGCATTATGGCGAGCAGGTTTTGATGACCAGCATATTGGTCGAGCAATGTCAGTTGGTAATCGTTTTTCATCAAAAGCTGATGGGCGTGCTGACCATGAATATTGATAAGGTGTTGCCCCAGTGCTTTTTGCTGGGAGGCAGGTACAGGGCTGCCATTAATGAAGGCGCGTGAACGGCCCTCTTTGGTGATAACACGTCGCAGAATGCACTCATCACCATCGACCAACTCATTGTCTTCCAGCCAGCGTCTCGCGGCAGGATTGTTCTGTAGTTGGAAGAGCACCACGATCTCTGCTTTTTCCTCTCCAGGGCGAACCATGGAGGCATCCGCGCGATCGCCCAGACACAAACCCAGAGCATCAATAGCGATGGATTTACCTGCACCGGTCTCGCCGGTAATGGTGGTCATTCCCTGTTGGAAGTCGAGTTCGAGTGCTTTAACAATGGCAAAGTTTTGAATTGTGATGTGTGCCAGCATGAGCCTATACCTGTGTTTATCACCACCTGTTGTTTTATACAGTATACACTGTGTTTGTATACAGTAAAGATGATCAGGTATGAATTCGCGATGAAATTGTGATGCGGATTAAAAAACGAGCAATGAGAGTGATGAAAATAAAAAAGAGCAGCCTAAGCCACTCTTTTCATAAACAATGTTCTTTCCTGCCTCACTAGAAGAGTTTGCTCGACCAGCCTAATTTGGTTCGCAACGTTTTGTAGTAGCTGTAATTTTTAGGATGGATAAGCTTCAACAGTGAAGGACTTCTGTAGATATGCACTTCATCCCCTGGATTAACAGGCAAGGAGACCTGACTGTCACAACTTACTTCCAAGGTGCTGCCGTTATCCGGTGAAACCACAAGCTTAATATGCCGTTTAGCATCTACGACCAAAGGACGGCTCGACAGCGTATGCGGGAACATAGGCACGAGTGAAATCGCATCAATGCTCGGTGACAGGATAGGACCACCACCGGAAAGGCTGTAAGCCGTTGAGCCTGTTGGTGTCGAAATGATGATGCCGTCAGAACGTTGAGAGAAGGCAAAGTTGTCGTCTATATAGACTTCAAACTCAATCATATGCGCAACTTGCCCAGGGTGAAGCACGGCTTCGTTAAGCGCCGCATTGTGGCTTTTCACCTGACCGTGACGATGCACTTCCGCTTCAAGCAAGAAGCGGTGATCTTCGATGTATTCACCGGATAATACTGACGTCAGTGCGTCTTCGTATTCATCTGGATCGAGATCGGTCAAAAAGCCAAGATTGCCTCGGTTGACCCCGATAACGGAAATATCAAAACGGGAAAGGACACGAGCAGCGCCCAGCATGTTTCCATCACCACCAATGACAATGGCTAAATCGGCTTTAGCACCCAGCGAAAGCAAATCATGGAAATCATCAGCCGGAATATTGAGGTAATTGTCGAGACGATTGTCGACCAATGTGCGGTAACCCTGTTGGGTCAGCCAGTGATACAGGCTTTCATGGGTTGCTACCGCTTCTGGATTTCGCGGTTTTCCTACCAAAGCTATAGTGTTAAAACGCTTTGACATCTTATTGATCCTGCACAGTTTAGTGGCTTGAGTATAAGTGATTGCCCCACACTTGTCGTGCATTGCGGCAAGAGACACCTTGAAACGTGACCATTCATCCCCATAATAAGCAAAACCGTCGAGATTGATGCCCCAATCCTTGAGATTTTTGGGGTTCAACACAGTGTATTGTGTCGGAGAGAGCATGAGCAAAGAAGAAAACAAGATCCAGGAAGAAGAATTGCAAAACGAAGCAGTGGAAGCACAGGCTGAAGAAAATGCCCTTGATGCTGAAACTGATGCAATGATTAGCCGGATCACTGAGCTTGAAGCTGCACTTGAAGCAAGTGAAGCGACAGTGAAAGAGCAACAAGACAGCGTACTGCGCGCACGTGCAGACATTGAAAATATGCGTCGTCGTACCGAGCAGGAAATAGACAAAGCGCGTAAGTTTGCTCTGGAGCGTTTCGCGAACGAACTGCTTCCTGTTATCGACAACATGGAACGCGCAGTAGAGATGGCGGACAAAGAAAATGACGCCCTCAAGCCGATGATCGAAGGCGTTGAGCTAACGCTGAAGACCATGAAAGATGCAGTGGAAAAGTTCGGCCTGAAAGAGCTGAACCCACACGGCGAACCGTTCAACCCAGAATTCCATCAGGCAATGTCTATTCAGGAAAGCGCAGATCACGAGCCAAATACCGTGATGTTCGTGATGCAGAAAGGCTATGAACTGAATGGTCGTGTTGTCCGCCCTGCCATGGTAATGGTTTCAAAAGCCGCTGCTGGTAACGTGAACGAGCAGGCATAAGACCGAATTTAAGGAAAAACCCGCTTTTTGCGGGTTTTTTTCATTTCAGGCCTTGAAAGCCAATAAGTCGCCCTTATTTAAGGTGCATCAAAAAGAAAATTTAAAAATTTTTCTTGTGCAGGGTTGAACCCTAAACCGCGACCCCCATATATGGGTTAACGCAACATAGACGTAAGACGAATTTTCGGAGAAAACCAAATGGGTAAGATCATTGGTATCGACTTGGGTACTACCAACTCATGTGTAGCAGTACTGGACGGTGACAAGCCACGCGTAATCGAAAACGCAGAGGGCGATCGCACAACGCCATCAATCATCGCGTACACCCAGGACGGTGAAACTCTGGTAGGTCAGCCAGCAAAACGTCAGGCTGTGACCAACCCAGAAAACACGCTGTTTGCAATCAAACGACTGATCGGTCGTCGCTTCGAAGACGAAGAAGTTCAGCGTGATATCGAAATCATGCCTTACAAAATCGTTAAGGCTGACAACGGCGATGCATGGGTAGAAGCTAAAGGCCAGAAAATGGCAGCTCCTCAGGTTTCAGCTGAAGTCCTGAAGAAAATGAAGAAAACTGCAGAAGACTTCCTGGGTGAGGAAGTAACTGGTGCAGTTATCACAGTACCTGCGTACTTCAACGACGCACAGCGCCAGGCGACTAAAGACGCTGGCCGCATCGCGGGTCTGGAAGTTAAACGTATCATCAACGAACCAACTGCTGCTGCACTGGCTTACGGCCTGGACAAGCAAGGTGGTGACCGCACTATCGCAGTTTACGACTTGGGTGGTGGTACTTTCGATATCTCTATCATCGAGATTGACGAAGTAGACGGCGAGAAGACGTTCGAAGTACTGGCAACCAACGGTGACACTCACTTGGGTGGTGAAGACTTCGACAACCGCATGATCAACTACCTGGTTGACGAGTTCAAAAAAGACCAAGGCATCGACCTGCGTAAAGATCCACTGGCAATGCAGCGTCTGAAAGAAGCAGCTGAGAAAGCGAAAATCGAACTGTCTTCTGCGCAGCAAACTGACGTGAACCTGCCATACATCACTGCAGATGCGACTGGTCCTAAGCACATGAATGTTAAAGTGACCCGTGCGAAGCTGGAGTCACTGGTTGAAGATCTGGTTCAACGTTCACTGGAGCCACTGAAAGTAGCACTGGCTGACGCAGACCTGTCTGTAAACGACATCAACGACGTAATCCTGGTTGGTGGTCAGACTCGTATGCCAATGGTTCAAGCGAAAGTTGCTGAATTCTTTGGTAAAGAAGCACGTAAAGACGTGAACCCTGACGAAGCAGTTGCTGTAGGTGCAGCGGTTCAGGGCGGTGTACTGGCAGGTGACGTGAAAGACGTTCTGCTGCTGGACGTAACGCCACTGTCTCTGGGTATCGAAACCATGGGCGGCGTGATGACTAAGCTCATCGAGAAGAACACCACAATCCCTACTAAGGCGAACCAAGTGTTCTCTACTGCTGAAGACAACCAAAGTGCAGTAACGATTCACGTACTGCAAGGTGAGCGTAAGCAGGCGACGTACAACAAGTCTCTGGGTCAATTCAACCTGGAAGGCATCAACCCAGCACCACGTGGCATGCCACAAATCGAAGTTATCTTCGACCTGGATGCTGACGGTATCCTGCACGTATCTGCGAAAGACAAGAGCACAGGTAAAGAGCAGAAGATCACTATCCAGGCATCGGGCGGTCTGAGCGACGACGAAATCGAGAAAATGGTTCAGGAAGCGGAAGCGAACAAAGAAGCAGACAAGAAGTTCGAAGAACTGGCGTCTGCGCGCAACCAAGCTGACCAAATGGTTCACGGTACTCGCAAGCAAATCGAAGAAGCAGGCGACGCACTGCCAGCTGACGAGAAAGAGAAGATCGAAGCAGCAATCAGCGAGCTGGAAGAAGCACGTAAAGGCGAAGATAAAGAAGCTATCGACGCAAAAGTGCAGGCACTGATCGCAGCATCTCAGAAGCTGATGGAAGTGGCTCAGCAGCAAGCACAAGCTGCGCAAGCTCAAGACGCCGGTGCAGAGCAAACTAAGCAAGACGACGACGTTGTTGATGCTGAGTTTGAAGAAGTAAAAGACGACAAAAAATAAGACTGGATAACATCCCAGAAGCAGGTCTTGCGACTGAAAAGCAGCAAGACCTGAATCGAAAGATTTAACCATTTTTATTTCGCACGGGCGCAGGAGGATTTTCTCCTTCGCCCGTAGTTGTATGATACGGGGCTAACTTTTTTGCCCGGTATAGAAGCAGGTGACAAGCAAAACATGTCAAATCGTGATTTTTATGAAGTGCTTGGCGTAAGCCGCGACGCCAGTGAGCGTGACATCAAAAAGGCGTACAAGCGTCTTGCGATGAAGTACCACCCGGATAAAAACCCAGGTGATGAAACGGCAGCCGAGAAATTTAAAGAAGTGAAGCTGGCGTACGAAATCCTCACAGACGATCAAAAACGCGCAGCTTATGACCAATACGGCCATGCAGCCTTTGAACAAGGTGGAATGGGCGGTGGCGGTGGCTTCGGTGGCGGCGCAGACTTCAGCGATATCTTTGGTGACGTGTTTGGCGACATCTTTGGTGGTGGTCGTCGTGGCGGTCAGGCACGTGCCCAGCGTGGCGCAGACCTTCGCTACAACATGGAGCTTTCTTTAGAAGAAGCAGTCCGTGGTGTGACCAAAGAGATTGATGTCCCGACTTACGTAAGCTGTGACCCATGTGGTGGCAGTGGTGCAAAACCAGGCTCATCGCCACAAACGTGTGGAACCTGTCACGGCCAAGGCCAAGTGCAGATGCGTCAAGGCTTCTTTGCTGTACAGCAAACCTGTCCAACCTGTCACGGTCGCGGCAAAATCATCAAAGACCCTTGCGATAGCTGTCATGGCCAAGGCCGTGTTCAGAAGACCAAGACCCTTAGCGTGAAAATCCCTGCAGGCGTAGACACGGGTGACCGTATTCGTCTAACAGGTGAAGGTGAAGCCGGAGAATTTGGCGCACCAGCCGGCGATTTGTATGTACAGGTACACGTGCGTGATCATCACATCTTCACCCGTGATGGCAACAACTTGTACTGCGAAGTACCAGTAAGCTTTACGATGGCAGCATTGGGCGGCGAAGTAGAAGTACCAACACTGGACGGACGCGTGAATCTGAAGGTTCCGACAGAAACTCAAACTGGCCGTATGTTCCGCATGCGTGGCAAGGGGGTGCAGTCAGTGCGTGGTGGTGGCCTTGGCGACCTGATCTGTAAATTGGTGGTAGAAACCCCGGTTAACCTCAGCAGCAAACAAAAAGAATTGTTGCGTGAGTTCGAAGAATCACTGGGTGGCAGTGCCGCGAAAAAGCACAAGCCTAAATCAGAAGGCTTCTTCGATGGCGTGAAGAAATTCTTTGACGATCTGACCAGCTAACAGTCAGAGATAGAAAACGAAAAACCGGCGAATTCGCCGGTTTTTTTATATCCAGCATTTGCTGTTGTCAGAGATGGCACTCGCATCTTTTTTGAAATTAAGCTGCTCTGATGCAGCATTAATGACCATGGTATGACAGTCAGTATCTTTATCCTGTCTAGAAGTGGATTTGGGTTTTGCTTGGATCTTGTAAACATTGTTGCCAGAACCGCCTATTGTAATTGAGAAATCATAGTCATCAGAAACCTGGCATTTTGCGCAAACTAACGTGGTATTCGTTGGGTAGCTACCTGTTGACGTAAAAGTTTGCTCGATGTGGGTCTGTAACTGATACAAGTCCACCTGAACTCTACTGCGCTCTGACTTAATCAAATAATCCCCCACGGCTGGGACCGCAATCGTAGTAATGGCACCGATGATGGCCACGGCAATCAAGATTTCGATCAACGTCATACCTAGATGTAATGTCTTAGTTCTCAGCGTCATTTTTTGGTTCACTATGCGGAAAATCCATTTTTATTCCAGAGACCTACGGTATCGCCGTTGATAGTATGGAAACAAGGTACAGCGGACGCTAAAGGAATTTGTTGTGAGATATTGGAATCTACAGCGCGGATTTAGCTTAATTGAAATGATAACGACGGTGTCGGTATTGGCAGTCGTCACAGCGGTAGCTGTGCCAACCTATGTCTCTTCCCACAAAGCGGCTGTTGTTGAAAGCAAGGCCTCCCAATTGCTTTCCGTACTGGAAGTTGGACAGTCAGAGTCTCTAAGGCGCCATCGCAACATTTATGTTCACTATGTTCCTTCAAGTGCAACGGATAACGGGTGTATTGGGCTTAGTGAAAAATCCGAAGTCGCAAACTTCAGCTGTTCTGATAGTGAAGGTCTGCAGAAGGTTATTTTGGAGAAAGGGGCGATGGTTAATGTCCAAGAGCCTGCACTTACAGATCCAGCAAAACTTTTCTATTTCTCTCCTATATCCGGCATGCCTTCAAATGACAAAACGGTGAAGCTAGCGCATGGAGAAGAAACAGGCAAAGAATCAGGGATTATGATCCGCAGGTATGTCGGATTGAAAGGGTGTAGCAATACCGCTGTGACCGGTTGGGAATCGTGTCCATCATGAGACGTACCCGCGGTTATACACTGGTAGAAATGATGGTTGGTGTGACCGTCAGCTTGATTGTCATGGCTTCCTCTCTGGCGCTTTTTACCATCAATACCGAATTTGGGACCAAGCAACTTCAAAACGACTTTCTGAGATCCCAATTAAACATCGTCGCAGACACGATGAAAAATGAGATAGCACGTGCAGGGTTTTGCTACGACTGCACGTCGATGAACCCTTTTATTAAGAATGACGAGGCAGGTGCTTCATCATCTGTATTGATTGATGACAGCGCTTCGAAGGTTGAGGGCGGGGAATGTATCCGGTTTGCCTATAACCACGATAAACGTTCCGGTGCTATAGCAATCAATAAAGATGACGCTAAAGGATATCGATTAGGCAAGGATAGCAAAAACAATTCGGTAATCGAGGTTTACGAAAACTGGGATGCGTTAGCGAATTGGAAATGTGACAGTGGCTATTGGCGAGATATGACATTTGACCGGTTGGTCATTGAGAGCCTTATTTTTAAACGCACTTTCCTACAAGGAGTCGCATCGACCAACAAGGCCCAAATGGTTGATGTGACCATCACTGCATCATTGAAAAATGATAGCTCAATCAAAGATACCGTGAATTTCACCGTATCACTTCCGAATGTGGATGGCTAACAAGCATGAACAGTCAAAAAGGAATGGCAACCCTCGCTGCAGTCAGCGGCATTTTGCTCATTGTTGCTTTGTTCGCGGTTTCGGTTGCGAACTCTGGGCTAGCCGACGTTAAGAAGACGCAAAACCAGATTTTGGATGCAAAGCAAAGAGCGAGTGCAAAGGCCGGATTGGACTGTGCGATTTCTGTGTTTGAGCAGAATGGACCGACAGCAGTTTCACTAAGTGACGGAAGTTTTGGAACCACTATTTCTGACAACTGTAGAGAAAAGACTGGCAGCCAAATTGTGCTTTCTGGTACAGAAAGTCCATGGTTGTTAACGTCTTCTTCAGGCTATGCAACGTATAGCGCTATGGTCAGTGGAGGCGGGGGGACTGCATCTGCCTTCAAAACTTCTGGTAGCTTGGTTATAGAGGGAGGTAACTCCTGGGTACCAGCCAAAGGGGCTCATGTAGGTAAGGAAGGGCAAATCAATATTTATGAGTGTTTAGCTATAGTTGCTGGTGGGGACGTTACTATTGATACCGGCGACTCGAACGCTACTTTCCAATCAGAATTGCTGGCTACCAATTTAGAGCAGTGCAAAGAAGGTTTCAGTACAACTGTCGCATCGAAAACTCGAAAGATGAATGACTTCGAGTCTGACATTTTGTATCAGCAACCCAATATGAACCTCTTCAAAGATAAGTTTCAAGAACCCAAAAGTAACTGGGAAAAAGTGAGGGATGACTTTGACGCAGTGTTCAGTACTTCGGGTACTACGACTATAGACAATGGTAACGGTACAGAGACAGTAAAAAGTAATGTCGAGCTATGTGGGAAGACGATTACGAATAAGAGAAATAGCATAGTTGCGGGGGCAGGGCACGCTCCAGGCAAATTGGTAACAGTTTGGGTCGATGGGGATTGCAATATGGCTGGAGTGGCTAGCGATAGTGTCAATCCTGTATTTATCGTGGTGAAAGATGGAGTGATTGCCTACAGCGGTGCTTTGGCCAATTTCAATGGTTCTATTTTTCAATTTAATCATGAAAGAAATGACTTCCAAAACTCATGGCTGGATGTCAGCGAGTCGACTGACGATGAAGGAAATAAGGTAACTAACGTTTCTTGTACATCGGGTCCAATGGCAACTTTTTGTGATTTGTTTAATGAGCCTGATGCATTAGGAATGGAAGTGGATAACTGGAAATATCTTCCTTTTCTATTCCATGGCTCCTTTGAAACAAAAGGCAGTTACATTGTGGACGTAGAAAAAGGAACGTCAAAGGTCTTTGGCGCTTTCAAACCAGGGTACGATGAAAGCATCGATGATGATGAATTCTTTCCCTCTGAGCCAAAGCTGGTAAAAGGAAGTATTCATGACTTCTAACAAAGGCTTTTCACTTGTCGAGACGCTTATCGCTATATTGGTCGTTGTTTTGTCTGGTGTTGGAACGTTAAAGCTATATAGCCACCTAGAAGTCGAGAAGGCGAACGCACTTATGTTTGTTGAGGCAAAGCAAATTGCGGAGTCTCAGATTGCTTTACTGCAAACATTGAATACCACAGGTTCAGATTGCGAAGGCAAAACGGTAGAAAACATTCAAAGCTGTCAGCTAACACTGAACGAAGGCTCTCTATATAGTCTTTCAGTGACGCCCACAAAAACGCTTCAACACACGCCAGCTGGTGGTGTGGCCGCAACCTATGCCAAGATAATGGATGTTAAAGTCAGCTGGAATGACAGAAATGGCACTGCTCAAAGCCTTTCTCTCCCGATTTCTGTGTCTAAATTCACCAACCTGCTGGATTAGTGAACGGTTAATCGGTTTTTGTGATTTTTTTCGCAAAAAGCCCTTGCCAGAATCCGAGACCTCCCTATAATGCGCCCCATCGACACGGCAAGCGGCTCCCAATAAGGAAATGCCCATCAAGTCGAAACGCGAAAACGTCATCATCAAAGCATTGAAAAGTGCGGTGAAGAGGCAAGTCAACAAGGTGTTTTGAGAGTTGCGCAAGCAACGCTGAAAAATCTCAAAATTTCTTCTTGACTTCATCGCCCGGCAGCGTAAAATTCGCAGCCCTGACGGTGAGAAGCGACGCTTCTTCAAGTCAACGTTCTTTAACAATTTGACCTATGCAATCTGTGTGGGCACTCGTAGTTGATAGATAAAAGATTTATCGATGTTTACTGAGTGACCAAACGAAATAACTTCGGTTATATCGGCACAGTCAATTCGTTTTGCTT
>NZ_CANDOD010000027.1:0-42802 GCF_947387585.1 Grimontia sp. SpTr1
ATTGGAGCGACACACGAGGTTCGAACTCGTGACCTCAACCTTGGCAAGGTTGCGCTCTACCAGCTGAGCTAGTGTCGCATCATGGAGGCGCGTCCCGGAGTCGAACCGAGGTCCACGGATTTGCAATCCGCTGCATAGCCACTCTGCCAACGCGCCTTCGTTTGTTCCGCTTCAGTAAGTTGCCTTCCTCTGCGGTACGGTGCGCATTCTACGGATTCACGTGATCTAGTCAACACTAATTTTGAAAAAAAAGTTCGTTCGCTCAATTTCACGGCAAAGTCGATATAAATCGACCATATCGAGCCTTTTTTGGTCAGGATTTCGCTAAGAAGTTAATATTCCGAAAAGTGAGGTTGATTCTCGGCCCCCTCAGTTTTGCGGTTTTCGGCACTGCATGCTGCCAATAAGTTTGGGTTTTGCCCGCCATAATCAGCAGAGAACCAGAACCTAATTCAAATTCGCGTTTTTCTCCAGTTTGAAGATGCCGAAGAACAAAGCGTCGGGTTTCACCAAAACTAAGCGAAGCGATACTTGGCTCGGTACCTAGCTCCGTTTCATTGTCCTGATGCCACCCCATGTAATCTTGTCCATCACGATAAAGGTTCGCGAGCACAGAATTGTAAGCCACACCAGACGTTTGCTCACATTGCAACTTCAAGGAAAGTAATGATTCAGGCATACGTGCGGCCCTCAGGTGAAGCCCTGAATATGAGTAGGCGTCGCCAAACCACGCCTGCATTCGAGGTTGCAGCACTTCACGGCCAAACATTTTGATGGGAAGCTGCTCCCAAGGAAGAGATTGGGAGAGATGGTGAAAAATATCAGAAGCGATATTGGTGGGAATAAACTCAGGTTCCCAGAACAGTTTCCCGTCTGGAATGTCTATCCATCCTGTTTGCTGAAAAAGATCGCCCTGAAACATCTCACCGCCACTATTACCTGTGTGAGATGAAGATACCGTTTTACCTCCCAACAATCGAGAGAGATAAAACGGCATTACGAAACAATTTCTATCGAGATGGGTCGACGCGGTTGCCGCGCATGCCGTTCACTCGGAACCAGCCAGCAATGCTGTAACGCTCTCGGTTGGTCGGCAATACCTCATGAGGAAATTCTTCCGATAGGAACACCAGTAAACGTCCTGCTTTTGGCCAGAGGGTATTGAGATGATTATCGTTGATATCATAAATCACAATCTCGCCACCATCTTGATCCGCCCACTCATCATTGAGGTACATCACCGTGGTTAAACGGCGGTTGGAACGGCCTTCGAAAGTATCGAGGTGTTTTTGATAGAAATCGCCGATGTCGTAACGCGCGAAGTGCGCTTCATACTCGAACAAACCCAAAAAGAAGTGGCGGTTGACGTCGTTCTTTATCGCTTCCATTCGAGAGAGAAAATCGTCCGAGGCAGGATGCTTTCCGCGTTCCAGCCAGGAAATCTTGTCACTACGGATTTGTTTGTTGGTATGGTGCTGCAGGTGTCGTCCGATGCCAGCAGGTTTCATGCTTTCAGGAATGGCATCACGAAGTTGTTCTACTTCTTCAGCATTCAGGAAATCATCCCACACGTACCAACCTTGGGTATGAAGTGCGTCTAATAACTTATCTGTGTTCATTGTCAGCACCTCTAAATACAGGGGGTAGCGAATCTACCCCTTGTGCTAGTGCTGCTTCAAATCACAGATTTTATGGAAAGGATTTAAAAATCTAATCGTGAGATGGATGTGCCATTAGTTCGCCAGAGCGTCTTCCATTTGGGCTTTCCAGATCGCCATCGCGAGCGCAGGTTTACGCAGCACTTTCGGCGTTGGGATCCAGCCATGATCGATACGTGAGAAAACGTCAAAGCGCCCCGCCTGCCCTGCCATTGCTTCAGCAACAACGCGGCCTGCAATATTGGTCAAACCAACGCCATGACCAGTGTAGCCATGGGCTGTATAGATATCGTTACCCAAATGCGAGATTTCCGGCATGTAGCTGCGGGTCACCGCAAACAGACCACCCCAGTGATATTCCATCTTCACGTCACCCAGCTGTGGGAACACTTTCAGCATACGTTGACGCAGACGCTCCTGACTGTCTGAATACTCGCCATTGAACGGATGGTTCACACCGCCGAACAGAATGCGTCCGTCAGCAGTCGGGCGAAAATAATCCAGACAGTTATTCAGATCAGACATCGCCATCTTGTTAGTGATTGGCTGACGATCGCCAAGCTGCTCAGTCACAGCAATGTAAGAAGCCACAGGCAGCACTTTTGATTGCGCCTTGCGATGTAGGCCATCAAGGTATGCGTTACAAGCCAACAGAACCTGTTTTGCTTTCACGCTGCCCTTTGCAGTTTTTACCGTGTTAAACCCTGCGCCTTTTTCCAGTTTGACCACCGGGCTGTTTTCATAGATTTCCGCGCCAACTGAAATAGCCGCTTGCGCCAAACCCAGCGTGTAGTTCAGGGTGTGAACGTGACCACTGTTTGGGTCGAATAAGCCGCCCAAGTAACGACGGGTGTTCGCTACCTGCTCAATCTTGTCAGTGTCCCACCACTCGGCAACCGGATAGTTGTAACGACCATGCTTCAGCTCATGCCAGGACTTCAGTTCTTTCTCCTGACCTTTATTCAACGCCAGCTCGATGTAACCTTCCTGGAAGTCACAATCGATGTTGAACTCGCTGATGCGTTCACGAATGATATCGATAGATTCAACGGACAAATCCCAAAGCTGCTTACCCCATTCTGGGCCGTACTCTTCGTCAACTTCGCGAAGACCCAGACAGTAACCCACCAGCGCCTGACCACCATTACGACCTGAGCCACCAAACGCGATGCGTTGGCCTTCCAACACCACTACGCTCATGCCCTTCTTACGAAGTTCAATCGCTGCGTTCGTGCCCGTTAAACCCGCGCCGATAATACAAACGTCCGCTTGTATATCACTGGTTAACTCTGGCTGTTCAGGCAAAACATTTGCCGTTGCTTGATAGTAGCTATCGATATACCCGTGTTCTTTCGCCATTTCGCGACTAAATCCTGCTAAAAGGGTTAATTAAAAAGACGGCGAATATTCGCACTAAGCCACACGGCAAGCAAGGGATTCTTACCCCCCCAATGAGTCTCAAGAATAACTGCGTTCGTTGATGCTGTGCGTGGTGCACAAAATGTTACCTTTTCAGAGGGATTCTCATTGACAGAGGGGACAAATGTTTTGATGATGCGCGTTCATTTTTCAGCTTGGTATTTACCCAAACTACCTCAAGGCGCTTTTTCAGCAAAAAGACTGGTTTCACAAGGGGTTCTGTGGTTCCGGAGTAAATGGTTCTACTCCACACGGCACTATAAGTGAAGCACGTAGGCGAGAGGAAGGATGTCTGCCTGTGCCTTAAGGTAGTTTGGGTATGCCACTTAAGGATAAAACCAAATGAACCAATATCTTAAAGGGGTGAAAGCGGCAAGCATCGCACTTACCGCAACAGTTTCTTTCAACGTTTCTGCAAACAATGAAGTACTGAATATCTACAACTGGGCCGAGTACATGCCAATGGGTGTGATTAAGGCGTTTGAGAAGGAGTACGATGTTTCAGTTAACTATTCAACGTTTGAAAACAATGAATCCATGTATACCAAGCTGAAGTTGCTTGATGGAAAAGGCTATGACCTTGCGTTTGCATCGACATACTTTATCCAGCGCATGAGCGACGAAGGCATGTTGGCGAAAATCGATAAATCGAAAATCCCACATGTTAAGGACATTATTCCTGGTCTGATGGGTCAACCATTCGACAAAAACAATGACTACTCCCTGCCCTATATCTGGGGCGTGACGGCTATCAGTTACAACGGTGATATCGTTGATGGCAGCAATGTGACTAAATGGGCTGATCTGTGGAACGACGAGTTCGCAGGCCAAATCATGCTGCTCGACGACGTGCGCGATGTTTTCGGCATGGCACTGAAAGCCAAAGGCTACAGCATCAACACCACCAACGAAGACGAGATCAAAGAAGCGTATGAGATGCTGAAAGATCTGCGTCCAAATGTCGTGGTTTACAACTCAGATGCGCCGCACGTACCGTTTGTGACGGGTGAAGTCGGTATCGGTCAACAGTGGAACGGTAACGCCTACCTGGCACAAGCTGAGATGGAAAACATCGAGTTTGTTTACCCAGATGAAGGTTCAATCCTGTGGATGGATAACTTCATCATTCCAAAGGGCGCTGAGAAGGTCGACCTGGCACATAAGTTCATCGACTTCCTGTACCGCCCTGAAAACCAAGCAGCAATGGTCGAAGAGCTGGGTTACCCAGCACCAAGCAAGCGTGCGAAAGAAAAACTGTCTGCGGAATACACCGAGAACAACGTGATTTTCCCATCAGACGAAGATGTTGAAAAAGGCGAATTCACCAACGATGTGGGTGAAGCTGTCAGCATCTACAACCGTTACTGGCAACTGCTAAAAAGCTAATTCGCTTTTCGTGAAATAAGAAAGCCGCGGTCATTGCCGCGGCTTTCTGCTTTGTTACTGTGTTCAATTCGATTTGAAAAACAGCATATGTGCAGCACTTAGCGAAATCGCTCCCCGGACAATCATTTTCAGTTGTTCTGGCGAGATACGGGCAAAGAATTTATAGCCAAAGAACATACCAATGAACAGAGCAGGTAAGCCAACTGCGCTCCCCTGTAACGTCTCCGCATTGACTAAGCCCAAGTACACCAAGCCCACCAGCTTCATAATATTTAGTGTCATGAAGGCCCAAACACGGGTTGCCACATAAGCAGACTTCTCCATTTTCTGTTCAAGAAGAAACAATCCCATCAACGGCCCTGCCGCGTTGGCTAACACCCCAACAAAACCACATAGCATCCCAGCTACACTTGCTGCGTAACGGTTGGTAAAAATAGGAAGCGGACGATAGTCCAACCAAATCGAAAGCCCCAGCAGCGCGAAAATAAGCACCCCCAGTACTGTCATAAAGGTTCGCGCGTCAATGTTACCAAGCACAACGGTGCCTAATGCCACACCGACTGCACCAAAAGGGATTAGTCTTGCTAAAACAGACCAATTAATGTTCTTACGATAAGTCAGGACGGCGATGAAGTCGGTAAGTAGGTATAGCGGGACAATGACACCTAACGCCTCTGGACCCGGGAAAGCGAGCATCATCAACGGGAGAATAACCAGCCCTAATCCACCAACGGAGAATTTGGAAAAACCCGTGACCAGACAAGCTAAAGAGATGAACAGCCAAGACCATTCCATGGGCATAATTTCCTTGTTTTACCGTCGCCCATTCCGTGGCTCAAGATATAGACGAGTGGGATGATTCCAATGTTTTGTAATTACTTTTTCTTCAATCAGGAGTAATCTGCTTACTCGATCATAGTTGTAATCAGGACAGATAAGAATGATTGATTTTCGCTCAGACACAGTGACACAGCCGGATCAAAAAATGCGCGAAGCCATGGCTAATGCGCCCGTGGGTGATGACGTATATGGTGACGACCCAACGGTCAATGAACTGGAGCAGTGGGCTGCTGAGCGCCACGGTTTTGAGGCAGCGGTATTTACCTCATCAGGCACCCAAGCAAACTTGCTGGGTATTCTGGCACATTGTGACCGTGGTGACGAATATTTGTGCGGTCAACAAGCGCACAATTACAAGTATGAGGCAGGCGGCGCAGCAGTGCTTGGCTCAGTACAACCTCAACCCATCGAAAACAACAAAGACGGAACCCTGTGCTTTGAAAAGCTTGCGGCAGCGGTTAAACCGGATGACTCTCATTTTGCGCGCACCAAGCTCCTCAGCTTAGAAAATACTATCGGCGGGAAAGTTCTGCCTTTGGAATACCTGGCGAGAGCCCGGGATTTCGTGAATCAACATAATCTGAAACTTCACCTGGACGGCGCGCGCGTATACAACGCATCGGTAGCGCTCGGCGTAGACATCAAAGAAATCAGCCAGCACTTCGACTCCATGACCATTTGTTTGTCAAAAGGTCTGGGTGCACCAATTGGCTCGCTGTTATTGGGCGATGCTGACTACATTCAGCGTGCACGTCGACTGCGTAAAATGGTCGGTGGTGGCATGCGTCAGGCTGGTATTTTGGCAGCCGCGGGTAAGATTGCCCTGACTGAAAATGTCGAACGTCTCAAAGATGATCACGACAACGCCCGTTATCTGTCTGAAAATCTCGGTGCGATTCCGGGATTCAATACCTTCATCTACCCGGTTCAAACCAACATTGTTTACGCTGACGTTGCAACGCATATCGACATTCACGCGATTGCTTCGGCGTTGAAAGAACAGGGGATTCTGTTCTCGCCTTCTCACAAGGCGATGCGATTTGTGACTCACAAAGACGTGACAAAATCTGACATAGATACGCTGCTCGCAGCCATAGAAAAACAGCTCTAAGCGTTTTTGAATTAACGAAGAAAGAGGCGGTTTTCCGCCTCTTTTTGTATAGATAAAAGAGGAATGACCATGGCAGGAGCCAGCCTTCTTACACTGCTTGATGACATTGCCACGATTCTGGATGACGTCTCCGTCATGAGTAAAATCGCCGCGAAGAAAACTGCCGGTGTATTGGGAGATGATCTTGCCCTGAATGCCGAACAAGTTTCCGGTGTGAAAGCCGACAGGGAGTTACCCGTCGTCTGGGCCGTTGCCAAAGGGTCTTTCCTCAACAAACTCATACTCGTTCCGGCGGCCCTCGCTATCAGTGCTATTGCACCTTGGCTGATCACCCCCCTTCTTATGCTCGGCGGTCTTTTCCTTTGTTACGAAGGTGCTGAGAAAGTACTGCATACCTTCTTTCACAAAAAAGAAAACCACCCTGCCGGTGAAGCGCAGGACTTCAATACCGCTACGCTGGACGCCGCAGAATACGAAGCGCAAAAGATAAAAGGCGCGATCCGAACTGACTTTATCCTCTCTGCTGAAATCATTGTCATCACGCTAGGTGTCGTGTCAGAAGCCACCTTCCTCACTCAGGTTGTCACCTTGTTTGGCATCGCGTTTTTGATGACGATAGGCGTTTATGGTTTGGTCGCGGTGATTGTCAAAATCGATGATGCCGGACTTTATCTCAGCCAGAAAGCAGGCAGTATCAAACAAGCCGTAGGCCGCGGTCTTCTCTCTTTTGCGCCCTACCTGATGAAAGGGCTGTCAATCGTCGGCACCGTCGCCATGTTTTTGGTGGGCGGCGGTATTCTCACCCACGGCGTACATGTGCTTTCGGAACTCATTACTGACGCCGCACAAGAGACTGCGCTGATACCGACCGTCGGCACTGTAGTATCCGCGCTGGTGCCAACACTACTCAATGGTTTGATTGGATTGGTTGCAGGGCTGATTATCGTTGGACTTTTCAGTGTTGCCAGCAAATTAAAACCATCTAAATCCTGAGATTAAACACCGCAATTGCGTACTACTACGGATTGCCTGAATTTTTAACTACCCTTAACGTTGGATAAACCAGCCAACGTTAGGGAGAACGGAAATGACGGCAAAACATGTATTTATTACCGGTGGTGCAAGTGGAATTGGCTTTGGCATGGCGCAGGGTTTTGCGCAGGCGGGTCACAAGATCACCCTTTCAGATATCAATGCAGAAGCGCTGGATAACGCCGTCAGTAAATTGAAAAGCCAATTCGATGTGGATGTTCGGGGCGTAGAACTGGATGTCACTAACTCCGAACAATTGACCTCTGCGCCTTCTCGTGTTGATGCCCCTGTCGATGTTCTCGTTAACAATGCAGGCATACAATTTGTCTCTGCCCTCGAGCAATTCCCCGAGGACAAATGGCGTCTTATCATCGACATTTTGCTATGCGGCCCAGCCATGCTGACCAAAGCCTTTCTCCCTTCCATGTACGAACGCAACTTTGGGCGAATCATCAATGTTGGCTCCATTCACAGCCTTGTCGCCTCGCCGTATAAGTCCGCCTACGTGTCAGCGAAACATGGCTTGCTGGGCTTTTCCAAGACCATCGCGCTGGAAAGTGCAGAGCATGATGTCACCATCAACACACTTTGCCCTTCCTACGTAAAAACACCGCTGGTGGAAAATCAAATCACGGCACAGGCGCAGAATCACGGCATCACGGAAGAAGAAGTGATCAACACGATTATGCTTAAACCGATGCCCAAAAAAGCTTTCATTGATCTGAGTGAACTGGCCGAAACCGCCCTTTTTCTCTGCTCTCCTGCTGCGAAGAACATCACGGCACAGGCCATTACCATCGACGGCGGTTGGACAGCACACTGATTCCTCGCTCCCAAAAGCTGAACCATATCGACTACTTTTTGCGCACTTGTTCACCATAAACCAGTGAATAAAGTGCGCCAGTCCACATTGCCAACACGTCTGCGATTCTTTAGCTCAAAATCAGTAAGTTAACGGCGCTACACTGAGTTTTATGAGAAACACAGTGAAAGGAGAGCGCTATGCCACATCAGCCATTAACCAGTGACATGCTCTATCGCACTTCACAACTGACCAAACTCGACGTTTCATCTACCAAGCATCTTGAACCACTCGAAGAGATCGTGGGGCAGGATCGCGCTCGTCAGGCCGTTGAGTTTGCGATGTCAATCAAGGAAAAAGGCTACAACATTTACGCAGTCGGCCAGAACGGTCTTGGCAAGCGCACCATGGTGATGCGCTATCTCAGCCGCCATTGGCAATATACCCATCCGGTTTATGACTGGTGTTATGTCGCCAACTTCCAGGACTCCCGCGTACCGAAAGTGCTGCAAATGCCAGCTGGCCGCGGTCTCAAGCTGAAAAAAGATCTTGAGAAAATGATGGGACGTCTGGGGAAATCCCTGCAGCTCGCCTTTGACAACGAAATGTATTACTCCCGCGCTGATGCACTCAAAAACCGCCTGACAGAGATGCAGGAAGGTGCCTTGGGAGAGCTCAGTCAGGAAGCCAAACTGCAGAGTGTGAGTCTTTCCATCACCACCTCTGGCGACTATCAGTTCATTGCCCTGAATGGCGAAGAGCCGCACACCGAAGAAACCTTCGACGCTCTTTCTCAGAAAGAACAGGAGCATTTCGATCAGGCCATTCGCGATTTGGAAATCCAGCTCCGCGGATTGGTGCGTAAGCTGACCGAATGGGAAGAAACCTACGCTGAGAAACAGCAAAAGCTGGATGAAGAAATTGCTACCGAAGCCATTTCCCATCACATGGTGAAGCTGATCGAGTCCTATTCTGACCTGCCTCAGGTGAAGAAATACCTGAAAGAAATGCAGGGCGATGTGCTGGAAAACCTCGATATCTTCCTGCAGGAAAGCGAAGAGCAAGCCGCCCTCGCCTATGCCGCGCTGGATAAGAAATTGCCGCGTCGCTATCAGGTTAATGTGTTGGTCGCGCAGGAAGAAGAAGTGCCACCGGTGATCGTGGAAGATAGCCCGACGTACCACAATATTTTCGGCTACGTAGAAAACGCCACCTACAAAGGCACGGTGTTCACTGACTTCTCGCTGATCCGCCCGGGCAGCATCCATCGCGCAAACGGTGGTGTGCTGCTGATTGATGCGGTGAAAGTTCTTGAGCGCCCTTACGTTTGGGACGGATTGAAGCGCGCACTGAGCTCGCGTAAAGCTTCGCTGAGTTCACTCGAACGCGAAGTCACTCTCAGCGGCACTATCTCGCTTGAGCCAGAGCCAGTTCCATTGGATGTGAAAATCATCCTGTTTGGTGACTATCACACCTACAAACTGCTGCAACACTATGATGCAGAGTTCAGCGAGCTGTTCAGGGTAACCGCCGATTTCGAAGATGACATGCCGCGCAATGAAGATAGCGAAATGAAGTACGCCATGTTCATTTCCAGTATTTGTCATGACAACAATCTGCTGCATTGCGACCCAGGTGCCATTGGCCGGATCATTGAGCACAGCAGCCGTCAGTCCGGCGATCAGGATAAGCTTTCCCTGCACTCTGCTGACATTGCCAACCTGCTGCGTGAATCCAACTATCAGGCCAAAGTCAGCAATGCCAACATCATCCGTGCATCCCACGTCGAAAAGGCACTGGCGAGCCGCGATATGCGCGTTAGCCGATTGCGTGACCACGTGATGGAAGGCTTCACCACAGGCACCACGTTGATTGACACCAAAGGCAAAGCCGTCGGTCAGGTGAATGCATTGTCTGTGCTGGCAACCAACGACTTCAGCTTTGGAGCACCTAACAGAATCACTGCAACAACTTCGTTTGGTGATGGTGCGGTGCTGGATATCGAGCGCAGCGTTGAGCTGGGTGGCAGTATTCACTCAAAAGGTGTGATGATTCTGACTGCCTACCTGTCATCTTTGCTTGGTAAGCAAGCAAAAATCCCACTGACCACACGCATTACGTTCGAGCAGTCTTACGGTGGAGTAGATGGCGATAGCGCTTCTATGGCGGAGTTCTGTGCCATTGTGTCTGCAATTTCAGGTGTACCGCTGCGTCAGGATTTGTCTATCACGGGTTCGATGAACCAGTTTGGCCAGGCTCAGCCGATTGGTGGTGTTAACGAGAAAATCGAAGGCTTCTTCGATGTTTGTACCATCAAGGGACCGAAATCGACGCAAGGGGTGATTATCCCGCGCTCTAACGTGCATAACCTGATGCTGCGTAAAGACATCATCCATGCTGTAGAAAAAGGGAAATTCCACATCTACGCGATTGATCATGTGAGCGAAGCCATCGAACTGTTCACCGGCATATCCGCAGGTAAGCCAGACAGCAAAGGCAAGTTCAAGCCGGATACTGTAATGCATAAAGCCGCGGAAAAGCTGGATGCACTCAGAAAGAAAAGTTCAAAAGCCTAATCGCATGAGATAATGAGTAAAAAGCCGACTGAAAAGTCGGCTTTTTCTTTGTGGCAAGGATTTGTTGAACTGTGTTGGTTAGCCCAGATTAACCATAAGCAATCGACGGTAGCCAGAGCACCAGGTTCGGCCAAAACACCAGCATCACCAAAGCCAGCAGCTGAAGGATAATGAAAGGAATCACACCCTTATAGATATCCATCAGTTTCACTTCCGGTGGACATACGCCTTTCAGGTAGAACAAAGCAAATCCGACGGGTGGCGTTAAGAAGCTCGTCTGCAACGCCATCGCTACCAGCATTACAAACCAAACCAACTCTGGATTATCCAGCCCCGGATAGTCACCAATGCTCAAATCCAATCCCAACACCACAGGTGCTAACAGCGGTAGCACAATCAGGGTAATTTCAATCCAGTCGAGGAAGAAACCCAGCAGGAAAATCACCAACAGAATGAAAGCCACAATGCCGTAAGGACCAAATGGCAAGGCTTCAAAGGCACTTTCGATAAACTCGTCGCCGCCAAGTTCACGCAACACTAATGCAAAACAGGTCGCACCAATAAATATCGCGAAGATATAAGCGGTGGTTTTGTAGCTGTCGAGCAGCACTTCTTTCAGCACCGCGAACGAGAAACGTTTGTAGTAAACCGCCAGCAAAATCGCACCGAATGCACCCACACCTGAAGCTTCCGTTGGTGTCGCTATCCCCGCAAAGATAGAGCCTAACACCACAATGATCAGCATGAAGGTTGGCACAATCGCTTTGGCTACATCTTTGATGACTGCCCAATCAACGCCTTTGGCATCTTCCGGTAACGGCAAGGAATCTGACTTCGCCACGCCCATGATCAACAGGTACACAATATAAATCGCGCCCAGCATCAAGCCCGGGAACATGGCACCCATAAAGAGATCGCCCACTGAAAGCCCCAGCTGATCCGCCATTATCACCAGCATGATAGAAGGCGGCAGTAAGATCCCGAGTGTGCCTGCAGAGGCGACGGTACCCAGTGCTAATGGAAGATTATAACCCTGCTTCATCATGGCAGGCAGAGACATGGTCGCCAGCAACACCACCGATGCACCGATAATCCCTGTCGACGCAGCGAGGATGATACCAATTGCCATCACGGTAATTGCCAAACCGCCATGTACGCGGCCAAACAGCGCCTGCATCGCATGCATCAAGCGATCCGCCACACCGGATTTATCCAGCATGTTCCCCATGAAAATGAACATCGGCAAGGCCACCAATATCCAGTTGTCCATGATTTTGTAGAGGCGGTTAACCACAAGCCCAAGGGTGGTGAAATCCAACCCTGTCCAAGTGTCGAGGTAGATATCGCTGTAATAGCCAATGAAGGCAAACGCCACGCCCACACCGCCCAATACCCATGCTACTGGAATACCGATAAACAGCAGCACAATAAAACTGCCGAACATCGCCAGAATAAGAATCTCATTCGCTTCCATGCGAACCTCCTTTTCTCAGGTAAGCCACAGCACGGAGCAATCGGGCAAGGCTGGCAAAAGCCAACAAAGCCGCACTAAATGGAATCGCAGATTTGATCAACCATCGCCAAGGCAAACCGGACGGCGCATTGGAACGCTCATTCACCCGCCAAGCTTCGTACACGAAATCGAGAGAGTGAATGAAGATGACGTACATAAACGGCCAGACGAAGAACAGCACAGTGATAATTTCTATCCAGGATTTTGTCTTCTGCGAAAAGCGGTGATAGAAAATATCGACCCGGACGTGCGTTCCGGTGATCTCGGCATAAGACAAACCAAACAACACGCCGATGGCATAGAGGTGCCACTGCAACTCTTCCAGCGCAATTTGGCCATTGTTGAAAACTTTTCGAAGCACTACCTGCGTGATGATTACCAGAACCAGAACCAAATAGCTCCAAGCCAGTGTGCGTCCGACAACCCGGACGACATGCTCAATGCTGTCTGCAAGTGGTGAAGCAGGGAGTGAGTGAGAAGGCTGGGTCATAACGAACTCCTACACCCATAGAAAAAGGAAAAGTGGGCAGCATCCTGCTGCCCAAAAACCACACAGCCTATTATTGACCGCGCGGCAGGAACCCTTTCGATTCCCAGATCTGGTAGTTCTTACGGAAGTCAGACATGTCAGCCCATACTTTTGCGAAGTAAGGATCTTTCTTCTGCTCTTCCACCACTTCCAGCCAGGTAGATTCAAACAAGTTCAGCATTTCTTCATTCCAGTAGCGGAGTTCAACACCCTGCTCCTGCGCTTTTTGCATGGCTTCAAACTGCATCGCTTCACCTTCGGCAATCGAGTTCGTCATTGAAGCCAGGCACAGTGTTTCAACAGCAGATTGCTGATCTTCGTCCATCTTGTTCCAGGTGTCTTTGTTGATCAGGAGTTCAAACATGGTGGCCTGCTGGTGCCAGCCTGGGAAGTAGTTGTATTTAACGATCTTGTGGAAGCCCAAACGCTGGTCGATAGCTGGCTGGGAGAACTCACTCGCGTCAATGGCACCTTTTTCCAGCGCACCGAAGATCTCGCCACCAGGAAGTTGAACCGTGCCGACACCAAGTTTCTCCATGACCTGACCACCGAGGCCAAAGAAGCGCATCGTCAGACCTTTCAAGTCTTCAGGCTTCTCGATAGGTTTTTTGAACCAACCTGATGTTTCAGGTGAAATGATCGCACAAGGCAAGACTTTCACGTTGTAGCCCGCCTCGTCATACATGCCTTGATACAGTTTCAGGCCGTTGCCGTAGAACATCCATGCCATGTATTCCGGTGCTTCAGGGCCAAAAGGCACAGCAGAGAACAAGGCCGCTGCCGGCATTTTCCCTTGCCAGTAGCCTGCGGTCGCGTACCCAGAATTTACTTTACCGCTGGATACCGCATCAAGAATTTCCAGTGGCGCCACCAGCTTACCCGGCTCGTAGACTTTCATTTTGATGGTGTTGCCTGACACAGGCTGAATGCGTTCGGAGACCCACTTAATTGGGGTGCCAAGCGCTGGTAAGTGAGTGCCGAAAGCAATAGGCGTTTTTAGCAATACTTTGTCAGCCAGCGCTGAGCCTGAAAAACAAAGTGTTGCTAAAGCGATTGCCTTAATAGGGGTCGAGATTGACGTTTTCATTGTCCACTCCTTGGTGCGCAGCTTCACTATTTAGGATGTATAAAAATGCTGCATGTAGGGTTGAGGTTTAGAGCACATTGACGCTGTTAAAAAGTTGTTACCATCTAGACTATGCCTGCAACAAATAAAAAAATATCAGGTAGAAAACGGACTTAGCGTCCATAGCATTGCGTAATCGCTGTACGTAGTTCTACGTAGCAAAGCGATTTTTTACGAAGCTAACGGAGTGATAGTGACAAAATTATCAGGCATGACGATGCCGATCAGGATGAAATTGCTGGTGCTGGCAATGCTTCCTTTGCTCTTGATGTTTGGTCTGATTATCGGGCTGGTAGTCATTCAGTCAGATAGTCTGTCTAAGAATCAGGCTAATCTCATTCGCTCGGAAACGCTGGCGTCCAAGAAACAAGAATTGCTGAAATACGTAGAACTCGCTCGCGCATCTATTTCTCCGGTTTATGATGCCGCTGGCGAAAATGATGAAGATGCTAAACAGCAAGTCATCGATATTTTGAATAACCTCACATACGGCGAGGATGGCTATTTCTTCGCATACACCTACGATGGCACTAACCTTGTGCTTCCCTATCAACCCGAACTCGTCGGCCAAAACATATGGGAAGTAGAAGACGCTCGAGGCTTTAAACTCCTTCAGGCACTGATCCACACTGCCCAACAAGGTGGTGGCTTTGTGGATTACTACTGGCACAAACCTTCCCGTAAAGAGCAAGTTAAAAAGCTCAGCTACGCCATTGGGCTCGATAAGTGGGGCTGGATGGTGGGAACCGGTGTGTATATCGATGACATCGAGATTCAGGTCGAATCTGTTCACAGCAAAATTGACGAAACCATCAGCAAAACCTTTATCGGTCTGGGGATTGCGTTGGTGATCACCATTGGCATCATGGCAAGCCTTGCCACCAGCATCCACATCAATGCCCGAGAACTGGCCGACCAAAAGCTGCAAGCTCTTAACCGTCAGTTGATTGAATCACAGGAAGAAGAACGCACCCGTGTCGCCAGGGAACTGCATGATGGTATTAACCAGATTCTGGTGTCAGTGAAATACCGCCTCGATAACATCAAAGAAGCCAGAACCGACAAAGAACGGGAAGAGAACATCGCATTAGGCCAATCGACTCTCAACGAAGCCGTTCGCGAGCTTCGTCGAATATCCAAAGACCTGCGCCCTGCATTGCTTGATGACTTGGGGCTATTGGTGGCATTGGAAGATCTCGCCAAAGAAGTCTCGCAGCGCTCTGGTATGACAGTGTTGTTTGAGCATCATCTGGACATGAGAAACGTGTCGAAATCGGCTGAAATCACCTTGTTCCGTGTTGCTCAGGAAGCGCTTCACAACGCAGAAAAACACGCCAAAGCGAAAGCGGTAGACATGATTTTACAGGAAGAAGAAGGTGAAATCGTGCTCACCGTCGCTGATGACGGCATCGGATTCGAAGAACATAGAGTGTCGAACACCAGCCAGTCGATGGGCTTAAAGAATATGAGAGAACGCATCGAGAACCTTGATGGCACCTTCTCTATCAGCAGCTTGCAAGACCAAGGAACGGAAGTGCGGGCCATTGTTCCGATTGCAGTCTAAAGCGGAATATTTCTAGGGGCTGTTGACCTTTGGTGATGATTTTTGCAGCAGTTTGTGGGGGTTTTGTGCAAGGCAGAGGCTTCGATGTGTAGCTAGCCTACATGAGAAGCCGATAACGCAGCAAAAATTCCCCACAAACGCTGCCCGAAGGGTTCTGCCTTAAGCGTTTTATGCTTTGTTGAGGTGTATTTGCTTAGAATAACTAGGCGGCACACACCTCGCCGCGCCTAAAACGCTTATGGCTAGAACAAAATTTAACCACCAAAGGCCAACAGCCCCTAAGAGTGACAAGGAGAAACTCATGACCACGTTATTACTTGCCGACGATCATGTCCTGCTGCAGGACGGATTGATGGAGCGCTTATCCAAGCAGCCCCAGTTCACCATTATTGGTGCCGCAAGTGATGGTGAATCCGCTATCGAGCAATCTTTGGCATTAAGACCGGACATCCTGCTCACCGATATCTCCATGCCAAAGAAAACAGGTCTTGAAGTCCTAAGTGAATTGCGGGAGAAAGCACCGGAAATCAAGGTTGTGATCCTCAGCATGCACAATAACAAAGAGTACATTGTCTCTGCCATGCGTGGCGGCGCTAAAGGTTATGTCCTGAAAGACGTCTCATCACAAGAGCTGGTACAGGCGCTCGACATCATTGCTGGCGGCGGTTCGTATTTCAGTGCAGGCGTTTCTGAAACGCTCATGGAAAGCATGAGCCAAATGGAAAACAGAGAACACGAAGACAACGTCCCTACCCCACGGGAAAAAGATGTGTTGGTGCTCATCGCCAATGGCGCTTGCAATAAAACCATCGCCCGAGAATTAAACATCAGTGTCCGCACTGTAGAAACCCACCGACTGCGGGTGAAGAAGAAGCTGGGCGTAACCTCAACGGCAGGCCTAGTGAAATACGCTATCGAGCAAGGCTGGGTCAAAGGAGAAACCGAGCATTAATCATTCAGGAAGCCAATCCAAGCAACCCTTGGAATAGGCACTCAAAATATCCGAGCCAGTTGCTAATAACGCGCGGATTCTTTGATGGTTTTTCCTCTCACTTTTTGACTAAAGCTAACGAATTTCCTGCCGAAAAAAGTAATCTATAGAAACTTATTGAACTGAATGATGGAGGGTTGTTAATGGACCAAGAACAATTCCCTATCCCTGAATATCCCAAACTCGGTTTCGAAGGGGTGTCGTTTCAGTCTCTTAATCAACAAGCGCCAAGTTATGTCACCACCGCAAAATGGTACGCGAGACTTATGATCTCTACGGCTTTTATGTTGTTTGCGGTGATCACGACCCTTTCCTGTTACTACTTCGGTCTCACCACCGACGTATTCTTCATCGCAACCCTGATTGGCACCCTGTTTATCTATATGGTTTCAATGCCAGTACTGACGAAGGCGTATGTCACGTCGGAACGGGTCATGAAGAAAATGAAGAGGAAGAAACGTCAGTTTTACCTGCGGTCGCTAGCGAATACCCCTATCAATGACCGCCTTGAGGTCGCCAATGGCATTTGGGATGCATTACGCAGTGAAGAGTGGTCATTGTGCGTCAGTTACGCGCACACGGCAGACCGCACAAGAACCGTTTATTGTTGCCAACAGATCGGAAAAATCGCCTCGGATTTGACCCATACAGCGCCAGATGTTTTTAGCGATGCTATGCTTAAAACAATGAATAATCAAAGAGGTAGCGTACGGTATTTCTTTGACATTCTCATCATGCTTGGCGAACAGCAGTTCCATGAAGAACATGAAGCGGAAAAACATGTTCGCACCACACAGCGGATAATGGTGGACGATATTTTCACGCACCGCTAGCCAGGCAACACCCACGCAGAACCGGAGCGCGCATGAAAATAGTCCTCGTCACTGGCGGCAGCAGCGGTATTGGTCTTCAAACAGTTCTTTCCTACCATCAGTCGGGCTACAAGGTTATTACCTGTTCCAGAAACGAAGAAAAATGGAATCAGGCACTGGCAAAGTATCCGGAACTCTCTGCGGTCGATTACCTGCCTTTAGATTTAAAAGACGTTCACCAAGTTGACCGGTTTTTCAGCTACATTCGCGAGAACTATGGCCATATTGATATCGCTGTTAACAACGCCTCTCCAGTGATTGAATCGCGTGGAGACTATGCCAGTCTGCCGATTGATTCACTCTACAGCACTATGATCAGCGATTATTGGGTGCCTGCGCTTTGCTTGCGTTACGAACTTCCTCTGATGCGGGAAGGTGCCTGCATCATCAATGTCAGTTCAGTGAACGGCATTCGCCCCACGCCAAATGCCGCCATGTATTCCGGCACCAAGCATGGCCTTGAAGGGATGACACGTTCTGTTGCGGTGGAGGCAATCCGCAAAGGGATTCGCGTCAACAGTGTCGCGCCGGGCGTCACCTGGACGCCTCGCTGGGAGCAAAAGCAGCAAGAAATGGGAACCTCTCTAAAAGAGACTGTCGAGAGTCAGGTGCCATGCCAGCGCTTTGCCGAACCTCAAGAAATTGCCGATGCGATCATCTGGCTAAGTTCAGACAAAGCGAAATACATTGTGGGACACACTCTGGTTATCGACGGCGGATTGAGCCTGACTTAAACGTCGAAGAACGAAATAAAGAGGCTGCACAATGCAGCCTCTTTTCGTTTCATTAGCTCTGCTTTTATTGGCTCGTTTTTCTTACCATCACCAAACGGCCGACACCTAACAGGACCATGCTCAACAAGACCAAGATGTTCATACTACCGCCACTGCTGCCACCGCCGGAATGGGTCGGTGCCGGTTGGGTAAACATGGGCTGATTATTATCCGCTCGGGTTGGTTCGACGGGTTTATTCTTTTTCACCTCACGGGCACTTTGCTCTTTGAGGACTCGCGTCTGGTTCTTACGTTCTATGCCCAGTTGTTGGAAGACCTCTTCTTCCACAACCAGCAGCGAGGTGTAATCAGTCAGCAAACCATATTCCAATGCGATATCTTCAATGGCCTGCTCTTTGTCACCGTCTTTTTGCTCCAGATAATCCATTTGTTCCTGCAAGTCTCGAATCGCTGAAAATGCCCACATTCTCTCAAGCTCAGGATGCACAGTTGCAGAATCAGGTAACTTCACTTTGGTGCGGTATTCGCGGGACTCACCGGCAATATCCATGGTGAGCTTGATATCAGCTTCACCGCCTTTGAAGTAATGACCAAACACTGTCAGTTGTTCCCCGCGATACAGGCTGCTGATTTGCTCCGGCGTCAGGTCTTTAATTTTTACCCCATCAATATCGAGTTGGATGTTTCGATACGCCTGATGCTTTAACTTACTGGTGATGTTCATCAAGTGGCCGATAATGTCATCCGCGTTAGATACTGACGTTGCCACGCCGTTCGACAACTTGGTCATCGGCACCAGCAACGGTGTGTTAGCGCTATTTCCCATGATGAAGGTAAACAGTCGCACATCGTGTTTCTCCATCAAATCGAAGAAACTGCGCTTTTCGGTCACACCTACGTTTGCCACCCCGTCGGTGACCAATACGATCCCGGTCGGACGATCGTCGTCCAGTTTACGGATTGCAGCCGACATGCCTTCATAGAGATTGGTGCCATTGCTTGGTTCAACCTGCTCAACGGACTGTAGTGCTTTGTTCACATTCGCAGGGTTAGCCGCCACAAAGCCACCAGTGAGATCATAGGTATTACTGTCAAACATCACGACGCGGAACCTGTCTTCAGACGGCAACTTCCCTAATCCCTGGCGGACACCTTCCACCAGTGTGGAATACTTGCCGGACATGGAGCCTGACTTATCCAGAACGAACACCCAATCACGTCCTTGCGTTACACGGGTCAGGTCGTCACCTGGCGTGAATGTCAGCTTCACAGTACCGCGTTTCGAGTTTTCTGGGTCGCGGTAGGCCACCATATCAACATGGCCGGGTAAACCATCCTGCAAGCGCCAGTAGAAAACCATATCCTGATCCAGTCGCATTGAAGTATTTACCGCTTGCTGTGTCTCCCCTTCTTGCACCGAATTGGCAATATGATTGCTGATATTTGCCTTCCACGTAGTGTGTTCACCATCCGCTTCTTGCGTGATCACCGCTGACGGATGCGCTGGCAACCGGACACCATCAACAGGATATGACGAACGCAGTGTCACATTGAACGAAAAGTCCTGCTCCACTTTGTCATTGCGCGTCCAAAAGCTGCTTTTGGCTTCATCCACACCCCCTTCTTCCAACGGATAAACATAGCGCCCGATACCGTGATCCAACAATGCGTCCTGCATATATACCAGCTTCACTTTTACACTCTGCTGAGGCTGCACCGGGTAGACCCTCATATCGAAGGTTCTGTATTCGTCTTTTTCCGTCAGCGCAGTGGCATTGCCTTGCGCTTTTTGGTCATCGTAAATCTTGCGGGCTTTCTCTTTAGAGACCGCTTCTGCAATCACCAGCGAACCGTTAATCCAATAGATAAACTCCCCAACTACCGCCTTTTGCGGCACAGGAAAGGAATACAGGGCTTCCAGCTCAACATTGTTTGGGTTGTAGAACGTCTGTTCTATCGAGGTGGTGGCGTAGCCATCCTGAATGGCAACATCAACATGGTGGGATTCAATTTGGAGATCTTGATATTGACTGTTGACGGGTTTAAGCAGCCCTGCAGCCAACACTTTTGATGAAAACGCTGCGACGAGCGCGGTGACAACAAACATGCCCCAGACGGCAATGCGTGAAATTAGTTTCGGTCGGTTCAGCATGATAGCCTCCTTTACCTTCTGTCATCGGAGAGTCGTTCTCCCGTTGCTCAGTAGGTTGCATGAAGGTATCGGTGCCACCAAGCATGGCAGGCAAAGTGGCAGATTGTGGTACGTGGGGTATTACCCCGCGCTACTTTTTCCTGAACCGTCTTCGTTTTCATATTCATCGAAAAGCGGAAATGTCCATCGGCGCATCGCAATCACCATGGAAGTACCATGGCGTTCCTGCATAGATAAATCACTGTCGCTGTTGCACGACTCATAGAACTCTTTCACCAAACGCTGAATGCGCTGCTGGAATTTGTAATTGGTCGGCAGAGACATCAATCCAGTAGACATCACCAGCTTTTCATCGTCTTTGGAAAAGTGAGTGCGGAAAAAGGTTTTAATCACCTGTTGCTGGAAGAACTGCTGAATCGGACCACCCGCAATCCAGGAGAAGGAGGGAGATATCTTAAGCTTGATGCGATTTCCCGGCATCAGCTCAATCACCTTGATGCGATCAAGGTGCGCCAGCTTTTGGATCAACTGAGGTTCGTTCAGGTTGTATTGGCTCAAGATCTGCTCGAAACGGTAACCATTGGTAATACAAACAGCCACCAGTAACAGGGCTTTGTCCGCCACTAGCTGCTCTTCCTGTTCCCAAGTCAGCGAAGAAAGGTTCTGGCTTTCCTCTTCCGCAAGTTTAAATAACGCGGTCATTTCTAAATCAATCAAATTGCACACCGCGGACAAACGTTCAAGGCTCATGCTGCCGCCGTTGGAAAAAAGACGTTTTACTGACCCTTCACTCAGGCCGAGCGCTTTGGCGACATCCTGATAGTTCACACCCCGTGATTTTAATTGTTTTTTAAGCGCTTGAATGACCTGATCACACTCTGACATTGTTTCCTCCTTGATGACTCAACAACGTTAAGCGGATTCAAGGTAAAAGCCAAGCGCATGTCCACTTGGGGGGGCAAAGAAATTCCCATAAAAGAGAAGATTTTCTGTATATAAGCATATGCAACTTTAAGATTTTCTAATTTTCATACTAATTTCATCCTTACTGTTTTTGCCTGAGCCGCTTCTATTGCCGAACAAAGAAGAAACTGCGTAACCTTGAAAAGCGCCAACCCAGATCCCCTTCTTTCTCTACGGTGAAGAAGGGAATGACCGTTTAGAAGGCAACGAAGGTGATGATGTGCTGTATGGCGGTAACGGGAACGATTTCCTTTATAGTCAGGAAGGCAGCGATATCTTGCACGGTGAAAACGGTGATGACCGCCTGTTCGGTGGTGATAGCAATGATGTGCTTTATGGCGGTGCAGACAACGACATTCTGTTCGGTGACGCGGGTGACGATGAACTCAACGGCGGCACAGGGAACGACGTCCTTTGGGGGGGTGACGGCCACGACCTTCAACGCGGCGGAGAAGGTGATGACCAACTCTGGGGCGACAGCGGCAACGACACCCAATGGGCAGGCGCAGGCAACGACTTACTGGCTGGTGGTGATGGTGACGATGCTATGTATGGTGGTGATGGCGATGACATGTTGTTTGGTCAGGCTGGTAATGACTACATGCACGGCGGAGAAGGCAACGACAAGCTGGAAGGCTTTACAGGCGATGACACCCTCATCGGCGGTAATGGCGACGATGATCTTTGGGCAGGTGATGACAACGACACCATCGAAGGTGGCAACGGCAACGATGTGATTTCCGGTGGTTGCGACGACGATACCATTAATGGCGGCGCAGGCCATGATGTGATTTATGGCGACACCATTAACCTGTTGGTGAACGGTGACTTCGAAGCTTGGGGAGATAACGTCGGCAACGAGTTTGAACGAGTCAGCAACAGCGAACTCGTTGGCTGGCAAGCTGTAGGCGCTAATGCGGTTGAAATGCAACAAGGCCAACTTACAGGAGCATCTGTTAATGCCCAGACTAATACGGTCATGGAACTCGACCTCGCGGAAGGAAAAACTGTCGAGCAAACGGTTAACGTAAGTTATCTCACGGGCTCAAACGGTATTGAAGTGGCCTTCTCATTTGATTATGCCAACCGCATCAAGGGCGACGACTACCAAACCAGTGGCTTCACCGTCAACATCACCGATCAAGAAGGTGTGGTTGTATATACCAAAACTATCGCAAACGAAATCCAGAACGGCATCTACCAATCTCTCGATACCACTTTCACCGTGCCACAGGGCACCAGCGAACTCACAGTAAGCTTTGGTGGCTTGGGAGAAGCCGATGGGTACGGCGCGCTGATTGACAACGTGGTGCTTAACCATGTCAGCGACTGCGACGGTGATGATGTGATCAATGGCGGTTATGGTGCCGACGAAATCTATGGCAATGGCGGCAACGACACCATTAACGGCGAAGTGGGCGCTGACTACATTGATGGCGGTCTGGGTAATGACACCATCAGCGGTGGCGACCATAACGACTACATCCACGGTAATGCAGGCGATGACACCATCAATGGTGATAACGGCAATGACGTTATCTTCGGCGACAGCGGAAACGACATGCTGCTCGGCGGTGAGGGTAATGACGTTATTCACGGCGGCGCAGACAACGACATCATCAAAGGTGATGGCGGTGACGACCAAATCCAGGGTGGCTCAGGTGACGATGGCATCTGGGGTGGTGACGGCAACGACTACATCCAAGGTGGTTATGGTAACGATTACGGCGACGGTGGTTGGGGTGATGACTACTTCCACGGTGGTGCTGGCGATGACAACTTTGGCGGCGCGCGCGGTAACGACTGGATTATCGGCGGTGAAGGTAACGACACCTTGCGCGGAAGCCTGGGCGATGACCGCATCTTTGGTGGCACTGGCGACGACATCATTGATGGTGGCGCAGATAATGACGAAATTGATGGTGGTGAAGGTGCTGATAACATTAAAGGCGGCACTGGCGACGACATCATTCGCGGTCAGAACGGCAATGACTATTTAGGTGGTAATGACGGAAACGACACCATCTGGGCGGGTGCTGGGCATGACATCCTAATGGGCGGTCTTGGTCACGATAAACTCGCTGGTCAGGACGGTAACGACCGCATCATGGGTCACAATGGTGATGACTACCTGATTGGTGGCTTGGGCAAGGATGTCTTCGTCTTCCGCAATAATGACGGTCACGACACCATTCAAGACTTTAACCGTTTCCAAGACACCATTGAGATCGACAGTTCTCTGGTCACACGCTTCAGTCAAATCAATACGGAACAGGTCGGTGCATCCACAGTGATCACCTTCGATGGCGATAACACCGTCATCACACTGAAGCAGTTTGATGCGAATCATGTCACCGTAGACATGTTCGATTTCACCACCATCTAACTGTGTCAAAAACGCCTAAGAAAGCCGCATCATGCGGCTTTCTTTATCCTCTCGAAAAGGCCAAAAGCCGTTCAACAAACAGGTTAACAGGCGCGCTTCCCTTTCTTCCCGCTAACCGGATCACAGAGATCGGACGCCTTGTGTCTTCCACATTCAACTTGATGCGTTTCAACGTGCCTCTTTCCACTTCTTCACCCACAGTTGCTGACGGCACAATCGCCACGCCGACTTCTGCTTCCACGGCTTTTTTCAGCGTGTAGATATTATTGTGTGTCATGCGAATATCCACATTGACCTTGTTATTCCCTAACAACGCATCTATCGCCACCCGGGTCGGGATCCCTTCCCCAAAGGCAATAAAAGGCTCTTGCTCAAGTTGGGATAAAGAAATGGACTTTTTATGGGAGAGCCGGTGTTTATTTCCGGTAATTAAAACCAATTGATCTTCAGAAAAAGGAATTGCCTCGATGGTGGGTCTATTTTGCGGATAGGCAACAATGCCAACATCGATTTTTTCTTTTTGAATATCTTCATATATTTCTTCACTGTGTCGATATTCAAGGTGTACCCGAATATTGGGAAACGCCTTCATAAATGAAGCGAGGAAATCCCCCAATTCGTACATACCTACACTGTGTATTGCCGCCACACGAACATGTCCTTCCATCACGCCTTGATGATAATTAGACCGAACCTTGATGTTCTCGCACAGCCGCAGGATCTCTTTCACGTCTTCCAGAATCAGCAAGCCTTCCGGCGTCAACTGCGTGGTTTGCGAGGTACGTGAAAGCAACTGCTGGCCAAGCGCATGCTCCAGTTTCTTGATATGCACACTGACAGCAGGCTGACTGATGTGATTGAGCTTCGCCACTTTCACAAAGCTCAACTCCCGCGCTAATTCATTGAAAAGCTTCAGTTGGGTTAAGTTCATGGCAATAATTTTTCGTTATTAAAGTCATAGATTAATAACATTTAATTTACACCAAGCCGTCATGCATAATTAACCTAACTGACATATTTATCAATATATAGACAAAAGGAGTTGCTGGCGATTTCAGCAACAAACCCAAGAAGGAGTGGAAAATATGACGCAGCATCAAAACGTGCCTCAAACCCATCATGCCAGCCCCGGTATCGAAGTGAATAACAGCCACTCTTTCCAATACGACTTGAATAAAAAAATGAAAAACCTTGCATGGAATGCCGACGGCAAATACCCCTACAGCAAAAAAATGAACGTGGTGGAGTATGAGAAAAATAAGCATGAACTTCAGATAGAACTGCTGAAAATGCAGGGCTGGGTAAAAGACACCAACCAGCGCATTGTCATCGTGTTTGAAGGCCGCGACGCAGCGGGCAAAGGCGGCACCATCAAACGTTTTATGGAGCACCTCAACCCCCGCGGGGCGCATGTGATTGCATTGGAAAAACCCAATGCACGAGAACGCAACCAATGGTACTTCCAACGCTACATCAAACACCTCCCAACCAAGGGCGAAATCATCTTGTTTGACCGCTCTTGGTATAACCGCGCCGGCGTTGAAAAGGTGATGGGTTTTTGTGACGACAACGAGTACCTCGAATTTCTACGACAGGCTCCAGAGCTAGAGCGCATGCTCACCAACAGTGGTATCAAGCTATTCAAGTATTGGTTCTCCGTGAGTCAGGAAGAACAGTTCCGCCGATTCAAATCACGCAAAAACGATCCACTCAAACAGTGGAAATTAAGTCCAGTGGACTTGGCCTCACTCTCCAAGTGGAATGACTACAGCAAAGCCAAAGACACCATGATGTTCCATACCCACACCAAAGACGCTCCGTGGACAGTGGTTCTTTCCGATGACAAGAAACGTGGACGCCTCAACTGTATGCGTCATTTCCTCAGCCAGCTCGATTACCCCGGCAAAGATATGGATGTCGTGAATCGTTTGGATTCGCAAATTGTTAAAGCGCCTTAAGAAAGGGAATAAAGATGAGTAAAAAAGTCAGTGTCGCCAAATTAAAGCTCAAGGTTCAGCAACGCTCAGAAGAAGCCAAACAGGCATCTGAAGCGACATCCGCCGCACAAGCTGCAGTGAAACACGCGGTAGAAAATCTTCATGCAGCGGAAAAAAGCGAAAGCAGAACAGGGAAAAAACTGAAAGAGGCCAAAAAGGCGTTAAAAGCCGCCCAATCGCTGGAAGTTGCCCAAAAGCAGGCTTCTAAAAAATCCGCGATTAAAAAAGCTAAGAAGATCAGCAAAAAGAAAAAAGGCTAACGCCAACTTCAAAGTAAAACGCCACTTCATCATAAGTGGCGTTTTTGGTTTTGGGCTCTTCGACAAATTTTTGGCTTTGAACTTTCGGGGTTTGGCTTTTAGCTCTGGTGCTTTTTTGGACAGAAACGTGTTAGGTCTAATGCTCTAAAGTGTCTACCTCGGATAACATCAGCTTGGTGAAAATGAAGTAGATGACTATGTTGTTCGAGAGCATTGGCTGCTGGCGCAGCCAAAAGAATGCTATTGCCTATTGACCGGAGAAGGGCTCATATGTGTTATGTTTATTCTCCCCACTCGTGTAAACGGTTATGGACAGCTATAAATTCACTTGAAGGTCTATTTTTAATCTTATGTGGAAGGTTGATAGTTTTTCCATGCAGCTTAGTTGACATTAAGCGATCAAGTTTAGAATAATCGCCGTCGCTGCCATTTGGATCGTGATAGCGAATTTTATATTCGCTGGATAGTGTTATAAGGCCAGCATCAAATAGACGATGATGAAAGCTATTTAACAAAATGCCATTTCTCACATCCATTCTTTGTGCGTCTGTTGCATGCTTCCAAGGTATTATATGGGCGGCTTCGAGCCCTTGCACAAATGAAAGTCCTGTAAACGCACATTGATGAGAATACGCTTTGAGTAGAGCTTGTCTAAATAACATTTGCTTGATACCACGGGATTTTACTTTACTGTAAATTTCCTCTGACGAGTCAGGGTTATCAACCAATGACTTAATAATATTTGGATAAGAGAGCCCTTCTAGTGAAAAACCAAATGGGTTGCCATGTTTTTCCCACTTAAAGTCATATACCTCTTCTAGACCATCTCCAAAGTTTCTTAAGTCATATGCAATAAAGCCATCTCCAGGCTTTCCTGTAGAGTTAATTATCAGAATAGTTAAAGGCGGGATTTTTTCTGCCAAGCAATAGTCTTGTATTACACCTAAGACGAACCTTATGGCTCGATGATGGACGCCTATAGCATCGCCTAACTCTTTGTATGTAATCGTTTTACGAGCTTTAGCTCTTTGAGCCAATATAGGCCAAGCTTTATAGGCTCGCTCTACTTGGTTAATTGTCATATTGATACATCCTCATAAACATAACGTTCGAATAACGGGCGTTTACTAGCCCAAACTGATTGAAGCACCTGAATCACAGCGTTTCTATGAAAAAATGCGCCACGAGTAAACGTCCCATGTTCTTTCGCTTGTTATATGCTTGTCACTGTATCTACTGTCAACATTCATACTCTATGGATATCAACTAGGCAGTTTGCTTTTTCATGTAAGTGACTTGTAACTTCAGTTTTATAATAACCAAGCATGACATTTAATCCGACCAAAGGAGAGAATAACTTATCAAAGCTCCCTCGATAGCACCTTGGTTTGTAAAAATCCTGATTCACCTTCCAATTTAACTCTCTGAAGATTAACACTTCACCACCAACATTCAGGTAATGAACACGCCAAAGCTGGCCGGGTTTATCTTTTTCAAATATATTACCTTCCCATATTTCATCAACATAGTGATATCCTTGAACCCATCCGGAAACATGTATAACGCTTTCATAATTACCCAAATTCTTATAGTTTACATATTCGTATTTTCGGCTTTGAAATTCATTAGGAATTGGAATGAACATAGCAACAGCAAAAACAAAAATGGTTGGCAACTGAAAGTGTCTCTTATTTACCTTCCCTTCTAAATATCTACCGTGAAAAAAATTCAAGAACACATAGAAAGCAAGAATAATCAGGACTCTCACGCTAATTATGTCATATAGCTCTTGCAAAAAGTTGAAGGTATGAGCTGGTGAGTAAATCACTTCCATCCTTGAAGCCTCTCTTGAATCCATCTTGCCATATAACGTCGGCTTAAGGGGCTGAAAACACACGATTCACGCGAAACAGCTACCTTAAGCGCCGAAATTTTAAAAGACTAAAATTGACCGAGTGTTTTTAGTCCCCTTTAAGCCCTTGTTATAACGTCAACTTAGAGCCGAAATGACACCCGCATCATTAATGGGGTCATTCATAAAGCTTGCCTCATAACCTTAAGAAAAGAGCCAAGCACCTATCAGCACTAGAACAAAACAAATGCCCGCAGTACTTATTGACACTCTCAATACTGAAAATAACCAACGCCTATTTTTCGGATACATGTCGGGAACGTGAGAGTTAAACACATAGCTTATAAATAGTGCTGGAGAAACTGTTATATAAAGTATGTATAGATTCTCATAGCCGCTCGAATCATAACGTTTCATCAACATTCCCATGTACAAAGAAAGAACCAAAGAAGTAAATAAGCAGAATGCACTTATAAGAAAAATCAAGAAAAAAACCAGTTTTTCCAATTCGATCATACCTTTTGTTCATGGTTGACGCTTTATTGAATCCTATACACCGACTTGCTCAACGCTCGACAACCTGAAACGTTATAACAGTGTATTAGATGACAAAATGTCGCAATCAAACACGACATTTTGTCCAACAATAACAAGCCACCTTACTTTAAAAGTGACTATCCAATTGTTTCTATAGCCTTTTCTCAAAGTGCAAAAATTGGCCTTGTGAAAATACCCCAAAACGGAGTTACGTCGATATTATGCGACACCTTCTCTAGTTCTGTATGCAACAACAGTAGAAAAGTGAGGTTCGGATTATAAAAAGTATCGTAAATACAGATTTAGTAATGACGCGCTGGAAAGGAGCCAGCCTCGAAAAGGGGTCATTCCAAACCAGCATAAACTCCAAAATACAAAAACGCCTCTTTTGGCTTGCCTTTCATTCGAAGGCGTGGCTCAAAAAGAGGCGTTTTCAAATTATGCTTGTTTTAGCGGTTTCGCTATGCGAACAACTTACTCTTTACCGAATACGTTGTTTTCTTGTTCCTGTACGCGGATGAAAGTC
Organism: Grimontia sp. SpTr1; assembly: GCF_947387585.1. NCBI lineage: Bacteria > Pseudomonadati > Pseudomonadota > Gammaproteobacteria > Vibrionales > Vibrionaceae > Grimontia > Grimontia sp. SpTr1. The sequence continues at coordinate 28,827 of NZ_CANDOD010000027.1, forward strand.
GTGCGCTTAGTCAGTTCTTTCAGTTGCGCCGCACCTACGTAAGTACAGGTTGAACGCACGCCACCCAGGATATCTGCAATGGTGTTGTGAACTGAACCACGGAAAGGAAGCATAACAGTCTTACCCTCTGCTGCACGGTACTTAGCCACGCCGCCAGAGTGCTTGTCCATCGCTGATTGTGAAGACATGCCGTAGAACTTCATGAACGACTTGCCGTCTTGTTCAATCACTTCGCCGCCGCTTTCTTCGTGGCCTGCCAGCATACCGCCCAGCATCACGAAATCTGCACCGCCACCGAACGCTTTTGCAACGTCACCAGCACAGGCACAACCGCCGTCACCGACGATACGGCCGCCAAGACCGTGCGCAGCATCTGCACACTCAATGATGGCTGACAGTTGCGGGTAGCCTACACCGGTTTTCACTCGGGTTGTACACACAGAACCTGGGCCGATACCTACTTTCACGATATCTGCGCCAGCAAGGATAAGCTCTTCAACCATGTCACCGGTCACTACGTTACCTGCGCTGATCACTTTGTCTGGGAACTCAGCACGCACTTTCTCAACGTACTCAACCAGGTGCTCAGAGTATCCGTTAGCGATGTCGATACAGATGAAAATCAGCTCATCTGACAGCGCCATGATTTCCTGGGTTTTTACGAAGTCGGCTTCAGACGTACCGGTAGATACCATCACATTGTTCAGCACTTTCGCATCTGCACCAGCGACAAACGCCGCCCAGTCTTCAACCGTGTAGTGTTTGTGAACCGCTGTCATACAGCCATGTTCAGCCAGTGCTTTCGCCATATCAAATGAACCTACAGAGTCCATGTTTGCAGCGATAACAGGAACACCAGACCATTGACGGCCACTGTGCTTGAAGGTAAACTCGCGGGTTAATTCAACTTGAGAACGGCTTTTTAGGGTAGAACGTTTCGGGCGAAACAGCACATCTTTGAAACCCAACTTCAAGTCTTGTTCGATACGCATTTGTCTTTCCTTACATCATTTAGACAATGTGCCCTTTCGGACAGATTGCTTTCCCACGTATGAATCAATTGGCAGATTGTTCATTACGTGACCAGAAAGCAGGCACAAAAAAACCGGAGCGTTGGCAGACGCTCCGGTTTTCAGCATTATAGGCACAGAAATTTTTCAGGCAAGTCTGATATTTATAATTTTTTTGTGATACCTTTTGACAGATTACAACCTCAAAAAACCGCTTTTCTCCTCTTTCGCATCAAGCCAGATTTTTAATCTATCTTACTGATATAAAAAGAAAAACCGCGCATTCCTTATCGAAACACGCGGCTGATTTTTAAGACTTATTCGCCCTTAAAGTACCTTTTTCCAAGGTCCCCACGCTTCACTCAGCAGTGGATCATCACCTTGTGTCCAGTATACCGCTTCATAAGTCACACCACCAACGACCACGCGATCGCCTGTGTTGTAAACCTTACCTGCATCCCATGCATTCGGGTCTACTGGCTCACCGCCGCCACCTGGAGTACCGGTAGAAGGCTTGTCTGCATCAGCGACAACACGTACGGTTGGCCAGTTAGCGTGTGAACCATAGAAGTTAGTTACACACTTCTCGTAGTCACCCGGTACCAACGCAGAGTACGCGGTTTGGAAGCCCACCAGCTCACACTCGAACGAGAAGCCGCCTGGACGATCCGGGTAGTATTTCCAGTTACCATCCCAGTTGGTGTAAAGCACATCGGTAGCGCCTTGCAGGTTCAGGCTGCCGAATGGCGTTTGCTGCCAACAGGTGTTTTTCTCGTCAGCTTCAATAGGGATTTGGTAGTGCGCTGCCAAGCCTTCCCAGTAACGGATACGGTTAACTGGCTGGCCTTTGGTTTTATTTTGCTCGCCACACTCGATACCACCATTGATGATGTTGATTGTGGTACCAAAGCCGTAACCGATACCTGCATCAATTTCACGTTGTGAAGGTTTCCAGGTACGGTCGATAACGTGCAGCATCGCTGGTTTCGGTGCCTGCGGCGTGAGGAAGAACCAAATTGCCGAAGCCAGGTTTAACCAAGAGTCTGCCACCAGTGCTGGGTCATTCAGCAGGCGCGTGGCATCTCCGTCAAACATCACTTCAGAGAACATGCCGTAGTTAAAGTGGTAGGAAAGCTGTTTTGCACCACGACCAAAGTATCCCTGACCTGTTGCACAAGGCCAACGACGGTTTTGCCAGTCATCCTGACCACAACCTGTGGTGTAACCTTCCTGCCCTTCTGCCCAGCCCATTTCGCGAACATGCACGAGAGCCTGTTGCCATTCTTCAAGCGCCAGCGGGTTGTCAGACACGTTGTCTTTTGCAATATGGCCGCCAGTTTCCTGCGCGAAGTGCGCAAATGCGGTGATGATAGATTTCTTACAGATGGCATCTGCATCACGACCGTCGGTGTAGTCACCACAGAAAGCCGGGAACTTACCTATCGCTTTTAGGAAGCGGGTGTAAGTGTATTCCGGTGCGGCCATTTGGGTCAGGAAGTTCCAGTCCGTTTCTGGGAAAACGCGCTCTACACGCTTCACGTTTTCTGGGTTGGTTGCTGCTCCAGGTAAAATCGCATCAACCACAGAGTTTGGCTGAGTACGCAGTGCCTGTGACCAGGTGTCGTACATTGGGTCCAACGTTAACGCATCTTCCGCTGCCTTAATTTCAGACTGGGAAACAACAAACCCGTTCACGTTATTTGGGTCTTGTACAGGGTCCATGGTCACTGCGCTGTGAGCGAAGAAGCTCGCGCCGAACATGGCAGTAAATAAAGCCGTTCGTTTCATCTTAAATTCCTTATCAAAACTTTTTCTGCAACCGTCTTTACGACGTGCCTGCTTCGCGCTTTTTTACTCTTTGTGCGTTACCGTTCAGCGCTGATTTTCTCAGCGATTCGCTGTAACCCGTGGCGATTTAGAGATCTTTTATTGATAGCGCGGACAATACGACTATATGCATGCATGAATACACAAGACGACAACTATTGAGGGCAGGAATGTCAGAATGAATGGTGCGCCGACGAAAAGTGAGACGCGTACATTTGTTGTGCATTGATTTTTTGACCACGAACCTTGTATCAACAAGAAAACACAACACAATGCACTAAATTTTTGGCAATTAAGATTAGGTTTGTTCTGCGAGGCAGGTCATTTAAAACAGGATAATTCTTCTCGACAAGCCGCGTCCTGCTGGACGCGGCTTGGTTACAGAGTACGTTTAAATCTTTTTCCAAGGTCCCCATTGCGCACCGGAAGCTGGGTCATCACCCTGTGTCCAGTAACGCGCTTGGTAGGTGACGCCGTTAACCAGCACCTGATCCCCACCAAAGTAAACTGTGCTCGCACTCCAAGTGGTTTCACCCTGATCTGGCGTGGTGCCCGTATCAGGATTTGAACCGCCGGTATCGCCGCCAGTGCCTGCATCACCACCCGTTCCGGTGTCACCACCTGTGTCTGTACCAGAGCCACTCCCTGCATCTGGGTTGGTACCCGTGTCTGGGTTAGTTGATGTGCCACCACCAGTCGTATCACCTGCAACTACCTTCCAAGCGCCCCACTGACCTGCTGTTTCTGGGTTCACACCCTGATTCCAGTATTTGGCTTCGTATGTCACACCGTTAATCGTTACGCGGTCACCAGTTAGGTAAACGGCTTTTTCATCCCAAGTGTTATCCGATGGAGTACCGCCATCCCCTGGGTTTGAACCATCACCCGGATTGGTATCAATGGTTTCAACAACACGAACCACAGGCCAACCCGCATGGGATTCATAGAAGTTGCTGACACATTTCTCGTAGTCGCCTTCTACCAACGCTGAGTATGCGGTTTGGTAACCTACCAGTTCACACTCGAACGAATAACCGCCCGGACGGTTAGCATAGTATTTCCAGTTACCATCCCAGTTGGTGTAAAGCACATCGGTTGCGCCTTGCAGGTTCAGGCTTCCGTAAGGCAGTTGTTGCCAACAGGTGTTGGTATCATCTGCTTCAATCGGAATATTGAAATGTTTCGCTAGCCCTTCCCAGTAACGGATACGGTTAACCGGCTGGCCTTTATCTTTATTCTGTTCACCACACTCAATACCACCGTTGATGATGTTAATCGTGGTACCAAAGCCGTAGCCAATACCTGCATCCAACTCTCGCTGTGAAGGTACCCAGGTTCGGTCAATCACATGCAGCATCGCTGGTTTCGGCGCTTGTGGCGTGAGGAAGAACCAAATTGCCGAAGCCAGGTTCAGCCAGGAATCCGCCACCAGACCGGGCTCGTTAAGCAGCTTGGTTGCGTCGCCACCGTACATGACTTCAGAAAATGCACCGTAGTTAAAATGGTAAGAAAGCTGCTTCGCACCACGGCCGAAATAGCCTTGCCCTGCCGCACATGGCCAGCGCTTATTTTGCCAGTCATTCTGTCCGCAACCCGTGGTGTAGCCTGCCTGCCCTTCTGACCAACCCATTTCGCGGACATGCACCAGCGCCTGCTGCCACTCTTCGAGACCAAGTGGGTTGTCCCAGTAATTGTCTTTGGCTATATGGCCACCAGTTTCCTGAGCAAAGTGCGCAAAGGCAGTCACAATGGATTTTTTACAAATCGCATCAGAATCACGCCTATCCGTGTACTCACCACAAAATGCGGGGAACTTACCAATCGCTCGGAGAAAACGGGTGTAGGTGTATTCTGGTGCTGCCATTTGGGTCAGGAAATCCCAATCAGATTCTGGGAAAACACGCTCGACACGTTTGACGTTTTCAGGGTTACTGGCTGCGCCCGGCAATATCGCTTCCACCACATCATTGGTGCGTGTGCGCAATGCCTGCGCCCAAATGGTGTACATCGGGTCTTGGGTTTGTGCGGCCTCTGCGGCTTGCACTTCTGCCCGGGTGACAACATAACCTTCTGGGTTTTGCGGATCAGGCTGCGGATTCATTGCCATCGCACTTGGCGCAGCAACGGTTGCAGCGATCATCGCGCTTAGAAAAGCGGTCTGTTTCATCTTCTAAAGTCCTTATCAAAATAAATGGTTGGCAGGTTATTTCGCTTCTACTTCTTTGGGGCTGTTGACCTTTGGTATTTAGCGATTTCCTCGCTCCGCAACATGTTTGCGGAAAGCGAAATTCTTCTGCCACATCAACTATATGCATCAAGCATGATAAGACTCGACAAGTATCCAGCAGAGAAATGTCAGACTGGATGCAACCTGACTAAATCTTGATAATTCATGGTGCGTTGTAGGGTTATTTTTTGAAGTAAAGCAAGTTAATCACTGTACGGTGAGGGCTATCACAAACTGAATCCATGTCATCTTTTTCAGACGAAATTATCCAATTTATCAGTAGGCTAGCGTATTGGGCATTATAATGTCCCTGCTGGAGGGAAGGACATGACTGACGCACATCAAATCATTAAAGAAGCCAAACAACTCGGTGACGAAAAGATCGCTGAACACTCAGGTCGATTTTTCAAATCCGGGCCGGGAGAATATGCAGAAGGTGATAAGTTCATCGGGATCCGTGTGCCGGTTGTCAGGGCATTAGCCAAACGCCATATGGCTGCCTCGCTCAAAACCATCTCTGTACTGCTTGAAAGTGAATGGCATGAAATCAGACTGCTGGCGCTGGTGATGCTTTCCGAGCAATTCAAAAAAGCGGATCCTGACTTCCAAAAAGTCATTTTTGATTTCTACCTGTCCCGCACCCACCTAATCAATAACTGGGATTTGGTAGACAGCTCTGCACACCATATTGTCGGGGGCTATCTGGTCGATAAAAAGCGCGACATTCTCTATTCACTGGCAGAATCAAACAGCCTTTGGGAAAGGCGCATCGCCATGATGGCGACCTTCCCTTTTATTCGGCTGAATCAGTTTGATGACACCATCAAGCTGGCGGAAACGCTGCTGCACGATAAAGAGGATTTAATACACAAAATGTGCGGATGGATGTTGCGGGAACTAGGGAAAAGAGACTTGCCTTTGCTTCGCACGTTTCTGGATAAGCATGCTTCTGTTATGCCCAGAACCATGCTGCGCTATGCCATTGAAAAAATGACCGCGGAAGAAAGGCAACACTACATGGCAATGAAGTAATTAAAGTGCGCGGATCTTTTTGTCCAGCTCGTACCCTTGATCAGTCACCAGCTTTTCAAGTACTTCAATGCGGTTTTTAAGCGCATCAATTTCAGCGACTAACTCCCCTGATCCCTCTGCGACTTTGTTCGCTTCAAATTCGCGCACCTGTGCCCGGTAGGCAAAGTAGCTTTTCAGTGTCCGTGTTCCAACAACCAGCGCAACAATGATGATGACAAATAGCAGTGCGTCCATTTTTGCTCCTCCTGAGCCAACACGCCAATAACTCAGCGTGTTCCGATAAATCCCCGTGATGGTCGGATCATTAGTCAGTTTCAGTGCAATTTCCAAGTAATAAAAGCTGACACTCTGACACGATTCATAAAATCAGAAGAAACGAGTATTAAAAAAGGAGCCGAAGCTCCCTGACATGTGTGATTGCAAAATCACTTCACTGACCATTGCGACAGCGTGCGTTTGAAATCCTGATAGTCAAACTCGTTTAAAAGCTGGATGTCGCCGCTACTGCGCTGACAATAAACTGATGGCATACGAAGGCCGTTAAACCAATTCAGTTTCACCATGGTGTAGCCTGCACTGTCTAGGATGTGCAGACGTTGACCGACTTTCAGTGGTTCATCAAAGTTCGCCACGCAGAACTGATCACCCGCCAAGCAAGAACAGCTGCCAATCACGTAGGTATGCTCGCCGTTCTCACTTGCTTCACCAATGGAAGCAGGTTCGTTGTAGATCAGCGTGTCCAGTCGGTGCGCTTCGGTCGCGCTATCAACAATCGCGGTTTTCTTCTCGTTTTCGACGATATCCACCACGGTAACAACCAGGTCAGTCGTTTTGGTAATAATGGCTTCGCCCGGCTCCAGATATAGCTGCACACCATGGCGTTCACCGAACGCTTTCAGTGCAGCTGCCAGTTTTTCGATATCGTAACCCGGCCAGGTAAAGAAGACACCACCACCTAGGCTTACCCACTCAAGCTTATCGAGGTAGCTGCCGAATTTCTCTGAAATGGCATCAAGCAGGCCGACAAACGCATCCACATCCTTGTTTTCACAGTTCATATGGAACATCACGCCATTGAGTGACGCAAAAATCTCAGGATCGATCTGATCGAAGTGGACACCCAGGCGAGAGAACTTACGGGCTGGGTTCGCCAGATCCTGACCTGCGTAGCTGACACCCGGGTTCAAGCGAAGGCCAATCGAGGCTTTGCCTTCCACCAAATGGCGATACGCCGTCAGTTGAGATTGGCTGTTGAAGATCATTTTGTCGCAGATATCCGCGACTTCACGCACGTCATCTTCGCTGTAACCAACACTGTAGGCATGGGTTTCGCCACCAAAGGTTTCGTAGCCCAATTTCACCTCAAAAGGACCACTGCTGGTGGTGCCATCAAGGTAAGGCTTGATGATGTCGAACACGCCCCAAGTAGAGAAGCATTTCAATGCAAGTACCAGCTTAACGCCAGAGAGTTCTTTCAGGCGTTTCGCTTTCTCGAGGTTTGCAATCAGCTTATCTTCTTCAATCAGAAAATAAGGGGTTTTCAATTCTGTCGGATTCATGGTCTTTCTCTACAGAAAAGCCTGCACAACAGATTCTGTTGTGCAGGCATTCGTTAACGCTGGGCTTATTTCAGGATGTTGATAACTGGCTCGCTTGGTGACAGTTCTTCAACGCCCCAGTCCAGACCAATTGATGGCATCAGCTCCAGGAATGGGTCCGGGTCCAACTGTTCCATGTTGAATACGCCTTTGCCATTCCACTCGCCTTTGAAGTAAAGCAGCGCTGCAGTAATCGCCGGAACACCCGTAGTGTATGCAATTGCCTGATGCTCAACATCTTTGTAGGCCACTTCGTGGTCCGCATTGTTATAGACGAACACACTGCGCTGCTTGCCATCTTTTTTGCCCTGAACCCAAGTACCGATACAGGTTTTACCTGTGTAACCCGGCGCCAGAGATGTAGGATCAGGCAGTAATGCTTTCAGGACTTTCAATGGCTCAACTACAGTGCCATCACCCAGAGTGACTGGGTTTGGGCTCAGCAGGCCAATGTCGCGCATGCAGTTGAAGTAGTTCAGGTAACGGTCACCAAAGCCCATCCAGAATTCGATACGCTTAGCAGGAATGAACTCTTGCAGTGAACGTACTTCGTCATGCGCCATAGAGTACACTTTGTGGCTGCCGACCAGAGGGAAATCAAATTCCATCATACGGGTATGACAACCGACTTGTTTCCATTCGCCGTCTTCCCAGTAGAAAGAATCACCCTGGATTTCCAGCATGTTGGTTTCTGGGTCAAAGTTGGTCGCGAATTTCTTACCGTGGTCACCGGCATTCACGTCCATCACGTCGATAGTGTCGATTTCATCGAACAGGTGCTTGTTAGCGTATGCAGCAAAAACGCTAACAACGCCCGGATCGAAGCCTGCACCCAGAATGCCTGTGATGCCTGCTTGTTCGAATTTCTCGCGATACCCCCACTGCCAATCATAAGCTTGTGGCACCTGCTGGCCTTCAGAGCACAGGTCAACCGCGACAGAGGTGTCGAGATAAGACGTTTTGGTTTGGTAGCATGCTTCCATAATAGTCATGTTGACCCATGGAGGACCGGCGTTAATCACCAGATCCGGTTTCACGTCGTTGATTAACGCAACCAACGCTTCCACATCATCGGCGTCAACCGCACGGGCTTCCAGCTTGTGGCTGGTATCTTTCTGATTGTTGCGGCCTTTGATTGACTCAATGATCGCTTCACACTTCCCTACTGTGCGGGATGCAATGGTGTAGTCACCGAACACATCGTTGTTTTGCGCTGCTTTATGCGCAACAACCCAACCAACACCACCTGCACCAATTTGTAGAACTGCCATGTTAAATTCCTTTCAAAAAACAGCTGGGCAAATCCCCCAGCAAAAAATTAGAGAGATTGCTTGGCGATTTCGCCGCCCAGCGTTTCAAGTTCGTTGAGTAGTTGCTCAAAGTCGTTCAAAGACAGACAAGGGTTGAGCAGCGTGAATTTCAGCGCAATGTCACCATCGACTACGGTTTCGCCCACAACGGCGCGTCCTTGAACCAAAGCATCCAAACGGATTTGCTTGTTGAGAGAATCCAAATCCATCCCTTTGTTCGATCCGGTGTAGCGGAACAGAACGGTAGACAGACAAGGCACAGCCAAGAGTTCAAAGTCTGGGCGCTGATTCACCAAATCGGCAACCTGTTGCGTCTGGTTGAGCAGGTGATCGACCATGGAGCCCAACGCTTGCGGGCCGACGTTTTGCAGCGTCATCCATACTTTCAGCGCATCAAAACGGCGGGTTGTCGCGATAGACTTGTCCACCAGGTTCGGCAGCACGTCTTCTTCGCGGTTCAGGTAATCTGCGTGGTGACGGATATAGCCAAAGTGCGCTTTGTCTTTAAGCAGCACAGCGCCACAGCTGATTGGTTGGAAGAACATTTTGTGGAAGTCGACAGTCACGGAATCTGCACGTTCGATACCTTCGAGACGTGCATGGTGGCGACTCAGGATCAACGCACCGCCGTATGCCGCATCGACGTGCATCCACAGACCGTGTTTTTCAGCCAGATCCGCCACATCATCCAGATCATCGATAGAACCGTTATCCGTGGTGCCCGCGGTGCCAGTGATCACAAACGGGATCAGGCCTTCAGCTTTCAGAGATGTCACCGCTTCTTCTGCTGATTCGATGCTGATGGTGCCATCGGTGTAGGTATCGACGCAGACCACCGCATTTTCACCCAGACCCAGCAATGACGCTGATTTCTGCATGGTGAAGTGGGAGTTCTTCGAGCAAATCACGCGAAGCTTGTCTGCGTATTCCGGCAAACCATCTTTCTGCACATCATGACCGCTGGTTTGCTTAATGATGTGGTCGCGCGCCATCAGGAGACCCATCAGGTTGCTTTGGGTGCCACCGCTGGTGAAAACACCGTCTGATTGCTCATCAAAGCCGAAACGCTTGCAAAGCCAGTCAGTGACTTCTTGCTCTACGAAGGTCGCTGCACTTGCCTGATCCCAGGAGTCCATAGACTGGTTAAGCGCAGTGATAAAGGCTTCTGCAGCCACAGCAGGCAGCATTGGTGGCGTATGTAGGTGCGCGATGCAATGAGGATGCTGAACAATGATGGAGTTCTTACCGATCAAGTCCGTCGTCTCATCAATCACATCCGTCAGCGACTGAGGGTTTTCGCCCAATTGCGCGCGGCGGATTTGAGATTGCAGCACCATAGGGTCGAGGCCACTGTATGGCGAGTCTGTGGTTTCAAACAGTTTCTTCAGTGCCAAGGTGCTTTGATTCATTGCCGACTCAAAGCCGTCAGCGCCGTTTTTACCAACATGAATGAAGTGCTCGCGCCAGCTTTGCTGGATGCTGTCCATTGGCTGCGAAACAGGTTTTGGTTCAACCAGCGAGTCAATCGCCTCTTCCAGCGCTTTCAGCGCGAAGTCGATTTGCTCGAAAGTGATGATGATTGGCGGCAGGAAGCGCAGCACTGAGCCGTCGCGTCCACCTTTTTCGATGATTAACCCACGCTCAAGTGCTGCACGTTGAATCGCAACAGTAAGTTCTGGCGCTGACTGAGGTTCACCAAAGTTGTTCTTAGTACCTTCTGGGTCACAGATTTCTACACCCAGCATCAAGCCTTTGCCACGAACTTCCGCGATACACGTCGTTTTCTCAGCAATCTTTTCCAGACCACGGCGCAGATATTCACCCGTCACTGCCGCTTGGTTTGCGAGGTTGTCGCGACGGATGATTTCCATCGCTTTCGCACCAGAGACCATGGCCAGCTGGTTGCCGCGGAAAGTACCTGTGTGTTCACCTGGACGCCAGGTGTCGATTTCTTTATCGAACACCAGCAGCGACATAGGCAAACCGCCACCGACAGCTTTTGAAAGACAAAGAATGTCTGGTGTGATGCCTGAATCTTCAAACGCGAAGTGAGAGCCAGTTTTACCGATACCACATTGGATTTCATCGAAAATCAGCAGAATGCCATGCTCTTGGGTAATACGGCGCAGTTCTTTCAACCAGAACGCTGGCGCTGGAATCACCCCGCCCTCGCCTTGTACCGGCTCGACGATAATGGCAGCAGGTTTTTGCACACCACTTTCGTCATCAGCCAGCATACGTTCAATGTAACGCAAGCCCTGACGCGCACCTTGTTCGCCATGCAAGCCATAAGGACAGCGCAGGTCGTATGGGAATGGCAGGAAGTGAACATCTGCCATCAAACCTTGACGGCGCGCTTTGGTGCCGAGGTTGCCCATCAGCGCCATGGTGCCGTTAGTCATGCCATGGTAAGCACCATGGAACGCGGCAATCGTGTTACGGCCAGTGGTTTGTTTAGCGAGTTTGATTGCCGCTTCAACGGCATCAGCACCGGAAGGGCCACAGAATTGAACTTTGGCGTTTTCTGCAAAGTCCTGTGGAAGGAAAGCCATCAGTTCACGAATGAATGCATCTTTCGCTGGTGTTGTAATATCCAACGTTTGATAGGGAATACCCGCGTGAAGCTGTTCAATCAAAGCTTGATTGATTTCAGGATGGTTGTAGCCAAGCACCAAGGTGCCAGCACCCGCCAAGCAATCCAGGTAAACCTGACCACGGCTGTCTTCCACCAACACACCATTTGCCTTAGCAATGGCGACCGGTAGACGGCGAGGATAAGAACGAACCTCAGATTCGTAGTGTTCCTGACTCAGTAGCAACTCATCTGGAGTCAGGTCGTGAAGGCCTTGCAAAACAGGAACCGGGCTAGCTGCCAACTTATCCTGAGTTTCAGTGGGAAAGTTAATCATTATTCTTGATCTTCCATGTTCACCACTACGTCACTGCCGAAATTGCGTGTAGCAACCCTTAACACCAAATTGGCGTTATGGAGAAATCAGCAGATAAGTCGTGGAGCACACCCCCGAGTCATCGGGAAATACCCGTCGAATCACCTCGTGTGATATCGGCGGAAACCATAGTGTGTTCGAGTGCGCTAAAACAAGTACGGCAAAGCATCACGATCAAGTCGTGGGGGAACAGCTTTAAAACGTATGAAAAGCGTCTCTGATGATCGGATTGATCAAGGCTCAGTAATAATACTGCAGTTTGGTAAAACGAAGCTGAAGTGGAGGTAATACATAATCACTGTTGGGTTCCTCAATATGCCCCGACTTCGTTGAAGCCAGACAGCTCTATTAATGCCCTTCTACTAGGAAACCATTTCCTAGTACCTACGGTGCGACGACAACTTCTTCAACATTGCGCCGCGTATGTCTCGAAAAGCTCTATGTTCGAGATTGTCGCGAAAGGTAACATAGCCACTTTTTTGAACTCAAGCGTTTTTTTCCATTCAGTTAAAATTCGATTAATTCGGTTACATCTGTTACCAATTATGGCTATTAAGCCTTACCGAGGTAGTCTAGAAAGCTATTCAACTCCACTGTAATGGCAACTGGCAAAACATTGGGGGAAAGCAATCTCGATTCTGACGTTAATTAGAAGCTTTTTGGGGATGCCATTCTTTTGGGAGAGATAAACCAGGTATTGGCTTTTGTGTCATTCAGCCCAACGCCAAGAGTCCTCTTGTGACATATCAGGTGGTTACATCAATCTCAGGTCAAAGTCATCAGACTTACCAATACTTTGCGCACACTACGCGAATAGCCTAAGCTAGCTGACACGTGTAGGTAAGTGACTGTTATTAAAACATTAGGTATCTAAATGAACAAAGCAAACTCAACAATCTGGCTTGCTATCTTCTTTGCCGTTTTTATTTGGTCGGCAATCAACCCAAAAGATCAGTTCACCTGGTTCCTTGAAGTGGCGCCAGCGCTTATTGCACTTGTCGCTCTAGCGATGACCCGAAAGTCTTTTCCGCTCACGCAAGTCACTTACTTCTTTATTCTGGTTCATTGCGCGATTTTGATGGTTGGTGGGCATTACACATATGCAGAAGTCCCGCTATTTGATTACATCAAAGAGATAACCAATACCGCACGCAATAACTACGACAAAGTGGGTCACTTTGCGCAGGGGTTCATTCCGGCCTTGGTGGCACGCGAGATACTGATTCGAAACTCAGTGATACCCTCACCACGCTGGCGCAATTTCTTTATCGTATCGTTCTGTTTGGCTTTCAGTGCGTTCTATGAGCTTATCGAGTGGTGGGTTGCGGTTATGTCTGGAGAGTCTGCTGAAGCTTTCCTTGGCACGCAGGGCTACGTTTGGGACACGCAATCCGATATGTTCCTGGCGATGATTGGTGCGATCTCATCGCTAGTTCTATTGGGTAAGACACATGACAAGCAACTCGCGAAGCTTAACACGCGTGAGCCCATCAGCCGTCAGTGACCGGGAAGTAGGTGGCAACTGCGAGTGAAAATCGGAGCTAGCCCCCTTCACTTTCACGCCGAGAAATGACCAAAAGAAAAAGGCCTACAAGCTTGTGCTTGTAGGCCTTAATTTAAATGGTGCCCCGGGCCGGACTTGAACCGGCACAACGCGAACGTCGAGGGATTTTAAATCCCTTGTGTCTACCAATTCCACCACCAGGGCACGCAATTCTGTGATTGCGATGATAGGCACCATCTGCAAATAATTTGTAGCGACACACGAGGTTCCCGATCTTCAAGGCTTAGGCGTGACCTCAAGCTTGGCAAGGTTCCTTGCATATCAAACTTCCGATAAATCGAAAGCTTCGAATTTGGAGCGACACACGAGGTTCGAACTCGTGACCTCAACCTTGGCAAGGTTGCGCTCTACCAGCTGAGCTAGTGTCGCAATTGGTTGCGGGAGCCGGATTTGAACCGACGACCTTCGGGTTATGAGCCCGACGAGCTACCAGGCTGCTCCATCCCGCGTCCGTATTTCA